>JAYVQK010000196.1:0-21840 GCA_043757005.1 Verrucomicrobiaceae bacterium
TGGCGGGCGAGGAACGAGCGGGTGGGCCAGTCGCTCGCCATTCCGACCGTGTGCCCACCCGAAGGCCCCTCCAGAGCGGGGTCATGCCCCCGCACTCCAGAGGCACCGCTCGCAACCCGGCTCATCTCTCCTGCTTTGCATCGTCTTTTTAATTCTTGGAGAGGTATCAGAGGTTTCCCAAAGAAGGAAGACTTGGCCGACTAGGATTCGAACCTAGACTAGGTGAGTCAAAGTCACCTGTGCTGCCTTTACACCATCAGCCAGTCTTTCTCGCGGAAGTCGCGAGCGGCGCACCGTAGCGACTTGCGCGTGGGGTGCAAATCCAAAGTGCGTTTCTGCAAAGAAAGTCGCAGAGCGCGCGGCTCCTTACGCTTTCACACGCTCGATGCGGGCACCGATGGCGTTGAGTTTTTCATCTATGGACTCGTAGCCGCGATCAATGTGATAGACGCGATTGACCTCGGTGATCCCTTCCGCACGAAGGCCGGCGAGGACGAGTGCGGCGCTGGCGCGGAGGTCGCTGGCCATCACGGGTGCGCCGCTGAGGCTGGGCACGCCTTTGATGATGGCGGTGTGCCCGTCGAGCGCGATGTCGGCACCCATACGCTTTAGCTCGCTGACGTGCATATACCGCTGCGGGAAGATCGTTTCGCTGATGACGCTGATGCCGCTCGTCTGGCAAAGCAGCGCGCACATTTGCGCCTGCATATCGGTGGGGAAGCCGGGATACGGCTCGGTCGTGAGTGTGAGCGGCTTCGGCGCGCCATTGCCTCGGATGCGGACGGTGTCGCGCGTGGTCTCGATGCTGTAGCCCGCCTCGCGCACGGCCTCGATGACTGCGCCGAGGTGCTCTGGCTCTACGCGGCGGAGCATCACGTCGCCGCCCATGATCGCTCCTGCGACGAGGTAAGTGCCCGCCTCGATGCGATCCGGGATGACGCTGTGCTCGGCTCCGTGCAGCTCTTTCACGCCTTCGATCACGATGCGCCGAGTGCCAGCGCCTTCGATCTTTGCGCCCATTTTGTTGAGGAAATTCGCGAGGTCCACGACCTCGGGCTCGGCGGCGGCGCTTTCGATGATCGTGGTGCCTTCGGCGAGCACGGCGGCCATCATCACGTTATCCGTGCCGAGCACGGTGGGGCCTTGTTTGCCGCGCAGATTTACGGTCGCGCCGCGCAACTGTGCGGCAAAAATCCTCACATTTCCGTGCTCGATACGGCTCACCGCGCCAAGCGCCTCAAAGCCTTTCAAATGCAGATCAATCGGGCGGTCGCCGATCACACAGCCGCCGGGCAGCGAGACGACCGCTTCTTTTTCGCGCCCGAGCAAAGGCCCGAGCACGCAGACGGACGCGCGCATTTTCCGCACGATCTCGTAGGGGGCCTCGGTTTTAATTTTCTCCGCCTGGATGCGCACGGTGCCGCTCGCCCGCTCGACGTGTGCGCCGAGGTGCGAGAGGATTTGCAGCATATAGTGGATGTCCGAGAGGTCGGGGACGTTGTAAATCACGCACGGCTCGCGCGTGAGCAGTGCCGCCGCGAGGATGGGCAGTGCGCTGTTTTTGCTGCCGGAGATGCGGACGCTGCCGTTCAGTGTGTGTCCGCCGTGGACGAGAATTTTATCCATGTGTGGTAAAGAGAAAGCGTTCGCGACCTTGGTAGTCTTTCACCGTTTTCGTGTCGCGAAAATGGAGCGCGCTGAGTGTCGCCGCGAGCGCAGTGGGCTGGTCGTGGTGCAGCTCCAGCGCGAGCCGTCCGCCGCTGGCGAGCTTTGTCGCGCACTCGGCGATGAGACGGCGCACGAGGTCGAGCCCATCCGCTCCGCCATCCAGCGCCAGGATAGGATCGCGGAGGACTTCGCGCTGGAGCCCGGCGATTTCAGCACTGGGGATGTAGGGGAGGTTTGCGACGATGAGTTGGAAGGGGCCATGCACCGCGCTGAGGAGATCGCTTTTGGTAAAGGTGACGCGCTCGGTGAGGCTGAGTCGCTCGGTGTTTTCGCGGGCGAGGGCGAGGGCTTCATCCGAGGCATCTACGGCGATGACGGTCGCCTCGGGAAAAGCCGCCGCGAGCGCGAGCGCGATGCAGCCACTGCCCGTGCCGACATCGGCGATGCGTCCGCTTTTCCACACGCAGCTCTCGTCTTTCGCCTCGGCGCAAAGCAGCTCGCAAAGCTGCTCCGTCTCCGGGCGTGGGATGAGCGCGCGGCGGTCGCACTTCAGCGTGTGCGTGAGGAACTCCACCGTGCCGAGCAAGTGCTGGAGCGGCTCGCCGCCCGCCCGGCGCTTCACGAGGTCGCGCAGCGGTGCCAGCTCCGGCTCGGTGAGTGCGCGGTCGAACTCGCAATACAAATCCATCCGCTTTTTCCCCAACGTGTGCGCGAGCAGGTGTTCGATATTCAGGCGCGGGCTCTCAATGCCGTTCTTTTTAAAATACTCCGCAGTGGCCGTGATGACCTCCATCACGGTCTTCATGCGTAGAGCTCATGGGCGAGCACGCTGAGGCAGTAAAGCGCGGCGGTCTCCGTGCGCAGGATGATCGGCCCGAGCGTCACCGGGCGACAACCCGCGCTCTTGATGAGCGACATTTCCGCCGGGGTGAAATCGCCCTCGGGGCCGACGAGGATCAGCACGTTCGTGGGCTTCTTCGCGGCACTCTCGGCGAGCACGCTCTTCAAAGCGAGCGCATCGCTTTGCAGCGACGCGACGAGCATAAGATCGAACGCCTGCCCGCTTTCAAAAAACGCTTTGGGCGAGAGCGGTTTTTGCACACGCGGCAGCCAATTTTGGCCGCACTGCTTGCAAGCCTCCACGGCCACTCGTTGCCACTTGTGCTGCTTGCGCACATGGTCGTCCTCCGTGCCGCGCACGACCGTGCGCTCGCTGAGGAGCGGCGCGATGCCAGCGGCTCCCAGCTCCGTGGCTTTCTCGATGATGAGCTCCATGTTCTTCCCCTTCGGCACCGCCTGCCCGAGCGTGATGCGGCAGCGCAGCGGCGCGGATTTGTGCAGCGTGAGCTTGCGGATTTCCACGCCTTGCTTGCCTGCTTTCACGATCTCCACCTCGGCCTCCGCGCCCTCGCCGTTAAAGACCGTCGCGCGGTCGCCAGCCTTCATCCGCAGCACATCTACGGCGTGGTGCGCTTCGCTGGAATCCAGCGCAAGGCGATCCGGGTTCCATGTAAAAGGCGGGATGTAAAAGCGCGGCATGACTGCTATTGGAAAAACTCTTTCGCTCGCTCGAAGAAGCTCTTCTGTGGAGGCGGCACATCTTCGCCCACCAGCTCCGCAAACTCCTCCAGCTTTTGCCGCTGCTCGTTCGTGAGCTTGCGCGGCACCGCCACGATCAGCCGCGCCATGAGGTCGCCGCGCGCGCTGCTATTCAGCACGGGCATCCCTTGCGCGCGGAGCTTGAAGACCGTGCCGCTTTGTGTGCCAGCCGGGATTTTCAGCGTAGCGTCGCCTACGAGCGTCGGCACCGTCACATCGCCACCGAGCGCTGCGACGGTGAAAGTAACGGGCACTTCGCAGTAAAGATTCTCCGCCTCGCGCTCGAAAACTTCGTGCTCCTTGATGTGGATGACCACGTAGAGATCACCACGCGCACCACCCCGGATGCCCGCCTCGCCATTGCCGCTGCTGCGCAAGCGCGAACCGTCTTCGATGCCAGCGGGGATCTTTAATTTGATCCGCGTCGCCTGCTCTGCGCGGCCCTCGCCTTTGCATTTGCCGCAAGGGCGCTCGACCGTCTGACCCGTGCCGCGACAGCGCGGGCAGGTCTGCGAGACTTGGAAAAAGCCGCGACTGCTCACCACTTGGCCGCGCCCAGCACAGCCGTTGCAACTGACCACGCGCGAGCCCGGCTCTGCGCCCGTGCCTTTGCACGAAGTGCAGCCGTCGAGCTTGGAAACTTCGATTTCTTTCTCCGCGCCCGCCGCCGCTTCTTCGAGCGTGATCTGCATATCGTAGCGCAAGTCGCTGCCACGCTGACGGCTCTCGCGATCCCCTCGCCCGCCGCCAGCATTGCCGCCGCCGCCGCCGAAAAATTGCTCGAAGATCCCCCCCACGCCGCCGCCGCCGCCGCCGCTCGCCGCACCACCAAAGGCTTCGCGGAAAATATCGAACGGATCGTGGAAGCCACCGCCGCCGCCGCCGCCGCCCCGTGGAGCGCCGCCGCTGGCAAATGCTGCGTGGCCGAAGCGATCATACGCGGCGCGCTTATCCGGGTCGTTGATGACCTCATACGCCTCGCCGACTTCTTTGAATTTCTCCTCCGCGCTTTTATCCCCGGGATTTTTGTCCGGGTGATATTTCACAGCGAGCTTGCGATAGACTTTCTTCAGTTCCTCCGTTGTCACGGTGCGCTCGACCGTGAGGACTTCGTAGTAACATCTTTTCGTCGCCATGCGCTACGAAGCCTTTCCCTTACTCACCATCACCATCGCCGCGCGGAGCAGACGCTCGCGCAGTTTGTAGCCCTTGCGGAGCTGGCGCACGACGTTGCCCTCGGCGATGTCCGCGCTTTCCTCCTGCCCGACGGCCTCGTGGACGTTCGGATCAAACGGCGCACCCACGCCCTCCACCAGCTCCACGCCAGCACCAGACAAGAAGTCTTTGATCTGTTTTTCGATCATCACCATACCCACGACTACGGGCGATTTCGGGTCGCCCTTGCGCACCTCCATCATGCCGAATTCAAAATTATCCACCACGGGCAGGAACTGCTCCAGCAAGCTGGCGCGCGTGCGCTTCCCGTCGTCCTCGCGTTCGCGGGCGACTCGTTTGCGGTAGTTCTCCAGCTCCGCTTGGCCGCGCAGTGCAGCGTCCTTCCAGCGCAGTGCCTCGGCTTGCGCTTCGGCGATGGGATCCTTTGCCACAGCGGCTTCAGCAGCTTCGGCGTTATCTATGTTTTCGGTTTCTAAGTTGGTTTCGCTCATTTTTTTCTAATCACAATCATCGTAATATCGTCATGGAGCGGATGCTCACCGACGAACGCTCGCACGTCGCTCGTCACCCGTTGGATCACGCTTGCTGCGCCTTCCAGCGCGCTCGCCTTGATGGCTCGGATCATCGCTTCCATTCCAAATTCCTCCCCGCTTTTATCCAGCGCCTCGGTGACGCCATCCGTATAAAGCACGAGGCAATCACCCGGCTCCATGAGCAGAGAAAAATCGTGCGTCACCCTATTGAACGACACCCCGCTGTCAATGCCCACAGCCATCCCCGGCGGCTTCACCATCTCCGTGCTCCCATCCCGCGCGCGGAAAAGAACGGGCGCATCGTGCCCTGCCCGCACCAGTTGAATGCCGGGCTCGCGGCGATCTATAATCGCGTAAGCCATCGAGATGAACATATCCTCTTTGATGTCGGGATAAAGCTGCCCATTCAGCCGCTGGAGCACCTCGGCAGGCGATGGGCTCGTCGGCGCGAGCAGCCGCAGCGCACACCGCACCATCGCCATGAGCAGCGCGGCGGGCATTCCCTTTCCGCTCACATCGGCGATGGCCAAGCCCCAGCGGTCCGCATCCAGCGGGATGTAGTCGAAGTAGTCGCCACTCACGTAACGCGCCGGGATATTCGTGCCGGAAATCTCATACCCCTCGATGTCCGGCGACTCGCTCGGGAGCAGCACGCGCTGCACATCATTCGCTACTTTTAGGTCGCGCTCGATCTGCCGTTTCTCCGCCGCCTCGTGGTGCAGGATCGCATCGTAAAGCGAGAACGCGGACTGCTCGGCGAGCGCCTTGAAGGTCGCGAAATCATCCTCCCCAAACTCCTCCGCCACCCCACTACGCGAGATCGCCAGCACGCCCAGCGACTGCCCCGCGTAAGACAGCGGTGCGAGAAAAGCGGAATTCGCCCCGTGCTCACGAGCGGGCGCGAGGCGTGCATCCGAGTGCGGGAGAAAGAGCGGGATATTCTGCGTGGGCACATTGCCGATCAGCCCATCGCCCGTCTTCACCGCTTGCAGCTTGAGCTGACTGAGCAGCGGGCTCGTGCTCTTAGGCAGCACGATGAAGGGCGGGCACGACTTCGAGATGTAGGCAGGCCGCAGTTGCGTCCCCGTTTTATCCGCCAAATAAAGCGCCCCACCCTGCGCCTCCAAAATCCGCAACGCCCCCTCCACGATACTCCCGTGCAAGTCGCTAGGCCGCGACTCATGCGTGAGTGCCACGCCGATGTCGTGCAGGAAATCAAACACGTGCCGCTCCTCTGCCTTGATCTTTACCTTCTCCCGCCGCACCCCTCGGATGATCGCCTGCTGCCGCCGAAAAAGCGCGAGACTCCAAGTGGCCGTAGCCGCCAGAGCGATGGTTAAAAAAATGACTGCATACAACATGAGCGCGAACCGTGCATGACGGCGCAGCGGGGCCATTTTTACAAGAAGCAAGTGGGGGGCTTGGTTGATTGTTGAGGGTTGATGGTTGATGGAGCGCGCACGCGCCCCCGCACCAGTATCTTCCGAATTGCCTATGGAAGTAGCGGCGAGAGCGACGATGAAAGCGGGGCTCTGCGTCGAGTTAAGGGCACTCCCGAAAACTGACACTTGGGACTTGCGAGCGGTGCCTCTGGAGTGCGGGGGCATGACCCCGCTCTGGAGGAGCCTTCGGGTGGGCACACGGTCGGATTTGCGAGCGACTTCCCCACCCGCTCGTTCCTCGCCCGCCAGAGCGGGGTCATGCCCCCGCACTCCAGAGGCGGCACCCCGAGTTTTCGGGAGTCCCCTTAAAAAAGTTGCTCGTCCCCCGCGAACCGCGTGTGCGGGGTAGCGCACGCGTCCCGCGTGTCATCCTCGGCGTCCCGCCGAGGATCGGGGAGCGCACGACAGACGACGGTTTCAGGATGTGCCGCGCCTCCTCACGCTCACTGTTCCTGGCGGGACGCCGACAACCACACGCGGGACGCGTGCGCTACCCGCGCACGCCTCTCGCGCAGGCGCGAAAAAGCCCCGCCCTCTTGCGAGAGCGGGGCTTTGTGTGGAGTCAGACGGCTTTATTTACCCCGCATACACCACCTCGATGATCTCGCTCGGCTGGCCGACTTCCTCGTCATTTACCACGCCGATGGCCATGTATTCGCGCACTTCGGGCTGGCCGGCGACGGCGAGGGGGGACTCGTCGTAGTAGGGGAATTTGCGTTTACGCACGGCGATGAGTTTCCACTGCACTTGGCCTTTGATGCGGCTGTAGAGGCTCACGGCTTCGAAGCCGGGTTTGCGCCCGCCGATCTTCACGCGGGCGCGCTGGGGCTCTACGGTGATGGTGGGGCGACTATTTTCCGGGTCTTGGTTCGGCGAGTGAGCGACCCAGTCGAGATTCGTCTGCACTTCTGCCGTGCAGCCGGGGCTGGTCTTGCCGCGTTTGATGCCGGCGCGGATGATGGGCATATGGGCGTCGAGGATGTCCGGGAAGCCAGCCGTCTTTGCATCGAGCTGGTCTTGCAGCGCGACGATCTCCGTCACCGCCGGCAGGACAGCGCCCACGGCGGCTAGGAAGGCGGTGCGCTCATCCGCGCCCATCCCCATCGCGGTAGCTAGTGCGGCGGTGAGCACGCTGGGTTGTTTGGCGAGCCAAACTTTGAGGTTATCGTAGGATAGTGGAATATAATCAGTGCTCATGGTGTTTTTTTTGTGTTTTGGTTTGGTCTGAGGAGAAAGTGTAGGCGCAGGGGCGACGTAGCCAGGGTCGCCGGGCTCTAAGAGAACGCTTGGGCTGCCCCAGCGCAGATTCGGGTCGCCCCATTTGAGGCCAGAGTTCCAAGTGGCGGGCTTCATGCGATGTGGCGGAGGGTGGAAGCCGGAGCCACGACACTCCTGTCGTGCCTGCCTCGGCTGGTGGGGGGTGAAAAAGAGAGCATCTTCGACGAAAAATGCACAAATAGCGGATTTTCAGACGCTTCTGTGCGAGAAATAGCTTCTTTTGTCCGAGACAAGAGCCCTTGTCTCCGAGACAAGAAGCCTTTTCCCCGAGCAGTGGAGCCACTCGCCAGAGCAGTGGAGCCACTCGCCAGAGCAGTGGAGCCACTCGCCCGAGCCGTGGAGCCACTCGCCAGAGCAGTGCAGCCACTCGCCAAACCCAAAAGCCCAAAGGGCGCAAGACCATCTTTAAGAATGAAAAGGACTTTCAGAAATGGCGTTGGGTGAGCGCGGAGCGCCAGGGAGCGCGGGCATCTTGCCCGCAGTGTCTGGCATCCTGCCAGACACACCGAGGGACGTGGCCTTTGCGAAAGTCGAGCGGCTCCCGAGTCGCTACGCTCCATGCGTCCGGCAAGGATGCCGGACGCTGCGGGCTGGATGCCCGCGCTCCCCGGCGCTCCGCGCTCATCTCTACTGCTTCGTTGTGTCTCTTTAATGCTTGGAGATGGCGCAAGACCATAGCCCAGCACTTTAGTGCTGGGAACCGTGCCGCCAAGAAAGGCGAGTCCCGTAGGGACGATAGGAGCTCCTACCGTCCCTCCGGGACTGGCCCCTTTGCGCGCGGTGATCCCAGCACTAAAGTGCTGGGCTACGCTCAGCACACAGGGATTTTTTCCCAGCCCATAAAAGTCTTTTTCTCGCTCACCCGCGTTAATTCCACCTCCCAAGAGAGGCATTGCCAGCCTCTTTGTGTCTTCGTGCCTTCGTGTGAGCCCTCCGCAGCGCGTCCCCGCACTATGGCCTCGCACAAAGGCACCAAGACACAAAGGAAACACCGCATCCGCCCCGCCTTTCCCCGAAAACCTACCGCTCTCTAATAGCCGCTCCGCCGTTGCGACGTTGCGACGTTCCGCGAGTGCGGGGTGTTGTGCCGGAAAGGAATTTATCTACGGTGTCCATTGGGGTGAGCGGGAAGTAGAGTTCCGCGCTATCGGGAGGTCGAGGGAAATCGCTTAGGCTGCGAAAGATTTAGTGGCGGGCTCTACTGCGAAATGAGCGGTGGCACCTTCATCGGCCCCACCGAAAGCGGCACCATCGAGTTGCTACTCGATTGGTGGGAACCTCTGGGAACTCTGAACTTCGAACTTCAAACCTTGTTGCTTCGAGAGCGTCGTTCAGAGTTCAGAGTTCAGAGTTCGAAGTTCAGAGTTCAGAATTAGAAGTTCCCAGAGGTTCCCTGATGATTTCGTAAAAAGAGACTCCCGTGCAAAAAAGCGAGCAGCGCCTTGGCGCGGCTGTCCTCTGCCGCTTTCCAGCGTCCCCTTGCTATCGTCGCCGAAAGCGCCAGAGGGCTGGCACATTCCAAAAGCTGGCGCTTGGGATTTGCGAGCGGTGCCTCTGGAGTGCGGGGGCATGACCCCGCTCTGGAGGGGCCTTCGGGTGGGCACACGGTCGGAATGGTGAGCGACTGGCCCACCCGCTCGTTCCTCGCCCGCCAAAGCGGGGTCTTGCCCCCGCACTCCAGAGGCGGCACCCCGAGTTTTCGGGAGTCCCCTACAGCATGAAGCCGAGGTCGGAGGTGGCGAAGTGGCCGATGTTGGGGAAGACGGTGGCCATGTCGCTATTCGAGACTCCGAACCATTTGGCGAGGGTGGAGCTGTATTGATCTACGCTGGTCGTGGGGATCCAGCGGCCTGTGCTGGTGTCGTCGGGGCCGTTCACTTGTAGGGTGGGGAATTTGCCGTAGGTGCGCTGGCCTTTTACGGCTCCGCCGACGATGAAGTGGTGGCTGCCCCAGCCGTGGTCGCTGCCTTGGCCATTGGTGGGGAGGGTGCGGCCAAAGTCGCTGGCGGTGAAGGCGGTGACGCCTTGGGAGATGCTAATTTGCTCCATCGCGCGCTGGAAGGCGAAGACGGCGTCGTTGACTTCTTTGAGCAGGTTTGCGTGGGAGCCGACGGTGGTATCGGTGGGTGCGGCGCTGGTGCCGATCTGGGCGGTGTGGGTGTCGTAGCCGCCGACGGAGGCGAAGAAAATCTGCCGCTGCATATTCAGTGGGACGCGCCCGGCGATGAGGCGGGCGATCATTTTGAGCTGTTTGCCGAGGGAGGTCGTGGGGAAGCCGCCGACTTGCCCATTGGGGTAGAGGCCGGTGAGGCCGGTGTTCCAGACCCAGGTGCCGGTGGTGGTTCCGTCGGATTTTTTCTCCAAAATATCGGCGTAGGGATCAATGGCGGAATTGAGTGTGGAGCCGACGCTGATGGCGCGTGTATGGACTCCGGCAATGGCTCCGCGCTGGAGATTCGTGGTGCCGAGGGTGAGGATGTCTTGCACGGATTGCAGGCGATTTCCGGTGACGCCGCTGAGGGTCACTGCGCCGCTGGTGGAGACGTGGTATTGGGAAAAGAGGCGGCCTACTTCGAGGGTGTTTGCCCCGGCGAGCGAGGCGCAGAGGGCGATCTTGGAGCTGGTGCTGGTGGGTGTGCCGTCTTGCAGGAGTTGGTATTGCAGCGGGTTTAGCAAATCGGCGCAGCGGCCTGCCCAGCCGGTGGATGGTGGCTGGTCGGGGAGCGAGGTCATCCAGTGGGTGACTTGGTCGCTGTGGGAGAAAAGCTGCGGCGGTTTCGGCACGGAGCCCGCAGAGTATTGCGCGCGGGTGAGGGGGTAAATGAGCGGGCCGGTATTAAAGAGCATGGCCATTTTGCCTTCGTTGAAGAGCGTGGCGAGCCGCCCGCCTACGGGGTGGAGGCCATAGGTGTGGCCATCGCTCACGAGCGGGCTGAGGGCGTTGAGCGAAGCCTCGGGAAGTGCGAGGTCTTGGCGGACGGCGGAGTAATTTCCGTAGTCCGCGCCCATGGGCACGATGAGGTTATTGGAGTCGTTGCCGCCGGAGAGGAAGATGCAGACGAGCGCCTTGTAGTCCGGGAAAGCACCGACTTGGCCGACGGCGGTATTGATGAGCCGGAGGTCGCGGAGGGTGGCGGCGACGGAGAGGGTGCCGACGGCGGCACAGGCTGCCTGGCGGAAGAAATCGCGCCGGGTCTGGAGATTTGGAAATTCTTTGCGGGACATGGCAGTAGGTTATTTCTGGATGGTGAAATCGGGCGATGTGGTGAGGAAGTGGATGACGGCTCGAACTCGATCTCGCTTTTGCTGATCGGTGGGAGTCTGCGTGGTGGCGGTGCTGTAGGTGATGTTCGTGTAGGTCGTGGCGTTGGTCTTCACGAGGATGTAGTCGGTGATGACTTGTTTGGCGTTCACGATGGTGCGGGTGGTGGGATTGGTGGTGAAGGTGTTTGTGCCGGTGGAGGGGAGTTGCCCGGCGAGGAGCAGGGAATTGAGGCGATCTACGAGCGTGGGGAGGTTCACATCGTTCGTCCAAGGCTGTGTGGGAGCTGGCGCGGCGGCGTCGGCATTTCCCATCCACGGCGTGAAGTCCATGACGAGCACGCCGCTGCCGCTGCGGAAGCTGCTGTAGATGCTGGCGCTGGAGCTGGGGTTAAAGATGCCGGCTTGGATGAAGTTTGACTGGCGCATGACGCTGGTCTCGGAGGTGAGCTGGAATTCCGGTGTGGTGAGTCCGGCGGTGGCGAGGGTGCCGGAGTATTGGTAGTCGGGTAGGAAGAAATTGAAGACTGTGGGCGAGCGCATCGGTGTCTGTGCGAGGTCGGTATCGCTATCGCCCATGCTGAAGCTGTTTTGGCGGTCGTTCACATTACCGGTGATGCTGAGGACGGGGGCTTGCGGGCACACGTCGAAGGTGCCCGAGCGCGCGCTGGTGAAGGTCGTGGCGGAGGTGACGGTGAAGGCCGTCGGCGAGGTGACGGTGACGGCGTAAAGGCCGTCGGCGGGTGCGGTGGTGTCGCCGATTCTCATCTCGTAGTGGACGTAGATTTGGTCGTTCGTCGTGAGGTGATGGCTCGTGCCGCAGATGAAGGTGACGGTGCTGGAATTTGCCGGGAGCGCGTAGGCACCGCGATGGACGACGAAGAAGCCGCTGCCGGAGCGGGCGGCTGTGGCGACGACGCCGCTGTCGAGGGTGAGGTTATTGGAGTCCACGGCGGTGATGGTGTAGTTGCCGTTCGTCGCGCCGCCGCTGGTGAATTTCGTGAAGAGTTGCGCGCCCGTGGTGAGCGCGTGGCTGCTGAACGGGATCGTCACGATGCTGCTATTAATCGCCTGCGTGTAGGAGAAGGTGAGCGCTTCTTTGGGCCGCACGGAGAAATGCGTGGCATCAATGGTGAAGCTGCCGCTGAGGCTGTAGCTACCGCTCGTGGGCGAGGAGGGCGCGGGCGCGTCGAACGTGGTGAAGTCGAGCTGGAGCGGGTTGCCGGAGGCCAGGTTGTGCGTGCTGGCGGTGGTGATCGCGATGCCGTTGTCCGTTTGCACATAAGTGCCGGAGATCGTCGCGGGCGCTGGAAATGCGCGGGCCATCGCGGTGACGCGCAGCACGGGCTCGCGCTGTTTGCCGTAGCCTTGCGCGATGCGGGCGGTGGTGGAGCGGGCTTCGTAGTCGAGCAGGATGGCGCGGATGACTTCCTTCATATCGCCGCGCACGCCGGTCGCGACGCCTGCCGTGTTGCGCTCGCCATTAAACGCACGCACGACGCGATACACGTAGCCACGGCTCGGCGTGCTGGTGACGAGGCGCTGGATGAGCTGGCGGCAGATGAAGGGCGCGCAGGTCGGGTGTTTAAAGAGCGCGGCGTGTGTGGCGCTGAGTTCCAGCGCGGGGAGGGCTTGAAATTCTGCGGACTGGATCTGCATGGTCGTGGGTGTGAGGTCGGGATCGAGCACCGCGTTGGCGAGGCTGGGGATCTTTGGCAGGCCGGGCAGAACGACGTTATCCAGCAGCCGCTTTTGGCCCGTGTAGTGGTGCGAGGGCACTTCTTTCATCGGGTCTATCCAGTTGCCCGATGGGGAGAAATTCGTCGGCAAGTAGCCGCTCACGTTGGCCTGGTTATACGTCCACCCGGTGAAGGCGTGGGCAAAACCGATGATGGCATTTTGGTCGTAGGTCGGGATGGGCAGGCCCTTGGAATTCAACACCAGTGAGCCATCCGGGTGGAGGCGGTTTAGCCCGATGCTAAAGAGCTGCATGATCTCGCGGGCGTAGTTTTCATTCGGGTGGAGACCTTTTGCGATGTTCGGTTTGTCGTTGCCGAGCATATCGAGGTAGCGGCCCATGGAGGGGTGGAGCGTCACGTCTTTGAGCAGGGTTTCGAAATTACCAAACGCGCCGCCGAGCATCATGTCGTAGTAGTCCGAGAGCGTGTCGGCGCGGTCTTCGAGCGGGCCGGCGGAGGAAATGACGGCGATCTCAGCGAGAGCGAATGCGACGCGCTGGCGGAGTTGATCGGGCGCGGTGATGGAGTTTTGCCACCACGAATTCGTCGTCAGTGAAGTGCCATACGTCGGGTTATTGGGGCTGGTGATGTTCTTATTCGCGACGACATACGGCGAGTGCAGCGTCGGGGAAAGTGCGAGCTGTGCTTCGAGCCAAGCACTGTAGCCGGAGCTTTGCACCGCCGCGATGTCCGCCGTGCTGGGGCCAAAGGTCGCTTGCGTGAGGAAGCGCGCGGCGGCGTTGGCGTCCGTGTGATCGTCCGTCCAGCTCGGCGCGGCGGCGGGTGTGACGAAGACTTGCGAGCCCGCTTGCAGCGCGAAGTAGCCTTTGATCTCGCCCGTCGGGTTGAGGGCCGTGTGGACGTTCAAGTAGGCGTCGCCATTTTCGATCAGCTTCACGACATCCGCTGCGTTGCTCACGCCGTCGCCATTCTTATCTGCGACCCCCGCGACGGTGCCGATATTCCAAGTGAAGCTGCCGTCCGCCGCTGGCGCGGCGGAATCCAGATCGAAGATAATGAGCCCGCCATCTGCGCCGCTGTGGACGTGTCTGCCGGTCACAGCGCTGGAGAGATTTGCCTGCGTGTAGCGCACGATGGCCTGTGTTTTATCCGCCGAAAGCTGGAGCGTCGCACTGCCGTAGCCGCCCGTCGTCACCGAGCCCTGCGCGTTCAGACTCGTGGAGTAAAGCGTGGCCTCGCCAGCACTCGGCGCTGGCGCAGTGTATTGCGTGAGCAGGTAGCCGGGGACGATCTCGCTCGGCGCATCCGTGCTCTGGCCGGGCTTGGACCACGCGACGGCGAAATAATCCGCACCCGTCGCCTCTTTATGCCGCACTTCGATGAAATAGCGCGTGCCGCCAACCAGCGAAAGCAGCGGCGTCTTCGCGGCGCTCGCCCACTCCGCAGCGGCGAGCGGTGTCGTCGTGGGCTCCGTCGTCGGCGCGAGCAGCTCGGCGCGTTTGATCTCATTCACCGGCTCGTCGTCGTTGGAAATATACAGCTCCGCAGCCTCATCCGCCGCGAGCCAAAATTCATACACCCCCGTGGCTGGCGCAGTGAGGTAGCCGCGCACGCGCACCCCGTAATTATCCCCTGCCCCACTTGGCCCACGCAACGCCGTGAGCGTGCTCGTCGCGCTGGGCGTCGTCCCCAGCGGGATGCTCGCCACTGCCGAACCCGCCACGCCATTCCACACCTCGCGCACGATGCCGCCGCCCGCCTGCATCACCGTGAGATCGAGGATCGCCGAGCCACTGCCCGCCGCACTCGTCGCACTCAACACGACCTGCCAATTCCCCACCTGCGTCGGCGTCCCCGTGATCGCGCCCGACGACGTATTCACAGCGAGACCGGGAGGTAGATTCGCCGCGCCGTAGCTCGTCACCGCCTTGCTCGCCGTGATCTGGTAGGAAAATACCGGTCCCCCGAGGAAAGTGAGCGAAGACAGCGTGCTCGTGATCTGCGGCGGCGGATTCGCAAACAATCGCGTCGCTGGGATCATCTCTAGTGCTTGATTCGCGCTCGCCCACAGCAAATAGCAACGCCCCGTGCCGCCATCCTGATAATGCTCCAACGTGACCGGGTAACGCACCCCCGCTTGCAGCTCGATGGTGCCGCTCACCCTCGACCCCGTATTCGGCGTCGAGCCCGTGCCGGACGATTTTACCACCGTCGTCGGCGGCCAATTATTCACCACCAGCACCCCATTCACATACAGACGCCCCGCGAAATTTGTCTCCAGCGTGAACGTATAAATCTGCGAAAACTCCGGCATCACCTCCCCCGTCCACCGGCTCGACCAATACGAATCCGTCGCAAACCCCGTCACCGGCCCACCGCTCGCCCAATACGCCGTCGTATCACTTAGCCCCGCATACAAAATCCCCGACACCGTCGTCCCCGTAAAAGTCGGCAGCACCGTCTGACTCAGCACCGTCGTCCCCTCGTCCCAAAACTGCCCCAGCAGCCCCGTCCCATTCGCCTGCACCGTATCCGAAATGAGAATGCCCGCCGCCGCAGGTTGCCCCACCGTGTAAGCCACGTTCGCCGAGATCGTCACGACCACCGCCTCCGCCGACTCCGGCACATTCGCCCCCGCCGCGTCCGCGATCGGCATTAAATCAATCGTCGCACTCGTCGCCGCCATCGGCAGCACGACCGAGCCACTCAGCGCCACGTAATCCACCCCCGCCGTCGCTCCACCGCCCACCGTATAATTCACCGTGATCGGCCCGATGCCGCCCGAGCGATGCACCGTGAACGCCACCGGATACGCCGCGTTCTCCGCCACCGAGCCCACCGCCGCATCCACCGTCACCACATTCAGCGCCGAAAGCGCCGTCGTCACCCAATCCAAATCCCCCGCCGCACTCAGCCCGTGGCTGTGCGCGTTCTCCGGGTCCAGCCCCAGCGCCAGCTCCTCCCAATCACTCACCCCATCCCCATCCGTATCCTTCTCATACACGGCGATGCGGTAAAAAGTCCCCGCCACCGCCGCGAGCTGCTGCGTCACATCCACGCCCGTCCCATCCACATACCCCGTCGCATCCGTCCACGTCCCCGAGAGATTCGTCGTGCTCTGCACCTTATAGCGTTTGCCTAAAACAGACGGCCACACCAGCACCACATTCCCCGCCGAGAGCGAGATATTCCGCACCTGCATCGTGTCGCTCGGCTTCTTCGGATCCGTCCCCGCCGCCGCCTCCTTCGCATTGCTCACCCCATCCCCATCCGCATCCCCAGTCGGCGCAAGCCCCGCCGCGTTAAATTTCAACCGCCAAACATCCGACACCCCATCCCCATCCAGATCCACCACCGCCCGCAACGGCACCGTGAAAAGCGAAAGCAACAGCGCAAAAGCAGCGGCGAGAGTAATAGCACGCGAAGTGTTCATGGTGGACGGAGTAAGTTTTTAAAAAGATCGGCCCGCATTTGAAAAGGAGAGCAGCCAGCCGAGCCAGCGCTCACGTAAGCGACGCACCGCCACTTGGCAACCCCCTTCCTTTTCTTTTCGTAATATTTCTTCCCCCCCCGCACAACTAGCCTCCCGACTCATACCATCCTTCAGAAAAAAGGTATGAACCGATATCCGCTTCGCGCTACGGCACGAGGTCGAGCTTTACTTTCCCGGCGGTGGTGCCGTTGAGGAAATTGCCGGTGGCATCCAGCCGATTGCGGCTGAGGGCTCCTTGGATGGTGATGGGTTTGCTGCCCGTGACCGAGGGGGTGAATTTCCCGGTGAAAAGGCCGGTCTTGGCGTCCACTTTTAGGCTCGGCGCGTTCGAGGTGCCGATGGGGAATGCGATGGGGCTTTTGAACGTGAAGGTGCCGAGCGGCGTGATGCTGGGGAGGCCACCGGCGGTGATGGCGAGGTTGAAATTACGCGGTGACTGGACGGGTAGGACGAGCTCGCCTTTTTGCACGGTGAAGCGGGAGATGTAGGAGGCAAGCGGCGCGGCGAAGCCCGTGAGCACAGGGCCGGCGGTCATCACGGGGTGGACCCAGCGGATGCTGGCGGTGCCGTCGCCGAGAGCGGGCGCGGGCGCGGGGTCGGTATGGTAGCCGAGGTGCATGGTGCCGGTGAGTTGGCCAGTGCCTTTGTAGAGCGGGGCGGCGAAAATGGCGTCGTAGAGGAATGAGGAGTTCTCTCTGGTATAGCTCGCGCCTTGGTCCAGCACGGTCTGGGTGCCTTTGTAGGTGAGGGTGCCGCCGCCGGAGACTTTTGTGCCGTCGGGCAGACCGCCGAGGAGGGCAAAGCGGCCTTTCTTTTTCACCACCAGCGAGAGGAAGCCGGGCTGGCGGATGGCGGCGGGCACGGCGGCATCGGGCGTGAGGATGATGGTGAAAGCGCCGACGATGGGCTGTGGGTTGTATTTGCCGAAATACGCGGGATTCAGCGCGGCGAAAATCGCCGTGGAGGTGCCGTCGGCGACGGTGCCGGTGAGGTGGGCGTTATACTGATCGTCTATGGCGTAAAGGAGCGTGAGCACGACATCGGGCAGGCCCGTGCGGAGGATGTGGGTGGTCGTCGTGCTGGAGTCGCCGGGGCTTGTGCCGTTGTTCGAAAAGGGCAGCGGTGGCAGGGCGCCTCTGAAGCCGAGCTTTTTACCATCGAGGATGAGCGTGCCGGTGAACGAACCGCTATGGGTGAGCTTCACGAGGATCGTCCCCTCCCCGCCTGGGCCGCTCTGCGGCTGGAGCGCGCCCGTGAAATCGTCGTAGTAAAAATGCGCTGGTGGCAGCGCCTTGCCCTCGTGGATGAGCACGGGCGAGTGCGCGGGGCCCGCGATTACGGAGTCTGCGGAGGCCGCACTCAGCCGCACAAAGAAGTGCTCGGTGCCTTCCTTTTTCTTGTCGCTCTTGAGGGTCACGACGACCTGCTTCTCCGTCTCCCCCGCCGCAAAATTCACCGCCGCTGCGGACTGCGAGACGTAGTCCACGCCCGCCTCCGCGAAAGGCGAGTAGTCGTAAAAGCCATCATCCTCGGCATCCGTCTTCGTCAGGCTCGTGCCGAAATTCACGCTCGCAGGCTTATCCGTAGCGCCCTTGCGGCGGACGATGATGCTCGCCGTGGGGCTGCCCTCCAGCACGTCATAGCTCTTTTTAGAAAAGGAAAAGACGGACGCCGATAACGTGGGCGAGGACTGGTTTTTGAAGTCGAGCGCAAAGGTCGTCGCCCCCACACTTGACGAATCGTAGCCGTGGATGGCGATGGAGTAAGTCACGCCAGACTCCACAGCAAAGGCCGGAATCGGCGCACCTTCCAGGTAAACTTCGCCGCCATTAAAAGCATCGGCATGGGGCAGCGCCACGAGACTCGCGAGGTCTGCGCCTTTGTAGAGCGAGAGTTGAAGCTCACCAAAATTGGTCGGAGTTGCCCCGAGCGAGAGCACGCCATTCGCGGGTGCCGTCCAGCGATACCACACGCTTCGCAGCAGGCGGGCGGGCTCGCCCAGCTCCTCCGTCGCGAGGCCACTCGGCACCGTCAGACTTGCGGTGGCACCGGGCACCACGATGGCGTCGGCAAAGTTATCATTCGTCGGCGCAGCGTCATTATCCTCGATCACGATGAGCGTCGCGGGGCGAGCACCACGTTGCCCGCCGAAGGGCTGGTGAGCTTGAAAGTGAACGCCTGCGCGCCCTCCGCCACGGCGTCGTCATTGATGGAAAAAGAAAGCGTCTTGCGCGACTCCCCCGGCGCGAAATTCAGCGTGCCGCTAAACGCATCGCTCGGCGCTTTCAAATCCGTCGCCGTATCCGCCGCCGTGAAGCCGTAGATAGTGGCTTCATTCACCAACTCGTAGCTCACCGTAGCCGCACCCTCCGTGCTGCCGACGCGCGAGACGGTGAGCGCGATGGCTGGCTCGCTTTCGCGGAAATTTAGCGCCGTCTCGAACTGCCCCGCCCCCTCCAGCCGGAAGCCGCCGCCCGTTTTAAATGCGTAGCTAAAAGCAAACGCACCCGGCGCGGGAGTGCCACCGTAGGCGCTGGTGTCAAACTGGAGGCGCAGCTTTTGCCCGCGAGTGAAAGGGATCGCTTTCGTGATTTTTGTGCCCGCCGCATTGAGCCCGCCTTTCGTCAGCGTCTCGGAAAAAACATCGTCGTAAGCCGAAAGCGTGACGCCGCCGCCCAAGCCATTCGTAGCGTCGTAGATCACTTCGAGAAAGCCATCCGCCGGAGCCGTGAAGGAATACCAGACGGTGCTGCCGAGGTTGTCGTTAAAGCGATTCGGCTCCTGCAGCTTGTTTTCCAAAGTCGCACCCACATTGGTAGAAGCCACGTCCCCCTCCACCCCCGCGAGAGCCTTGGCTTTCGCAAAATTATTATTCGGCGGAGCCACCGCGAGGGCGAGCGAGGGAAGTAATATGAGAGCGAGCAGCGTGCGATTTTTCATGCGCAGGAGGTAAGCGCCCGCCGCCCCGCCGTCAACCCCTCGCCGCCACGAGAATGGCTCAGTTTAAATGAACCGCCGCGGTTCATTCAAACTGATCCACTACCCCGCCACACGCCCCGCTGCGTAAGCCTCGAAGACGCGGCGGATCTCGTCGCGCACTCGGCGGAAAACGGCTAGCTGCTCCTCCTCCGTGCCCGTCGCGTGCGCCGGATCGTCGAAACCCCAATGGTAGCGGTTCACTTGGCCGGGGAACATCGGGCACGCTTGGTCGGCATTGCCGCAGACGGTGATGACCGTCTCCACCGGGCGCGCGAGAAATTCGCTGAGATGCTTCGAACGATGCCCGGCGATGTCCATTCCGATCTCCTGCATCACACGAATGGCGAGCGGGTGGACATAGCCCGCAGGCCGCGAGCCCGCACTGGCCACCTCTAGGATGTCGCCCGCCGCCGCGCGCAGGATGCCTTCGGCGAGATGACTGCGGCAGGAATTGCCGGTGCAGAGAATGAGAACGAGTGGCTTTTCCATGATGCGTTCCGTTTAGCAACAGCCGCCCGCACTACAGCACTCCGTGGCAGGGCTGGCAGGCAGGCACACGTCTTTCGCGAGGCAGTCCGTGTGCTTCGCGCCGAGCTGGAAAAGCAACGCTGCATCCGTGGCGCGCGCCTCCAGCACGGGAAACTGCGAGAGCAAGCCGTCTTCGTATTCCATCTCCACCGCGAGATCATCGCCGAGGAAAAGCGGCGCAGCGAGATCGAGCACGCCCGCAAGTTTGCCCGGCTGGATGCGGTGCTCCACATCGTCCGCCACCCACGCTTGCAGCGTGCAAGCCGAGACGCGCCGGATCGTGCCGCCGCAATCCACAAAGCTCTTATCCACCCGCCCCGCCTCCGTGATGTGTGCGTGTGCCGGGATGATGCCGCCATCCGGCAGCACAAAAACGAGCGCGTGTTGTGGATGTCGGAGCAAGTGCGATTTAAATTCAGAGATTTTCACCCCATCATCCCTGCCCGCTTTACCGCCCCACTTCCAATACAAAAAAGAAACCGGCTCGGCGGGCTATTTCCCGCTGCTCAATTCGCTGGCGCGTTGGACGATTTCTTTCACCCGCCATGGGAGGCCGTCGGTCTTGGTGATGGCGCGGATGCGTGGGTCGGCATAGCGGGCGCGGAGGACGGCGGCGAGCTGGCCGTAACCGTAGAGGCCTTCGTCGTTGAGCTCCACGACGAGGATGTGGGTGAAGGCTTCGAAGATATTCGGGAGGCCTTCGGGCAGGGGGTTGATGTATTTGATGTGGAGGCTGGAGACGGCTTGGCCGTTGGCGCGACTTTGTTTTACGGCTTCTTCGATGGGGCCTTTGCTGGAGCCCCAGCCGACGAGGAGGACATGGCCTTCGGGTGCGCCATAGACCTTCGGGATGGGGAGTTCGGCGGCGAGTTTGCGCAGTTTGTTGCGGCGCTTGGCGTTCATCTCGGTGTGCATTTTGCCGGAGCCAGTGGGGTGGCCGAGTTCGTCGTGTTCGAGGCCAGTGACGATGGGGTATTTGCCGCTGGCGATGAAGGTGCCGGGGGCGACGTGGCGGGTGATGCCGTCGGGCGTGGAGAGGTCGTAGGGCTTGTGTTCAGCGACGGGGGTAAAGTCTGGCGAGATGTCTTGGCAGACGTTTTGCAGATCGGGAAAGCGGAACGCCTCGATGCGGGTGGCGATGGCTTGGTCGCTGAGGATGATGACAGGGGTGGAGTATTTGCGGGCAATATTCACGGCCTCGATGGCGGTGTAGAAGCAGTCCTCCACGGAGCTGGGCGCGAGCACGACGCGGGGCGAATCGCCGTGTCCGCCGAAGCAGGCGATGTTTAGATCCGACTGCTCCACATTCGTGGGCATCCCGGTGCTCGGGCCGCCGCGCTGCACGTCTATGAGGACCACGGGCATCTCGGCCATCACTGCCCAGCCGAGGGCTTCGGTCTTTAGGGAAATGCCGGGCCCGCTCGATCCCGTCACCGCCACACGGCCCGCGTAGCTTGCGCCGATGGCCATGCTCATGGCGGCGATTTCGTCTTCCGTTTGCACGAAGGTGCCGCCGTATTTCGGCAGCTCGCGGCGCAGTAGCTCCATGATCTCGCTCCACGGGGTGATGGGGTAGCCCGCGCCAAAGCGCACGCCTGCTGCGAGGATGCCAAAGGCGAGCGCTTCGTTCCCGCTCATCACCACTTGTTGCGCGCCCGCTTTGTCGCCGGGCTGGAAGCGGAAGGCCTCGACGAGCCCTTGGATCTGGTGCCCGTAGCCGCCGCGAAAGCACGTCACTGCATTGTCCGCTACGGACGCATCTTTCCCCGCGAAACGCTCGCGAATGAGGCGCTCCAGCTTCTCGGTGTTCAGATCAAACATCCGCGCAATGAGTCCGAGCGAATACACATTTTTCCCCCGCCCGCTGCCGGTGCCGCCGATGGCCTCGACGGTGAGCGAGGAGATGGCGACGCCGATGTGGTGATACGAGGTGAGCTTGTCCGGGTTCGGCGTCACGTGGTCGCTATCGTAGAGCACGATGCCGCCGTGTTTCAGCGAGCCGATGTGGTCCGCGTAGCTGTGGTCGTAAAATGCGAGCAACACATCCGCCTCATCGCCCGCGCTGAGGACTTCGCCGGAGCCGATGCGGACTTGGAAAATGGAGGGCCCGCCGGAGATCGTCGAGGGGATCGTCATAAAGGTCATCACCTCCTGCTCGCTGCGCCCCGCGAGCCGCGCGAGGA
>JAYVQK010000197.1:0-21832 GCA_043757005.1 Verrucomicrobiaceae bacterium
TCGTGCGCAAATGCCGCCCCGGCGGTGCGGAGGCGCCGGACTGGGTGAAGAAATTTGTGATGTGGGGCCCCGGCCCGCGCGCCGTGCAGTATCTCGTCCTCGGGGCGAAAGCGCGCGCTGTCCTGCAAGGTAGCTACCTCGCGCGGATGGAGGACGTCATCGCCATCGCCGAGCCCGTCCTAGCCCACCGCATCCTCGTGAATTTCCACGCCGAGAGCGAAGGGATAGACGCAGCGGAGATCATCCGGCGGGTGATCAAAGAGACTGAGGCGTGAGTTAGGTTGGTATTTTTTTGAGGCTTGTCGCGTAAAGGTGAAAGCAGATGGAGGCACTTTCGGAAGCTCGGTATTGGGATAATACCGAACGCCGCGAGTGCGGGCCGAAGGCCTAGGTCTGGACGTGGTCAGAAACCAAGGGCTGAACCGTAGCGAAGCGAAGTCAAAGCCCGATCTATCGCGGCGATTCCCCGGACAAAATGGGCCGGACCTTCGGCCCTTGATCGCTCTCACAAATCTACCTTGGGCGTTGCCCAAGGCTGGCATCAATCCGAGCCTTCGGCCCTCCAAAGCAGCGTTCGGGATAATACCATCTTGCAAAATGAAAACGATTCTATGAAACCGAGCGGCCTGTGCGGACGGAGCGCACGCGTCCCGCGTGCAGCGTTGGGCATCCTGCCCGGCGCAGTGCGGCGCTGAGTGTAGCAAAGATGCCCTTACCCAGTAGCTCGTCTCTCGCGCGCCGGGCAAGATGCCCGCCGCAGCACGCGGGGCGCGCGCGCTCCGCGTCATACAAGCCGCTCTTACTGCGGGTGGGCTTTTTAATTTTGAAAGTCGGGATAATACCCGCTTCAGCGATCAAGCAGACCTTTGAAATGCCGTTCACATCGCGCTTTTTCCAAATCCAACTCCCTTGAAGACGGCTCAGGAAAAAGCTGAGTATGAGTGGAGGGTGCGAGCCGTCGGGCCTAGCGAGGCAGTGCGCTTGTGACTTCCCCGGCGATCATCCGGTGGAGACTACCATCGGCTATGCGGAGGAGTAGGCTGCCGTCGGAGTCGAGGGATTCGGCGGTGCCTTCGTGCTCTATGCCGCCTGCGTGCAGCCGCACCCAAGTGCCCAGCACGGCGCTGCGCTGGGAGGCTTCGGCGATGAGCTGGGGAAAATCGTTCGCGGCTTGCGGGAGTCGCGCGGCAAGCTCGCTCAAGACGGCGGCGGCCAGCGCGGGACGATCTTGCAGGCGGCCTGTGAGCTGACGCAGGGACGCGGCGCTGGGGAGATCGGGGGGGAAGTCGGTCTGGTTCACATTGAGCCCGATGCCGATCACGGCGAACATCGCGCCGCTCGCATCGCTCGCGCTCTCGGTGAGGATGCCCGCGACTTTGCGCCCGGAGACGAGGAGGTCGTTTGGCCACTTCAGCCGCGCGGGGAGAGCGGTGAATTTTTCCACCGCCGCTGCCAGCGCCACGCCCGCCCAAGTGGTGAGGCGCGGCCAGTGCGCGAGCGGCCAATCCACTCGCAGCAGGAGCGAAAACCAAAGCCCTTCGTGCCCGGAGGAATCCCAGCGCCGCCCAAATCTCCCGCGCCCCGCCGTTTGCCGTTCGGCAAAGACCGCGAGTTTGCCTGCGTGGCCCTGCCGCCCGAGCTGCATGGCTACGTCATTGGTCGAGCTGGTTTCCTCGAAGACTAAAATTTCTCGCGCCAGCGCGCACTCGCCGAGGCGCGAATGGAGATCGTCCGCAATGATACGATCCGGGGCAGCGAGCAGCCGGCAGCCAAAGCCGGGGCGGGTCTCGATTTCAAACTCCGCACCGCGCAGCCGCGCGAGTGCCGTCTCCAGCTCGGCGAGTGAGATGCCGATTTCCGCCGCGAGTTCGCTCGGAAGTAGGTGCGTTTGCGCGCGGCGGAGGCGTTGGATGAGTTGGGCGTCGGTATTCAAAATTTCATCTCTCTTGGATTTGCTGAGTAGATGGATCGTCGAGAGCGGCACGCCCCTCGTAGCGCGGACGCCCCGTCCGTCTGGTGTTGTGCGGACGCCCTCGTCCGCAGCAGGCACGCGGGGCGCGAGCCCCGACATTTACGGACGAGGGCGTCCGCGCTACGAGCGCGTCCGTCATTACTGCACGAGGTCGAGCGAGTAGTCCACCGCCGGGGCTGAGTGGGTGAGCGCGCCGACGCTGATGAAGTCCACGCCGGTCGCCGCAATGGCGTTCACCGTGTCGAGCGTTACGCCGCCGCTGGCCTCGAATTGCACACGCCGGTCGCCGCGCAGCCGCACGGCTTCGGTCATTTCGGCGACGCTCAGATTATCGAGCATGATGACGTCCACGCCCTCCAGCGTGAGGAAATCGCGCACCTGCTCGAGCGACTGCGCCTCCACCTCCAGCCGCATCCCAGACCGCTCGCGGTGAAAGCGCGCGATGCACTCGCGGAGCCGCGCGAGGCTGGGGTCGGCGGCGTAGTGGTTCTCCTTCACCATCGCCATATCGTAGAGGCCGACGCGGTGATTCGTCCCGCCGCCCGCGACCACCGCCGCCTTCTCCAAAGCGCGCAGACCGGGCGTCGTCTTGCGCGTGTCGAGGATGCGCGCGCGGTGCGGCTTCACTGCGTCCACAAAGCTCCGCGTGAGCGTGGCCACGCCGCTGAGTTGCTGGAGGAAATTCAGCGCCGTCCGCTCGCCCGTGAGGATGCTCCGCACGCGCCCGCTCACCTCCAGCGCCGTATCGCCCACCGCCAGCACCGAGCCAGATGGCCGCACCACACGCACCTCCAGCTCTGCATCCACGAGCGCAAACGCCTGCGCCGCCGCCTCCACGCCCGCTGCCACGCACGGTTGCTTCGCAAAAAGCCGAGCCGAGCCGAGCTGCGCAGCATCCACGAAAAATTCGCACGTCACATCGCCACTGCCGATGTCTTCTGCGAGGGCGAGGGCGATTGGGTCGGGCATATTTGATTTATGATTTACGATGGATGATTTGAGCCACTGAGGATGCTGGAAGGCTGAACGACCCATCTATCATAAATCGTAAATCATCTATCATAAATTTCTCAGAACAGCTCCGGCTCCAGCGCGCGCCATACGCTCCGCCCACGCACAAAGGTCTCCAGCACGGCGTGTGGCCCGCCGCGATAGATGCAGAGCGCCAGCACTTCTTCGGCGGTGAGTTCCTCGAACTTCGTCGCGCTGCCGCGATACGGGAGCAGCGAGGCGATGTCCATGACGGTAAAATCCGCCTCTTTCCCCAGCTCGAAGCTGCCAATCGTCGCACCCTTGCCCAGCGCCTCCGCTGCGCCTTGCGTAGCGAGATGCAGCGCGTGCGCGGGCGTCGGCGGCACTACTCCCGCCTCGTAAAAGGAACGCGCTTTTTGGCTCTCAATGGCGCTGCGCATCACCTGCCAAAGATTCAGCTCCGGCCCAGCCGCCACGTCGCTGCCGAGGCCGATCTTTAGCCCCGCCGCTTTGTGCTCTGCGAGGGGCATGATGCCGCTGCTGAGGTAGAGATTTGCCGTGGGGCAATGCGCCACTGCCGCGCCCGCTGCCGCCAGCGCGCTGCGCTCCCGCTCGCTGAGGTGGAGGCAATGCCCAAAGACCGTGCGTGGCCCCACGAGCCCGCATTTTTCATACACATCCGTATAGTCGCGCGACGACGGGAACATGTGCCGGAGCCGCTCGCACTCTTCCCGCGTCTCAGCGAGATGCGTCTGGATGTAGCAGCCGTATTGCTGCGCCATCGCCGCCGCCTCGCGCATGAGCCGCTCGCTGCACGCCAGCGCGAAACGCGGGCTCATAGCATACTCGATCAGCCCGTCGCCCTGCCCGTGCCACTTCCGGCAGAGCCGCTCACTTTCCAGCATGGAGACGCTGATGACTTTGCGTGGCTGGAGCGAGCCGTAGGTGCCCACGTCCATCATCATTTTCCCCATGATGATGCGCAGGCCGGACTTCGCGGCGGCGGAAAAAGCCGCATCGCAAGAGTCCTCGTAGATCGCCGTGTAGAGCATCGCCGTCGTCGTCCCGTGCCGCGCCAGCTCGGGGAAAAAAGCCGCCGCTTCTCGCTGCCCTGTCGGCCCCGTGAAAGTCCGCTCCCTCGGGAAAATATGCTGGTGCAGCCAGTCGAGTAATTGCCCCCGCCCGCGAGCCACCACTGGGAGCTGCGGGACGTGTGCGTGCAGATCAATGAGTCCCGGAAAAATCGCCGCCCGCGATGAATGAAGCCACTGAATCCGCTGCGAGCGCGGCTTCTTGCCGAGGTGCTGGAATTCGCCGATTTCCACGATCCTTCCACCTTCCACGACGATCGCCCCGTCGCGCCAAGTGCGCACTTTTCCATACTCCGGGGCGTCCACGAGACAGCCCCGCAGGCCGAGCAATGGAGCAGGCTGTAGATTCATTGGGCGCGGACGCTAGGGGGGACTTTTGAAAAGTGCAAACAAGGAGGGTCGGTGGAAAAAAAACGAGCCGCCAGCGGAAGCTCTCCCCAGAGCTTGCCGCCGACGGCTCGAAAACCACCCTAACGCCAACTAAGACACGCGGGGTGTTCGGGCGTTCAAAAAAATTGTTGATGAGGGATGGTTGATGGTTGATTGGGACGTAAGCGAGAGGGGAGGAGGATCTCGGGAAGTGACGTTTTTTAAACTCCGAACTCTGAACTTCGAACTTCGCGTCATCAGCGGTCACTCTCGAAGTTCGAAGTTCAGAGTTCAGAGTTCAGAGTTTGTATCAGGCCGCTACCCCACCAGCCGCAGATTGGGGTCTATCTCGGTCGTCAGTGGCGAGGTTTGGCCCTCGGCCAAGTGCAGCGCGGCGACGTAGGCGATCATGGCGGCATTATCCGTGCAGAGACCGGGCTCGGCGAGGAGTAGCTCTAGCCCTCGCTTGGCGCACTCTTGGGCGAGGCGTTCGCGGAGGCGGGAATTACAGCTCACGCCACCGCTGACGGCGATCACTCTGCGGCCTGTCTCGCGCGCGGCGCGCAGAGTTTTTGCCACGAGCACGTCCACGATGGCTTCCTGGAAGGAGGCGCACACGTCGGCCATCGGCAGCTCGGTTTGCTTTTGCAAAAAGTAGCGCACGCTCGTTTTTAGCCCGCTGAAACTGAACGCGAAATCGCCCGAGTCCATCATGCTACGAGGGAAATCGAACCGTGCTGGATTGCCGTCCGCCGCGAGCCGATTCACGTTTGGCCCGCCGGGGTAGGGCAGGCCGAGCAGCTTGCCCACTTTATCGAAAGCCTCACCCGCCGCGTCGTCCTGCGTTTGCCCGAGCAGGCGATATTTTCCTACGGCCTCGATGTCCACGAGCATCGTGTGCCCGCCGCTCACGACGAGCCCCATCGCCGGGCGCACGCCGCCTTTGCCGAAAAACGGCGAGAGCAAGTGCCCCTCCATGTGGTTCACGGCGAGGAAAGGTCGCGCAAATCCGACGGCTAATCCTTTCGCTGCCGAGAGCCCGATCATCAGCGAAGTCGCCAGCCCCGGCCCGCGCGTGGCGGCAAAGGCGTCTATTTTTTCCAAAGTGAGCGCGGCCTGTGCCAGAGCCGCTTCCAGCACGGGGCGGAGCATCCGCAGGTGATTGCGCGAGGCGACTTCTGGCACCACGCCGCCGGTCAGCGCGTGCAGCGCGATCTGCGAGGCGATCTCGCTGGCGAGCAGCTTCCCATCCTGCAAAATGGCGACAGCGGTTTCGTCGCACGAAGTCTCCAGAGCGAGGACGATCACTTACTGCTTCCCCGTTTTCTGCGCATACACGAGCACGCCTTTGAGCGCGTCCACGGCGCGTTCGAGCTGGGTGTCGTGGAAGCCCCCGAGATCGCGTTTGCGCTGCTCGTCCGTCAAATCTTCCCGCCGCGTGAGCATGAGCAACCGCTCTTGTTCGGGGGCCATGGAGGCGCGGATCGTGGGCGTCACGCCGTGCTCGTGGATGAGCTGGTGGCTGGGCGTGTAGTATTTCGCCGTGGTGAGGCGGAGTGCCGAGCCGTCCGGCATCGGGAGGATGCTCTGCACGCTGCCTTTGCCGAAGCTCGTCTCGCCCACGAGGATCGCGCGGTTCAAGTCTTTCAGCGCGCCCGCCGCGAGTTCACTGCCGCTGGCGCTGCCGTAGTTGATGAGCACGGCGAGGGGTAAATTTCCACGCCGATGCAGGGCGGGATTCGCCGTGTATTTCCGGCTCTGCGACGCCGTGCGCCCCTCGGTGGTGCAGACGACCGTGCCCACTGGCAGAAACATCCCCGCCACATCTACTGCCGAGGTGATGAGCCCGCCGGGGTTGTAGCGCAGGTCGAGCACGAGCGCCTGCATCCCCTGTTTTTCCAGCTCATCCACCTTCTTCGCCAGCTCGTCCGCTGTCGGCGCGTTGAATTGTGTGATGCGTGCGTAGCCCACCTTCATATCGCCCGCGATGTCCGCTGGCAGCAGCTTCGCGTCCTTCACGCTCCACACTTTGATCGTCTCGCGCACGAGGTCGAAGTCTTTGATCTCCTTCGTCCCAGGCCGCAAAATGGTGAGCGTGATCTTCGTCCCAGGCGCTCCGCGCAGCTTTTCGGTCGCGTCGTTTAAATCCATCTTCTCAGCGCTTTGGCCGTCTATTTTAATGATCTGATCCCCCGGCAGCAGCCCCGCCTTGAAGCCCGGCGAATCCTCCATCGGCGACACCACGATGAGGTCGCCATTTCGCTCGGTGACGTGGACGCCGAGCCCGCCGAATCGGCTCTCTGTGTCCTCCTTCATGTCCTCGAAATTGCTCGGCTCCATGAATTGCGAATGAGGATCGAGGCTCTGGAGCATCCCGTGCAGCGCCGCGCGCGTGAGCTTGTCGTAGGAGATTTTTTTCTCGTCCACGTAATCGCGCCGGATGATCTCCATGGCCCGCGCAAGCGCCCTCACTTGTTCGTAAGCGGAATCTTTATCCTCCTTCCCCTCCTGTGCAAAAGCAGGCGACGAGAGAGCAACGAGCCAAGCAAGTAAGAGCCGCAATTTCATGCCGCGCACCGTAACACCGGAGCGCACTTTGGGAAGCTCGCTCGTTATGAAGCTGGCAGCTCTTCTTTCCCGCTGCGGGCGAGCTTCGCGACGACGAAAGCGGGGGCTGCGGCCCATAGGAGAAAGGCGATGGGGAACCACGCGAGGATGTGCGCCATGCTGAGGAAGCCGTCTTTTTTGCTAAACCAAAGATCGAAAACGGAGACACCCCATGCGGTGAGCGCGATGCTGGCGGCGGCGAGCAAGCTGGTGCAGAAACCAAAGGCGAAGACGACGGCCTTTTTGAGTTCGCCGGAGCAGACTCGGGCTTTCAGGCGATCTAATGTCGCGCCTTTGAGCCGGAAGTAGCCTTTGAGCGGCAGCAGCCAAAGCAGCACGGGCCAGAGCACGACGGCGAAAACCATGAAGGCGACCGAGTGATCGGTGGCTTGGTGAAATCGAAGAATCAGACTCGAACAAACGAGCCACGTAGCGGCAAAATGACCTGTGCAGAACCAGCGCATGATAAGTATTGGGATTTGGAACTCATGTAGCAGCATTAAGGCCAATCGAGGGATGTGACGGCATACTGTTACGCAAGAATGTGACGTTTTAGAGCAAAACCCTACTCACCCCATAGACATTTCGTAGAATACACTTGCTTTCATCATTCAGCTTGGCATTTTGTCGGGCATCACCTTGCGTGGGCATCACGCTAGAACCGCATTTTTATATACCATATGAGCACTGAAGCCGTCGCACCAACAGAGAAGAAACTGACTCACAACGAGGAGATCAAAACCGCTATCCCGACGCTGGCCGGGACGCTGGCGGCGACTTTGGCGGATACTACGGTGGATCGGTTCTCAGAGGACGATCAGCAGTTTATGAAATTCCACGGCATCTATCAGCAGGATGATCGCGACCTGCGGAAGACGGGGAAGAAGTTCATGTTTATGATTCGCGGGCGCATCCCCGGCGGCATCCTTTCGGCGAAGAACTACGCGGTCTATGACGACCTCTCGACGAAGTATGGCAACAACACGCTGCGCCTCACTTCGCGCCAGAGCTTTCAATTTCACGGCGTGGTGAAGAGTGGGCTCGGGCCGCTGATGAAGAAAATAAACTCCGAGATGATGGACACGCTGGCGGCTTGCGGCGATGTGAACCGCAACGTGATGGCACCCGCGACTCCTGCGGTGAGCCCGCTGAGCGCGCAGCTCGATCTCGACGCGGCCCGCGTGAGCGAGGCGCTGCTGCCGAAGACGAAGGCTTATCACTCGATCTGGGTGGAGGGCGTGCAGCTCAATCTTGAGGATCCTGAGAACAAGAACTTCGTGGACCCGCTTTACGGCGCGACTTATTTGCCGCGTAAATTCAAAATCGCCTTCGCGCTCGCGCCGGTGAACGACGTTGACATCCTCACGAATTGCCTTGGTTTCATCGGCATCCCGAGCGCCGACGGCACTACACTCGCGGGCTACAATCTCACGGCTGGCGGCGGTCTCGGTCGCGCGCATGGGAATACGATGACCTACCCGCGCCTCGCGGATGTGATCGGTTTCATCACGCCCGAGCAGCTCGTGGAAGCCGCGCGGGGCGTGCTCACGGTGCATCGCGATTTCGGCGACCGCACGGATCGCAAACACGCGCGCCTCAAGTATGTGCTGGAGGAAAAAGGAGCCGCTTGGTTCCGCGCGGAGCTGGAGCAGCGGCTCGGCTATCCATTGCAGGACGCCCGCCCGTATGAATTCACCAGCCAGCGCGACCGTTTCGGCTGGCACGAGCAGCTCGATGGGCGCTGGTTCCTCGGCCTGTTTGTGCTCTCGGGCCGCATCAAGGACGACGGTGCCATCCGCCAAAAAAGCGGCCTCCGCGCCGTGGTGGATCAGTTCGGCCCCGAAGTGCGCCTCACGCCGCAGCAGAATATCATCCTCGCCAATATCCCGGCGGATCAAAAAGCCGCCGTCACCGCCCTCCTCGCCGAATACGGCGTGGCCGTGGAGAACCAAGCGAGCGTCATCCGCCGCGCCAGCATGGCCTGCCCGAGTATGCCCACTTGCGGCCTCGGCTTGGCGGAAAGCGAACGCTTCCTCCCGGCGCTCCTCGACCGTGTGGAGAGCATCCTCGGCGAAGTCGGCCTGCGCGACGAAGAGATCGTGATCCGCATGACTGGCTGCCCGAACGGCTGCGCCCGCCCCTACGCCGCCGAGATCGGCCTCGTCGGCAAAGGCCCCGGTCGCTACCAATTCTGGCTCGGCGGCAACGAAGCCAGCACCCGCATCAACCGCGTGTATAAAGACCTCATCAAAGACCCCGAGATAGACGCCGAACTGCGCACCCTCTTCACCCGCTGGAAATCCGAGCGCATCGGCACCGAACGCTTTGGAGATTGGTCCGCCCGCGTCCTCTGGCCCGAGATCGTCCCATCCCCCGCGCCTGCGGCAGCGTAAAAAGGCGCGGCGAGAGGCTTGTATGGCCGGAGCGCGCGCGTCCCGCGTGCTGCGTTGGGCATCTTGCCCAGAGCGAGAGAGACGAGCCACTCGGGGAAATTCACTTTATCTACTCCAACCGCCGCTCTGCGCCGGGCAGGATGCCCAACGCAGCACGCAGGATGCGTGCGCTCCGGCCGCACACGTCGCTCGACTTGTTGCGTCTCTTTAGGATGGAAGATGGGATGAGGCACTGCTGGTTTGCGCGGTGAGATCGGCAGGGAACTGCAATTTCATGTGCAAAAGGGGATCTGCGGGAGCAGGCTGGTGGCATGAAAACCAGCTCCACTCGTGAACGTTTTTCGCAGCGTGGGAGAGCGGGGTAACGCACGCACATCGCTCGTTTGAAGATACAAAGCGCCGCCGCTTAACTCACCCGCAGCAGCCTCGCAGCGTAGAAGCCGTCGCCGCCGTCGGGGTCGGGGTGGAGCGTGATTTCGGCGTCCATTTTCCAATGCTCGCGGTGCTCGGCGAGGAAGGCGCGCACTTGGTGCTCGTTCTCGCTGGGGAGCACGCTGCATGTGGCATACACGAGTTTGCCGCCGGGCTTTACCATGCGGGCGTAGTCGCGGAGGAGGTCGGCTTGCAGGGCGCAGAGGCGGGTGAGCTCCTCGGGGCTGAGTTTCCATTTTGTATCGGGGTGACGGCGGAGCACGCCGAGGCCGCTGCACGGGACATCGAGGAGCACGCGGTCGGCGGCGGCGATGAAGCGTTTGAGCGTTTTTTTGTCCTCGATGACGAGGGCTTCGAGATTATCCACACCGCCTCTGCGGGCACGGCGGCGCAGCTCTTCGATGCGCCACGCGGTGCTGTCGAGGGCGATGAGGCGGCCTTTATTGCGCATGAGTGCGGCGAGGTGGAGCGTCTTGCCGCCTGCCCCGGCGCAAGCGTCCACTACGCGCATCCCCGGCGCGACTTCGAGGAAAGGTGCGATGCGCTGGGAGCTGGTATCCTGCACTTCGCAGAGGCCGGCTTGGAAGGCTTCGCGGGCAAAGGAATCGCGCCGCCCGGTGACGCGCAGGGCGTCGGGCAGACCCTCCACGGGCACGGTGAGCACGCCTTCTTTTGTGAGCGCGATGCGCGCTTCTGCGAAGGTCGCGCGCAGCGGATTGGCGCGGAAGAAAATGGGGGCAAAACCCTGCATAGCTTCTATCACTCTAGGCCACGCTTTACCGACTTCGGCGCTGCCACGATCCCAGAGCCATTGCGGCAGGCTGAGTTCGAGCGGCGGCTTCCCGTGCTCCTCGCGCACGGTGGCGAGGACGGCGCGGATGGCGGCTTCATCGCACGCGGCAGGGCGCTGCACGTCGGCATCCGGCAAGCCCGCGAGCTTCCAGCGCCAGCGCCAGGTGCGGACGATTTGCTGCACGGTTTCTACGAAAGTGGTGCGCTCTTCCGGGGCCCACACTTTGCGGCCTTTGAGCGTTTCTTCGATCACTTTATCGAGGCGACGGCCCTCGTTCATCACCTCGCGGAGCGCGCGGCGGATTTCCGGGAAAAGCCCGGCGCTGCCCGCGCCGTCGGCGTTCTTCCCCATCACGCGATGGCGCGAAGCCGCTGGTGCCTCCTTGTGCGGCGGACGCGCTCCGCCCGTGGGACGCGGCTTGGCGTATTGCGGGCGATCTGGGCGCACCTCGCGCTCCGGGCGCTCGGGGCGGGCGTATTGGCGGGCTCGCCCCTGCCCCATCGGCGGCTGCTGCCCCCACGGCGTGCGGTGCTCGCGCGCCGGTGTATTCCATTCCTCGCCCTCGCGGCGGGGCCCTCGCGCTGGGCGGTGTTCATTCCCCTCCCGAGTCTGAGGGCGCTCATAGCCACCCCGCCGCTCCGGCTGCGCTGGCGCACGCCTCGCCCCCGGTGCCGCTGGGCGCTCGTCGCGCACGGGTGCGCTCTTTTTCTCCACCCGCCGGACGGGCCTTGGCGTTTGTTTGCGTTGCCCCGGGCGCTCCTCACGAGCTTTGCGAAAATCCTTCATCGCACAGTCGTAGCGCACCGCCACAGGCAAACAAGCTCAACACCGCGATACTTCTTTTTCCTATCGCCCCGCCGCGTCCGCCGCGCCCGCCGCAGTGAAAATCGCAGCCGCCCGCCGCCGCCGTTTTTCACGCAGCTTCACAGCCATGTAGGCGATAATGGCGAGATTCAGGATGAGCAAAACGAGCGCCGTGATCGAGTGATGCACGGCGAGTTCGTAGATCTCAAACGGCACGTAAAGCGCCGCCCCGATCAGCGCCAGCCACTCCGCCCACGTGCGCCCAAACCACAGCCCCCACGCCTCCACGATCCGCACCGCTGCATACACCAGCGCGCCGAGCACGATCCAGCCGAGGTTGTCGCGCGTGATGCCGAGCCAGTCTATGAGCCGATGCTTCGGGAACAGCTCATACACCAGCGCCTTCAGCGAACGGCGAAAGCTCCCGCGCAACGCCGCCGCCGCACCAATCCCCACGAACAACACAAGCACCCCTTTCGTGAGTTCCAAGATCGCGATTCCTCGCAGCGTGCGTGATGTGGTTACCGAGTCTTCCTGCTTCATTTCTTCCAGCTACTTCGCGCAAAGCTGCGCGCGCGTCCACACTATTGGCCCGCACGCGACCCTTGTGCAATGCGCGGCAACCCTCTTTCATCCCGCCCATGCAGCCCCTGCAACTCAGCTTCATCGCCTTCACATTCCTCGCGCCGCCGCTGCTCTGGCAGCTCAGTCGGAAAGTGCAATCGCCTCGCCTTGCGCGCGGCATTTCGCGCTCGCTCGCCGCGCTCCTCATCGCTGCCTACGTGGGCGCACTCTACATCCGCGCAAGCACCAGCGGCCTCTCGCTCGCCGACTCGCTACCCATGCAGCTCTGCGATTGGGCCTCCGTCATCACCGTCCTCGCGCTCCTCCTCCGCTCGCCACTGGCCTTTGAACTGGCCTACTTCTGGGGGCTCGCTGGCACCTTGCAGGCGCTCTTTACACCCGCCATCGAAGTGCAGATGAGCCTCGCCGTGATCTGCTTCTTTTTCATCCACTCCACCATCCCCGCGAGCGTGCTCTGGCTCATGTTCGAGTATGGTGAAAAGCCGCGTCGCGGAGCCTTTTTGCGCATCTTTTTATGGAGCGAAATTTACCTCGCCACCACGCTCGCCGTGAACGCCATCACCGGCGGTAACTACGGCTTCCTCGACCACCGCCCCGCCACCCACTCACTGCTCGATTCCTTCTCCGACACCCACTGGCTCTACGTCGCCGAGGTGAACCTCACCGGCCTTCTCTCCTTCGCCCTCCTCGCATTGCCGTGGTGGCTTTATAAAAAGACAACCAGCGGCAAAACCTCGAACTCGGAACTCTAAACGAGCTCTCGAAGCAGCAAGGCTCGAAGTTTTGCGGCGCACATTGCCCCATCCCGTTGGCACCCCCGATGCTAAAGTAGCTGCCATGAAACTTCCTGAACGCATCCGCAAACTCGACGCCCTGAGCCTCGAAGTGGACCTCGAACTCATCCTCGGCGGCATCCTCGCCGCAGTGATCCTTCGCTGGTTGATGTAGCCCCCACATTTATCCTCGCATCATCATTTCGAGATCAAACAACCATGATGATATCGCAGCGCCTACATTGCACCCCTCTTGGGCGGACACACCCAAGTTGCGAATAGAAGACTTTCATTTTTCCGCCTACTGAGGCGCTGCCGTAAACTCAGAATGACCGTTTAATAGCGAATGGGTATGAGTGCCTATCTCCCCTTACTTCGCCCAAGCAATAAGCCGGAGCTCGTGGGCTTGCGTGAGGTGCGGGTGGGTGGGGATCACTCGCACGCTTAGTCCGTAGCTGCCGCTTTCACCGGCGGGGATGGTGCCGGTGTAGCGATAGATGCCTTGGCCGCGCTTTTCACCCTGGACGAGTTCCACGGTGGCGGGGTGCTCGATGACCCCGGCGACGTTTTCGCCGTAGTAGGTTTGCACGCGGACGAACTCCGGCGCGATGGGGCCGAGCGTGACTTGCGCACTGACTTCCAGCGAATCTCCGACGGCGACGTTCACGCCGGTGCCGGTGCGGACGGCGACTTCGCTCACGCCGACGTGTGGCCAGTCGCGGCGGATGTTGGCCTTCCACTTACTGAGCTCCAGCGCGCTCTTGCAGCCATCCGCGCTGAGTGCGGCGTGGGCCATGGCGGCGGGCTCGTAAAGGCGCTCGGTGTATTCGCTCACCATGCGGTGCGTGTTGAAAACGGGGACGATGGTGCGGATGGATTCGCGCATCAGATTGATCCACGCGAGCGGCAGCCGCCCGTCGGGCTTGGCGTAGTAAAGCGGGAGGATTTGCGCTTCGAGGATGTGGAAGAGGCTGGCCACGTCCACTTCGTCCTCGAATTTCTCCGGCGGTGCTTCAGTGCTCTCGGGGATTTCTGCGCCGATGGCCCAGCCGTTTTTGCCCGTGTGCGCTTCGCACCACCAGCCGTCGAGCACGCTGAGATTCAGGCCGCCGCTTGGGGGCAGTTTCATGCCGCTCGTGCCGCTGGCTTCGAGCGGGCGACGCGGGTTATTTAGCCACAGATCTACGCCTTGATAGAGGCGGCGACCGACGTAGTGATCGTAGTCTTCGATGAAGACGATGCGGCCCTCGAACTCCGGCATCCGCGTATATTTATATACCTCTTGGATGAAGCGTTTGCCCGGCTCGTCCTTCGGGTGCGACTTGCCTGCGAAGACAAATTGCACGGGGCGCTCGGGGTTATTCATCAGCTTGTGTAGCCGCTCGGGGTCGGAGAAAAGAAGCGTCGCGCGCTTGTAGGTGGCGAACCGCCGGGCAAAGCCGATGGTGAGCACCTCGGGATTTAGCAGGTGCGATGCGGCGCGCAATTTCTCCGGGCTCTCGCCGAGCCGCTGGCGCTGGGTGCGCACGCGCTCGCGGATGAATTCCACGGTGCGGGCCTTCTGCTTTTGGTGCGTGTCCCACAGCACGTCGTCCGGGATGTCCTGCACTTTGCGCCAGAAGTCTTTGTTCGTCAGATTCTCCTCCCAGCCGGGCAGGTAGGTGTCGTAGATGCGGATGAAATCCGGGGCCATCCACGTCTTCGTGTGAATGCCGTTCGTCACCGAGGTGATCGGCACTTCATCCTGCGGAACGCCCGCCCACACATCTTTCCAGAGCCCTTGCGACACGCGACCGTGCAGCGCGCTCACGCCATTTGCGTGGCGGCTGCTGCGGAGCGCGAGGATCGTCATGGAGAAGGGTTCATGCGGGTCTTTGCGCGTCTGGCCAAAGCTCGCGAACGTCTCGAAATCAATGCCCACGCTGGCGGGATATTCGCCAAAGTATTTCTGCATGAGCGAAAGCGGGAACGCATCATTCCCCGCTGGCACCGGAGTGTGCGTGGTGAAGATATTCCCCGCTGCGGTGGCTTGCAGTGCGGAGTAGAAATCCAGCTTCTCCTCCTGCACGCGACGCCGCACGAGTTCTAGCGAGATAAAGGCCGCGTGGCCCTCATTCAGATGATGCACGACGGGCTTCACGCCGATGGCGCTCAGCGCGTGGACGCCGCCGATGCCGAGCACGATCTCTTGCTTGATCCGCATTTCGTGATCGCCGCCGTAGAGCTGTGCGGTGATCTCGCGATCCTCCGCCGTATTCTCCGGCACGTCTGTATCCAGCAGGTAGAGATGGATGCGCCCGATCGCCAGCTTCCACACCTTCACGCGCACCCAGCGATCAATCAGCTTCACGCTCACATAAATCGCCGCGCCATTCGCATCCTTCACCTCCTGCACGGGCAGATGGGTGAAGTTTTGATTGAGCTGCAAGCTCTCCTGCCAGCCCTCTTTATTGATCTGTTGGCGGAAATAGCCGTGCCGGTAGAGCAGCGTCATCGCCACAAATGGGATGTCCAAATCGCTCGCCGATTTGCAATGGTCGCCGCTCAGGATGCCGAGGCCGCCGGAGTAATTTGGGAACGACTCGTGGAAGCCAAACTCCGCCGAGAAATACGCAATCGTCCCGCCGAGCTGCTGATTCGGCTTCGTCTTCCACCAAGTCGTCTTGCTGCTCAGATACGCCCGCAGTTTCTCCACCACGCGCCCCATCTGCCGTAGGAAATCATCATTCTTCCCCAGCTCTTCCAGCCGCGCCTGCCGCGAGAGCTGGAGCATCCGCAGTGGGTTGTGATTTGTGCGGTGCCACAGCGTCTCATCGAGGTGGCGAAAGAGCGCGCGAGCGTCCGGCTCCCACGTCCACCAGAGATTAAGCGCAAGCTCGCGGAGTGGTTCGAGTGCGACAGGAAGTTTGGGGACGACGTTATAGGTATGGATTGGCTGCATGGTTCTCTTTCGTTTTGCTTTGCGCCCTGAGGTTTTGTCTTTGGAAAAAGAACGTTGAGAGAAATAGCGGACGGAAGATTTGCGGCAAGAAAACTTTCGGTGGAGACGCTGAATAAAGCACGGGTAGCGCACTCGCCACGCGCTTTATTCAGCGATTTTCTAGCATCCGCGAACGTGGATAGATGCGTCCCTCGTGCGCTCGCATGATCTAGCGCTGCGGCAGGGGCCCGCCGAAGCCGGTCGGCTGCCCAGCGCCATCGCCGCCGTCCGGCAATAGCTTTTTCTTTTTCGCCGCCGCCTCCTTTTTCGCTTTTTCCACCTCCGCCGCCTGTTGCGCCGCCAAGAGCTGCTGCTGCGCCGCTACGACTTGAGCGCGGGTGTGACTCTGCGCCGCCGCCCGCTGGAGTGCCGCTTGATCCGCAAAGGCTGAAGTGGTGAAAAGTAGAGTGGTGAAAAGAGCGATGAGTTTCATGGCAGGCTGGAAAAGTAATAAATCATCGCGCGCGGGCAACACCGGATTTCGCTAGGGAAGGAGGCGCGGTATCATACCGCCGCTCCAGCCGCATCCACCCACTTGCCGTGCTCGCGGATGAGGTCCACGAGGCGCTCGACGGCTTCGGTGGCGGGGATGTTGAATTTCACCGCCTGTTTGCCCACGTAGAGATTGATCTTATTCGGAGCGCCGCCGACGTAGCCGAAATCGGCGTCCGCCATCTCGCCCGGCCCATTCACGATGCAGCCCATGATTGCGATTTTCACGCCCTTCAAATGCGCCGTCGCGGCCTTGATGCGGGCCGTCGTGCTTTGCAGATCGAAGAGCGTGCGCCCGCAGCTCGGGCACGCCACGTAGTCCGTCTTGAACGAGCGACAGCCCGCCGCTTGCAGCGTATTCCAGCTCAAGCGCAGAGCTTGGCCGGGTGCGGGCTCGCCCTGCACGAGCACGGCGTCGCCGATGCCGTCGCACAGTAGCGCGCCGAGATTCGTCGCGGCAGTGAGCAGGGTCTTTTGGAAGTCCGCCTGCGCATCCGTGCTCGGCGTGAGCGTGTCTTTTAAAAGGATCGAGTGCCGCGCGGGCAAGCGCGCTGCGAGGAGGCGAAAAGCGGCGATCACTGGCAGCTCCACGCCATCCGCCACGGTGACGAGATGCGGCTCATCCGCCGCGACGAGCGCAGCAATGGCGGCGGAATCGCGCGGGTCCACAGCGATGAAACTACCGGGCTCCAGCACCAGCTCTGGCTGGTAGTCGCCGAGGCGATCCACTTTATGCGCGATCTGCGCAAAGCTCTCGGGGCGGATGGCGACGCGCACAGGCTCTTCGCCGCCGTAGAAGCGACGCCCCGTCGCTAGAGCAGCGTCCAAAAGCGGCGGGGCGTCGCTTCCACTCTGATCGCTCGCTCGCCGGGCGTAAGTAAAAGGATCGAAACTCAGCGGTGTGGCGTCGTTTTCAAGCGATGCAGAATGAACGCGCGCCGCCTGGCACTCCAGCAAAGCGCGAGCGACGGGGATCTCGTGGACGCTGTCCTCCGTGAGCGAGACACGAATGGTGTCGCCGATGCCATCGCTAAGGAGCGAGCCGATGCCGATGGCTGATTTGATACGCCCATCCTCGCCATCGCCAGCCTCGGTCACGCCGAGATGGAGCGGATAAGCCCAGGAGCTAGAGGTTAAGAGTTCAGAGTTCAGAGTTAAGAGTTTTTCGTCCCCAGCGGAGTCGGCGTCCTGAACTCTTAACTCCGAACTCTTAACTCTTAATACCGAACTTTCGCGCTCCTCCTCTTCGCCGAGCCGAGCCGCCAGCAGCCGATACGCCTCGATCATCACCTTCGGGTTGCTCGACTTCATCGAAAAGACGAACTCGTGGTAGCCGAGCCCGCGCGCGATGCGGGCAAATTCCAACGCGCTCTCCACCATGCCGAGCGGCGTGTCGCCGTAGCGGTTCATGATGCGATCACTCAGCGAGCCGTGATTCGTGCCGATGCGGATGGCGACACCGCGCGCCTTGCACAGCTCGACGAGCGGCGTGAATCGCTCGCGGATGCGCTCCAGCTCGGCGGCGTATTGTTTGTCCGTGTATTCGAGGATTTTGAACTTCTTCGAATCGGCGTAATTGCCGGGATTGATCCGCACTTTCTCCACCCACTTCGCTGCCTCCATCGCCGCCTCGGGTTTAAAATGAATATCCGCCACGATCGGCACGCCGCACCCACACTCGCGCAGGCCAGCGACGATGTGCTGAAGATTGGCGGCGTCCTTAACCGTAGGCGCAGTGATCCGCACGAGCTGACAACCCACCGCCACAAGCTCCAGCGTCTGCGCGATGCACGCCGCCGTATCCATCGTGTCGCAAGTAATCATGGACTGCACGACGACAGGATGCCCGCCGCCGATCCGCAATTCGCCGACGCGAACGACGCGGCTTTCCCGCCGCTGGTAATGGTATGGGGATGCACAATAATTCATCTTTTTAGTAAAGCAGAGGGGCCGCTGGGATTCTAGCACGGAGACAGAGCAATCGGGCTCTTCATTACCAGCGCGCAAAAATTGTTAAAAGCAGGATGCTTTCCTTCGCAGAGCCCCTAAAGCTGGCGGAGTAAATTCCGCAAAAACAAATACCCACCAACGCTATGAAAATCACCACCATCGCCCTCAGCGCGTGCTTCTCCGCCACGCTGCTTGCCGCTGCTCCGCCACCACCAGCGGCGGTTGCAGACGCGGCGGTGCATTTTTTTGAAAAGAAAGTCGCAGAGGATCCCGATGATTTTTTGGCGTGGAACCAACTCGGCTCCCGCTGCCTCTCGCGACTCCGCGAGACGGGGAGCATCGCTTGGCTAGATCGTGCGACTGCTGCCGCTGCTGCTTCGCTCAAAGCCATGCCAAGCGAGCAAAACAACGGCGGACTCGCCCTGCAAAGCCGAGTGCTACTCGGTGGGCATCGCATGACGGAGGCTCGCGCGTCAGCGGAGAAACTCTGCAAACTAGACCCCGCGAAACCTCTCCCGCTCCAGCTCCTCGCCGACGCGCAGATCGAGCTGGGCGACGTCGCCGCTGCTGCAAAAACGTTCGCCGCACTCGATGCGTTACCTTTTCCAAATCCCCTGGAAACCGCACCGCGCCGCGCCCGTCTCGCTTGGCTGCAAGGCCACGCCGAGGAAGCCGCCAAGCACCACCAAGCCGCGCTCGCCGCCGCACAGGCACTGGTGCCCGCTGCGCCCGAGTATGTCGCGTGGGCACAGGTGCAATGTGGGGAGTTGAGCTTTCGGCGCGGAGATTGGGACGCCGCCGCGCGCAGCTACGATGCGGCGCTCGCCGCGCTGCCCGGCTACTGGAGCGCCCGCGAGCACCGCGCCGAGCTACTCGCCGCACGCGGGGAATGGGATTCGGCGCTCGCCGAGATCGAGCCCCTCATCGCCGCCACCGGGCGCATCGAACTCATGCAGGCAGCGGGCGATATTTGCCTCGCCGCCGCCCGCCCCGCCGATGCTCGCCGCTGGCACGAGCGCGCCCTCGCCGCCGCCCGAGAATCCGCCGCACGCGGCGAAACCCGCGACCTCCACCACCTCGCCAGCCTGCTCTGCGATGCGCTACCCAATCCCGCCGAGGCAGAGAAAATCGCGCAGCTCGACCTTGCTCTCCGCCCCAATGCACCGGGCGCGCTGGACGGCCTCGCGTGGGCGCAACACCTCGCCGGACACAACGCCGAAGCCCGCGCCACGAGCGACCGCTCCCTCGCAGGCGGCTGGCGCGACCCGCACGCCCTCCACCACGCCGCCCTCATCCGCGCAGCCGCTGGCGATTTCGCCGCAAGCCGCGAAGCCCTCCAACAAGCCGCCGAGATAAACCCACGATTCCAAGTTTTCCACTTCCACCGATGAGCCTGAAAACAATTTCCGGCCAAAAAACGGAGTAGCCAGCGGACTCCGTATCCACAAGCCACCGAGAGGCTCGCACGACGCTATCGCACACGAGACGCGCCAAAGGAGGGGCGGTTTCCTACCGCCCTGTGCCGCATAGCGGCACCCAATAACCTCACCCTCCCCGTGCGTCCCACCTTCCTCGGGAGCCCCTGCCGGGGCTCAGGGCGGTATCATACCGCCCCTCCAGAGAAGCTCACGCTCCTTGAGCACCAGCTCCACTACCAGCACCCCGCCCAGAGCCTTCGCCTCGGAAATCCATCCTTTTGGCTACCAGCACCGGGCAGGTTCTTGGTGTTTGTCGGCGAGGTTCACTCGCCGAGTGGGGCGGTGGCCGGGGTTTCCTCGGGCTGGGAAATCTATCCCATCAACGCCTCCCCATTCTCGGCGTTAATGATCGCCAAATGCCAGTTGACTGAGGAAATCCGTCGGCGTGATTGCTGGCACGGGAGAATGTGTAAAATCGCCAGTGTTCCGAGTAATGATGAAAGCCGATCCCGTCGCTTTAGCTACCGCTGCCACCGCCGCATCCTCAAAGTCTGAGAGAGCAAGCCTCCTCGCCTCCTGCCAGCCCGCAGCATCCAGATTGCCGATTTGGAATCCGCCCAGCACTCGATCCATCGCGGCCTCGGCGTTCGGCTTCGAGGCATATTTCCGCACGAGGTAATACAGCGTCGTCAGCCCATGTGCAGGGCACACGCCCATCAGCGTCCCAGCCACCACCATACTCATCACCTGCGCGGAAGCCGTGTAGTGCGGCTCGCGCTTTTGGAAGACATCCAGCAGCACATTGATGTCCACCGTGACCTTCACGCCTGCTTCCTTTCGAGGTATTCGCGGTGCGCTTCTCGGCCTGCTATCTCCGGCGCGATGATCCCGCTGGCCACCTCCACCGCCCCATGCAGCGGCCTCTGCATTTGCTCGCGCAAATTATGAGCCTGTCGAGCGAGGAACGCCTCCGCAGAAGTCCCCCGCGCCTGCGAGTATGCACGGAGAAAAGTCAGGTCTTCCTCCGGCAGTGGGATGGTGATCGTGCTCATGCGTGGAAAATGCACACCGCAGCGCGTGGCGTCAACTCACGGGTTGGGGACGATTGGTGTCTTATTCAGCTCCTCCTGCGCCTCGCCGAGGCAGAGGGAGGGGCGGTTTCCTACCGCCCTGCGCCGCATAGCGGCACCCAAAAAACCTCACCCTCCCCGTGGCGATCCACCTTCCTCGGGAGCCCCTGCTGGGGCACAGCGCGATATGAAACCGCCCCTCCTCTCGCGCAGGCACGAAAAAGCCCCACCCTCTTGCGAGAGCGGGGCTTTGCGTGGGTTCAGCAGACTACGAAAAATCAATTTGGCAGCTTTGCTTGCAGCCAACAATGCTGAGTTGGCCTGCCTCTGCGTTACTCTGGGTAACAGTTCCCGGCGGTTACGTAGTCCCGCGTGTCACACGACGGGCATTTCGTGCCTTCGCCTGATCCAGGGCAGAGATAGCAATAGAGTGTGCGGCATTTTTTACATTCAAAGATGGGGAAGAACAAACCCGGCTTTGCTCGATGATGACTAGTTGGACATTTGGTAAATTTAGGCATACGCAATGGAAAAAGTTTTGAAGTTGGCTGGGAATAATGACCGGGAGACGTTCAGCGTTTCGGGTGGATTTCCTTATGTTTCGTCCCGCACTTGAGACATTCAGCAAAACAAAGCTGTGTGACCTTCGGCGTGTCGGTATCGAAACGCCAGTTAGTTCCCACGTAAGCCTCATCCTCGCCGAGCGGCGTGGTAGTAGGGCGCAGTGTCAGCGTGCGAGTTTCCTCGTCACAGACTTCCACCATTCGTTCGCCGTCCAAAACATCGAAATGCTTGTGAAGCAGCGTAACTCCAAAGCGATGGAGCGCGCCGTGTTTGGCGAGGACGTTTTTGATCTCGTCGAATAGTGGCTGGTCTTTCTGTGGCTCGAAGGTTTCGGCATCGTCAATGTGGACGAGGCCGCGGTATGCTTGTGCGATTTGGCTCATGGTGATTTTGTTGTGTTTGTTTGTTGGGTTGAGTTTAGAGATGCTTTTTGTATCGGCCTCCGAAGATGCCTTCTTTCACGTAGGAGCGGCGCCCATCCGGGTGTTCTTCGAATTGATTATTCCACACGTCGTAGCGGATGTAAGTGCGGCTCCCATCAGGATGTTTCCAGAAATACTCCCCAAA
>JAYVQK010000198.1:0-21769 GCA_043757005.1 Verrucomicrobiaceae bacterium
GGCCAGATTTTTTGATCTCCACTTTGATATTCTCCAGCATCCCACTATTCATCTGCTTGCCGCCGGTAAGACGATCCAGAGTGCGCGGGGAAAGATACATCACCGAGTAGTGGTCTTTGCCTTTCGGGATATTGACGTGAGTGACTTCGCCGACGCAGAGCTTGTTATTAAAAAGCACCGAGTAGCTCAGAGTCAGCTCATCCACCATCTCCACGCCGTCCACTTCAAACTCCACCTCGAATTCAAACCACGAAAGCGACTCCGAGCGTTTGTTGGCGATGTTCACGTTGAACTCCGGCGTCTTCACCACGGCGGGCAGGATCTTGTTGATCTTGACGTTCCGTGGTCCGACGACGACGGGGACTTGCGCGGATGCACCTGTGGTGAACATTGCGAGTGCTGCGAGTGCTATAGTGAAGATTTTCATGGAAGTAAGAGGAGAAGTCGGATGTTGACCTTCATTCATTAGAACGAAAGCGAACGGTTTTCTTTACGAAGGGGGCGTGAATGGGAAGGAAAATTTGCACGATTCACAAAGATTTTAGACAAACGTGTGGCTGGTGTATTCACAATGCAGTCGCAAGCCGTGGTGCCGAGAGAAGGCAAAGTCGCAAATTTGCGGTTCCCGCTCATCTGCGATTACTCTCCAAATTTCACCACCACACGCAGCCCATCGCTCGCATCCAGCGCGGCATCGCGCAGGCCGGGGAGCAAGGACTGGAGCGGGATGCCGCGCCCCTCTAGCTCGGAAAGTCGTGTTCGCAGATAGCTGGCGGCGAGGTTCGCGATCATGCCATCGCCCGTGCAAGTGAGGTCACCGATTTGCAGCACAAGCGCATCGCTGATCTCGATGCGCCCGGTGATCGTGAGCTTCGCGGAAATGAACATCGCCTTGGCCACCGCCACCGCGTGCAATCGCAGTGCGCGCGGGCTTTCCGAGGTCCATACGACTTTCACACTCTCAACTTCCGCGCCCTGCTTTTCAGCGGCATCGCGAGCGAGCGCGAGCATCGCGCGCTCTAGCTCCGCAAGCGGGATGGTGAGCGCGAGCGCGCCGCTGCCGCTGCGTGTGAAAGTGAGCGCCAGCGCGGCGGGAAGATGGATAAAAGCGGAATCTGCAATCGGGATCATGCCGCCAGCAGTGGCTTGTTTTCCGTGCTGCTGGCGAGTGGATTCTTTAGCCATCCACCCGCACAAGAAACCTACAACATTCCTCGCCGCCCGTGGTTCACCTTGCGCATGAAAATTCTCATCACTCTCGTCCTCGTCGCATCCTTCGCTTTTGCCGAAGCACCGAAGCTCGAAACTCGCGACGGCATCGTCGCCAAGCGTGATGTGTCCTACGTTCCCGGCGGTGGCGTGCGACAAATGCTCGATGTTTTTTACCCGGAAAAAGCCGACAAGCCGCTCCCGCTCATCGTCTGGATCCACGGTGGCGCGTGGCTCGGCGGCGGCAAGGAGCGCGCGCCTGCGATGCCTTTTCTAAAGGACGGCTTCGTCGTCGCGAGCGTCACCTATCGCTTCAGCCAAGACGCCATTTTCCCCGCGCAAATCCAGGACTGTAAAGCCGCCATCCGCTGGCTGCGCGCGCACGCGGCGGAGCTGAATATTGACCCCCGGCGCGTCGGCGTTTGGGGCGGCTCGGCGGGCGGGCATCTCGTCGCGCTGCTCGGCGTGGCAGGCGAGGAGAAGGGCTGGGACGTGGGCGAAAACCTCGATCAATCCTCGCGCGTGCAAGCCGTCGTAAATTGGTTCGGCCCTGCAAACATGGACACCATCGCCTCGCAGAGTGGTCGCGACAGCGTCATCGCCCACGCGGCGTCCGACTCTCCCGAGGCGAAACTTATCGGCGGCACGCTCGCGGAAAATCCCGACAAAGCGCGCGCCGCGAGTCCCGTGAATTACGTCACCAAAGACGACGCCCCGATGCTCCTCATGCACGGCGACAAAGACCGCCTCGTGCCGCACGCACAAAGCGTGGAGCTGCTGGACTTGCTGAAAAAAGCGGGCGTCGAAGCCGAGCTGAAAACTATGGAGGGCGCGGGCCACGGCGACGGCTCCTTCCGCACGCCGGAGGCCACCGCGATGGTGCGCGAGTTTTTCGTGAAGCAGCTTAAAAAGTAAGCCCTCCGCTCGTAGCACGGACGCCCCGTCCGCTTGGGACGCGTCAGCGGACGAGGGCGTCCGCGCTACGAGCTTACCGCCCGCGCTTCGCCGCCAGCACTGCCGCGATCTCCCCCAGCGGCGTGCAATTCACCACATCCCCGCGCTCCAGCCAGCCTTTGCGCGCGGTGCCGATGCCGTAGCGCAAAAAGTGCAATTGCGCCGTGTGATGCGCGTCGGGGTTGATGGCGCACTTCACGCCCTTCTCTTTGGCCAGCGGCCACCAACGCCAATCCATGTCCAGCCGGCGCGGGTTCGCGTTTAGCTCGATGATCGTGCCCGTCGCTGCTGCCGCCTCGATGATCGCCGGGATGTCCACCGCATACGCATCGCGGGAAAGCAGCAGTCGCCCCGTGAGATGCCCGATCATCGTCACGTATTTGTTCTCCATCGCGCGGATGATCCGCCGCGTCATCTCCGCCTCCGAAAGCTGGAACGAGCTGTGCACACTCGCCACCACGTAATCCAGTTGCGCCATCAGCTCATCGCTAAAGTCCAGCGCCCCGTCCTTCAAAATATCCACCTCACTGCCCGCAAAGATGCGGAAGTCCGGCCCCAGCTCTTTGTTCAAAGCGCCGATCTCCGCGACTTGCGCCAGCAGCCGCGTCTCGTCCAGCCCATGCGCTTGCACGGACGACTTCGAGTGATCCGCGATGCCGAGATAACTCAGCCCCAACTCCAGCGCCTCGTCCGCCATCTCACGCAGCGAAGACCGCCCATCACTCGCCGTCGTGTGATTGTGGAAAGTCCCCCGCAGATTCTCCCGCTCGATCAGCCGCGGCAACGTGTGCGCCTCCGCCGCTTTGAATTCCCCGCGATCCTCCCGCAACTCCGGCTCTACGTAGTCCAGCCCCAGCGCCGTATAAATATCCCGCTCCTCGCGGATCACCGGCACTGGCTGCGGCGCGATCTTCGATTTCTCGTCCACCCCCAGCCGATACTCATTCAGCGTCCACCCCCGCGCCAGCGCCCGCTGCCGCATCACGATATTATGCTCCTTCGACCCCGTGAAATAATTCAGCGCAAACGGAAACTCCGCATCCTGCACCACCCGCAGATCCGCCTGGATGCCGCTCTTCAGCCGCACGCTCGATTTCGTCGCCCCATTCACCATCACATGGTCCACCATCTCATGCTTTATAAAAAACTCACTCACCGCCGCAGGCTCACGCGTCGAGACGAGGAAGTCCAAATCCCCGCACGTCTCCTTCGCACGCCGGAAACTCCCACACGCACTCACCCGCAGCACCTCCGGCAGCGAGCGCAGATCCTCCAGCAGCCGCTCCACATCCCCCGCGATCTCGCCGATGCGGAAGCGCCCCGCGTGCTTCTTCCTGTCCTCCATCGCCTGCAAAAGATTCGCCGCCGTCTTCTCCCCAAACCCCTTCAGCCCCGCCACACGCCCATCCTTACACGCCGCCTCCAGCTCCGCCACACTCGTGATCCCCAGCTTCTCCCACACCGCCTTGATCTTCTTCGGCCCCAGCCCCTGCACCTCCGTCATCTCGAAAATCCCCGGCGGAAACTCCGCCTTCAGAATATTGAAATAGCAAAGATTCCCCGTCAGCACGAGCTCCGTGATCTTCTCCGCGATCGCCTTCCCCACGCCCGGCACCTCCCCCATTTTCCCCTCCCCCACCGCCTGCGCCAGATTCCCACTAAACGTCTCCAACGCCCGCGCCGCATTTTGATACGCACGAATCTTAAAAACATTCTCCCCCTTCAACTCCAGCATCTGCGCAATGCTCTCCAACATCTCCGCCACTTGATCTTTCGTAATTTCAGCCATAAGAACGCCACCGTAGCCCCCCCGCGCTGGCAGGCAAGCAAGCTGGGGAAACCACAGTGGCTCAGTTTGAATGAACCACGGCGGGCGCGGCGACAAAACAGCGAACGGAAAATTGGCATCACATGAAACCTATGACTCAACGCATCTCGATTATTGATTCCCACACGGGCGGCGAGCCGACGCGCGTAGTCGTCGCGGGCGGGCCGGAGCTGGGCGGCGGGAGTGTGGCGGCGCAGGCGGCGGTGTTTCGCGAGCGGCATGATCGCTTCCGCTCGGCGGTGGTTTGCGAGCCTCGGGGGAGCGATGTTTTAGTGGGGGCGCTGCTCGTGCCTCCGGCGGATGCGAGCTGCACGCTGGGGGTGATCTTTTTTAATAACGTAGGCGTGCTCGGGATGTGCGGGCACGGGACGATCGGGCTCATCGCCACGCTGGCTCACCTCGGGCGGATCGGCGTGGGGGCGCATCGCATCGAGACGAATGTGGGCGTAGTCACGGCGACGCTGCACGCGGATGGCAGCGTCTCGGTGGAGAATGTGGAGAGCTATCGCAAGGCGCACGCAGCCACGGTGGAGGTGCCGGGCATCGGCGCGATCACGGGCGATGTGGCGTGGGCTGGGAATTGGTTTTTTCTCGTGAGCGAGCATGGGCAGGCGCTGGAGCTGGCGCGCGCGGGGGCGCTGACGGCTTTTGCGCAGCGCATCCGCGTGGCGGTGAATGAGCAGGGCTTCCCCGAGGTGGATCACGTCGAGCTATTCGGCCCGGCGCAGGCGGGGGGCGACTCGCGGAGCTTCGTGCTGTGCCCCGGCGGCGCGTATGATCGCTCGCCGTGCGGCACGGGCACTAGCGCAAAGCTCGCGTGCCTCGCGGCAGATGGGAAGCTCGCGGAGGGCGCGGAGTGGGTGCAAGAGAGCATCCTCGGCAGCACATTTCGCGGGAGTTTCCGCTGGCGGGATGCGGCGACGGGCAAGATCGCGCCGACGATCACCGGCACGGCTTTTGTGAACGCGGAGGCCACGCTGCTGCTGGATGCACGCGACCCGTTTTGCTGGGGCATCCGCCCGGCAGCGGCTACTTGAGCGTCTGCGAGTTCCTGCGGCTTTAAAATGAGGCCCATCGGCGGCATCGGCGACACGCCGAGTGCTTCGTAGCCTTTCGCCAAAACCTTATCCAGCTCCAGCAGACTCTCGGTGATTCTGCCGCGCCCCCTTACATATGGCAGAGCACGCAGACGTTTCCTCTTCGCGCAGCGCCGCCTTTCTGGCACACCGTGCGGCGTATGGACATCTTGACACTCGACCTTCCCGGCATCCGCAAAGTTGCTTCCGGCAAAGTGCGTGAAATTTTCGACCTCGGCGAACATCTCCTTTTCGTCGCGACGGATCGCATCTCGGCTTTTGACTGTATTTTGCCAAATCCGATCCCGCGCAAAGGCGAAGTGCTCACCCAGCTCTCCGACTTTTGGTTTCGCAAAATGAGCTTCGTAGAGAATCACCTCATCGCCGTGGATTTCGCCGATTTCCCCACGCAACTCCGGCCTTTTGAGCAGCAGCTCCAAGGGCGCTCCATGATCGTAAAAAAGGCGCAGCCTCTGCCCATCGAATGTGTCGTGCGCGGCTACCTCATCGGCTCCGGCTGGAAGGACTACCAGCACACCGGTGCCGTCTGCGGCATCCCGCTCCCGCACGGCCTCGCGCAAGCGGCGAAGCTGCCGGAGACCATCTTCACCCCCGCCAGCAAAGCCGCCACGGGGCACGATGAAAACATCTCCTGGGAGCGCGCCGTGGCCCTCTGCGGCGAGAGTGTGGCCCAGCAAGCGCGCGCCCTCAGCCTCCGCATCTACGAGGAAGGCCGCGCCCACGCTGCCGAGTGCGGCATCATTTTGGCGGATACAAAATTTGAATTCGGCATCGTCAATGGCCGCGTGATCCTCATTGATGAAGTGCTCACTCCCGACAGCTCCCGCTACTGGCCCGCCGCCGACTACCGCGAAGGCACGAGCCCCGCGAGTTTCGATAAGCAATTCGTCCGCGACTACCTCGAAACGCTCACTTGGGATAAGGCCCCGCCCGCCCCCCAACTCCCGCCCGAGGTGGTGGAAAAAACGAGCGCCAAATACCGAGAGGCGTATCAGCGGCTCACGGGGCGCGCTTTGTAGGAAGAGAAGGCATAGAAGCACCCCGGCTCATTTCCTCTCTTCGTCGTTCAAATCGAGCGCACAGCGCTTGCGCCGAGCGCGTCCGCCGTTAGGGTGCGCCCCCGTTTTTTTCCGCCGCCATGATTATTCCAAACGTCAGCAAACTCACCGATGACCAGCTCCAAGAAGTGACCGACATCGTCGGCGTTTTTGCCTGCCGCATCCAAGTCATCCACGGTGCCGCCCGCTGCATCTACGCCATCATCGGCGACGAGAGTAGTGACGACATGGTGACGAAACTCGAAGGCCTCTCCTACGTGAGCCGCGTGGACCGCATCCAGAGCCCGCACAAGCTCATGGACATCCGCTCCAACTTGGCCACCCACCGTGTGAAAATCGGCGGCGTCACCCTCGGCACCGAGCCCTTCTTCTGCGCCGGGCCCTGCACCATAGATCCAAAAAATCCCGCCCTCACCATCGAGACCGCCCACGCCGTGAAGGAAGCCGGAGCCCACGCCCTACGTGGCGGCGTGTGGAAGCCGCGCACCAATCCCTACAGCTACCAAGGCGACGTAAAAGCGCTCGAAATCCTCATGGAAGCCAGCCGCCAAACCGGCCTCCCCGTAGATACCGAAGTCATGGACGAAGAGCACCTCCGCCTCGCGCTCGACGCCGGAGTGCATTGCCTCCAAGTCGGCGCACGCAACGCGCTAAATTACTCCCTTCTCCGCCAAATCGGCCAAGCCATCGCAGGCCGCGACGCCTGCGTGCTGCTCAAGCGCAGCATCCACATGGGGCCCGTCCAAGAGTTCATCGCCGCCGCCGAATACATCGTCCAGCTCGGCAACCCAAACGTCCTCCTCTGCCCGCGCGGCACCCAGCCCGGCCTCGACGGCTACCGCAATCACCCAGATGAAAGCATCACCCTCCTGCTCAAAGAACGCACCTGGGCCCCCGTCGTCGTGGACCCCTCGCACAGCGTCGGCAAAGCCACCTACGTCCCCGCCGCCGCGCTCGCCGCCATCGCCTACGGCGCGGACGGCCTCTGCATCGAGTGCAACGTGCAGCCCGGTCGCGGTATCGGCGACGACCCGAAGCAAGCCGTCACACCCGAAGTTTTAAAAAAGATCATCCAACAATCCCGCGCCCTCTGGAGCATCCAGCGCGGATAAGCGGAGCAGCAAAACTCTGAACACCGGACGCTTTTCCCAGCCCGGAAGAAATTATCACTTTCGTTAATATCTGCTCTAATCCTTTGAGCAACCAGCCCCTTACGTCCAGCCAGCGCATTGCGTTCCCTCCTGGGAAGCCAAGCAAAACTTCCACGCGGCACCGCGTCTGCTATTCTCACAGCCCCCAAAGCCTACTCTGAACAGCCCATGCCTACACTCCTTGTTAAACATCCTGAAAAGGGCGAGATGACCTTCTCGCTCTCCGGTGCGCGTGTCACCGTCGGTCGCCGGGCGGATAATTCCATACAGATCAACCACGGCACCGTCTCTGGCCACCACGCGGAACTCCTTTCCACGAATGGTCACTACATTTTGCGCGATCTCGGCTCCACGAATCACAGCTTCGTCGAGGGCGTGCAAATTACCGAAAAAGATCTCAAAGCGCGCTGCCGCGTGCAAATCGGCACCATCGAGTGCGAATTCCTGCCAGACGAAATCGGCGAAAAATCCGCCGCCCATCTTGCCGACACCAGCAACCTCCGCAAAACCATCGGGCACCTCCGCGAGCAAAACGAAGAACTCATCACCAAGCTCAACGAACAACAGAAGCAAATAGACATCCTCGGCAGCGCCCGCCTGCTCACTCCTGCCACCGGCGCAAATATGAATACCCTCCGCGCCGAGGTGAAACTACTCACCGTCGAGCGCGATAAACTGGTGGGTGAAAACAAAACGCTGCATGCCGAAATCCTGCGCTTGAGAGGGCTCGTCGCCATCGGCGGCGATTCTGGATCGTTCAAAAACACGGTCGCCGTCCGCCTCCCCGGTGACGACGATGCCAAGACCCCCATCGTCATCACACCTGGGGGCGCGATGCTTACCCCTCCGCCCCTCGCTCGCGTCGTCACCCCCGAGGAGATCGCCCTCCGCCAAATCACAGAGCTTCACCCAAAATTACGCGCCATCTGCATCGGCCTCGCCAGCCAGCCGGATCAAAAAGAACCCCAACTCGCGCTAGCCTCACTCTGCGGCCAAATGCTCACCCACGCACTCGTCCTCAATAACCACCCCGTCGGTCGCCTCGTCACCAGCCTCGACGCGCTCGCCCGCGACATCGCCGCTCGCATCGGCTCACTCGATCCCTCCCTCCTCCGCACCACCACACAAGCGGTAGAGCTACTGAATATCATGCTCACCCCCGAGAATCTCGACCGCTGCAAAACCATGCCAGCCCTCCGCATCCTCGCTGTGGACGACGACAAAGACCTCCTCAACGCCCTTCAAGCTGCCTTAGAATTCTCCCACCTCGCCACCACCGGAGTTGCCACAGCAGGCGCCGCCATTGAGCTGCTAAAAAAGGAATCCTTCGACCTCGTCCTGCTCGATATTTTGCTCCCCGACATGGACGGACTCGCAGCCTGCTCCCGCATCCGCGAAATCTCCGAGCACACCAAAACTCCCATCGTCTTCGTCAGTGGCAACGACACAATCGCCAACCGCGAACGCGGCGCCACCAACGGCGGCAACGACTTTATCGGAAAGCCCTTTAATATGTTCGAGCTGACCCTCAAAGCCTACCACTGGGCCTACCGCCACCAGTTTGCCTCCTGAGCGGTTTGGGGCTTGCGATTTTTGACGTTCCCCGCATTTTCCGCACTGCCCGTGAAATCACTCCTTCGCATCGCCGCACTCAGTCTTCTGCTCTCGCTTCGCGTGCAGGCAGCGGCGGATTTTGTAAAAGACGTGCGGCCTTTGTTGGAGAGCTATTGCTTCAAATGCCACGGCGGCACGAAGAAAAAAGGCGACGTGGCTTTAGACATCTACGCCACTGCCGATGCCGCTGCGAAAGATCCGAAAGTATGGGAGGCCACCTTGGAAAATCTGCGCACGCACGAGATGCCGCCGGACGACGAGGACAAGCAGCCCACGCTAGAAGAGCGCGAGCGGCTGATGCGGTGGATCGAGAGCGCCGTCTTCGCCACCGACCCTGCGCGTCCTGATCCAGGCCGCGTCACCATCCGGCGGCTGAACCGCGTGGAATACAACAACACCATCCGCGATCTCGTGGGGGTGAAATTTGACGCAGGCTCGGATTTTCCGGCGGATGATTCCGGCTACGGTTTTGACAATATCGGCGACGTGCTCTCGCTGCCGCCGGTGCTTTTCGAGCGCTACCTCTCGGCGGCGGAGAAGGTGATGAGCGCCGCCATCCTGAACGATCACAAGCCGCGCGTGGAGACGTTCACGCTCGATCTACTCACGCTCGCGGGAGGCCCGGATAAAGGGAACACCGCCAGCGCACGGCGGCTCGACGACCGCGAGGCCAGCGTGAAATTTACCACCACCACCGCTGGCGAACACACGCTGCGACTGGATTTGCAGGCGTATAAAGTGGCGAACGAAGCGGCGAGAGTGGATCTGAAACTCGACGGCCAGCCGCTCAAAGCCATCGCCCTCGGCAGCATCAAAGAGCAGACCGAGACGCACAAAATCCCCGCCGCAATCCCGAAGCCCGGCGAGCATACGCTCTCACTGCGCGTGGCGAACTGGATGCCCCAGCCGGAGATGAAAGACGGCAAGCCGCGCAACCGCACCGCGACCCTCCACAAGCTCGAAGTCCTCACGCCGCCGCAAGCCGTGATGGCCCCCGCGACACAGCTCCGCCTTTTCTCACCGGGCAAAGGGCTCGGCAATTTCACCGCGTCTGCGCGCGCCATTCTCGCCAGCTTCGCCACACGCGCATTTCGTCGGCCAGTGGCTCCGGCGGAGGTCGAGCGCTTTATGTCCATCTACGGCCTCGCGCTGAAAAAAGGCGGCAACTTCGAGCAAGCCGTGCAGACCGCGCTCACCGCCGTCCTCGTCTCGCCGAGCTTTCTTTTTCGCGGCGAATTTCAGCCCGAGCCCGACACGCCGAAGACCGTCCACAATATCAGCGAATGGGCGCTCGCCTCGCGCCTTTCCTACTTCCTGTGGAGCACGATGCCCGACCCCGAGCTATTCGCGCACGCGCAAAAAGGCACGCTGCGCGCGAACCTCGACGCGCAAGTGAAGCGGATGCTCAAAGACCCGAAAGCCGAGGCGCTCATCGAAAACTTCGTCGGCCAATGGCTGCAAATCCGCAACCTCGCCCTTGTGCAGCCCGACGCAAAAACCTTTCCCGATTGGAACAAAGACCTCGCCCTCGCCATGGAGCGTGAGACCGAGATGCTGCTAGAGCACATCATCCGCGAAGACCGCCCCATCACCGAGCTCCTCAGCGCCGACTACACCTTCGTGAATGAGCGCCTCGCGAAGCTCTACGGCATCCCCGGCGTGGAGGGCGAAGCCTTCGTGAAAGTGAAAGTCCCCGCCACCCGCCCCGGCGGCATCCTAGGCCATGCCAGCTTCCTCACCATCACCTCGAATCCCACCCGCACCTCCCCCGTGAAGCGCGGTAAATTCGTGCTCGAAAACATCCTCGGCACCCCTCCCCCGCCGCCCCCGCCCGACGTGCCGGACATCAATGACCCCAAGCGCCGCGAACTGACCGGCACCTTCCGCCAAAAGATGGAGCAACACCGCAAAGAGCCCCTCTGCGCAGGCTGCCACGCCCGGATGGACGACATCGGTTTTGCCTTGGAAAACTTCGACGCCATCGGCGCTTGGCGCGAGCAGGATGGCGGTGCCCCCATCGCCAGCGCAGGCGCGCTCATCAGCGGCGAGAAGTTCAAAAACGCCGTGGAACTCCGTGACGTGCTCACTACCAAAAAGCGCGCCGATTTCCTCCGCTGCGTCGGCGAGAAAATGCTCACCTACGGCCTCGGGCGCGGCCTGGAATACTACGACCGCCCCGCCGTGCAAAAGATCGCCAACGACGTGGAAAAAGGCGGCGCGGCCTTTAGCGCCCTCATCCTAGAAGTCGTCAAAAGCGTCCCTTTTCAAAAACGCCGTGGCGAAGGCAATCACCGCGACTTCGCTAAAAGTGCGGAGGAGAAAAAGTAGCGGTGTATTTGCCGCATAGCGGCAGCCCGAGGGGTGCTATTGGGCTACAGTCTCTTTCATTCCGAGAGTTGGTTTAATACCATTATAAAGACTGTGGAAGCTGCTGGCTTCGCTACTCTCTGTTTAATTGCTAAGGATGGCATTATACTGCGACGGTGCAAAACCAAAGTGGCACACTACCATTTCATATTACACATAACCATTTCACATCGCACCGCGACAATCTCTTAGTGGCCATTCGGTGATTGGTTTGGCACCATCGCACTTTCATTTTGCAGTGCTGCACTTTCATTTTGTTGCATACAAACCCATTTTGCACCTCTGCAACGCCGCATTGCACCTCCGCACTTTCATTTTGCAGCACTACACTTTCATTTTGCAGCACTACACTTTCATTTTGCACCTCCGCACTTTCGTTTTGCAGTGCTGCACTTTCATTTTGCAGCACTACAATTTCATTTTGCAGTGCTGCGATTTTGTAGCAAATACGTCCGCCAGAGAAGATTGCCAAAATTTCATCCCATTGCTGGGGATGACTCGCTTGAGCCCCTTTATGGCACCCAGATGGTGATGATGCCGGTGGTGTTGTCGGAGTAGGTGACTAGGGCGGTGAAGGCTCCGGCGGGGTTGTAGCTGCGGCCTTGGCTGGGGTTGCCGAGGGCGGCGGTGAGGACGTTGAAGGATTTGATGAGGCGGGTGGAGGGGGCTCCGTAGGCGACGGTGGTGACGCCTTCGCGGAGGGCGAGGCGGAGTTTGCCGGCGTTGTCTAGGACCCAGAGGCCGGTGTCGTTTTTGGCGGTGATGGCGGCGGGTTTGCTGGGGGCGACGGTGGCGATGAAGGCGGGGCCTCGGAGTCCGCTGCCGGTGTAGGCGAGGGAGGTGAAGGTTTTGTAGTAGCCGCCTTGGATGTCGGGGGTTGGGTCGCCTTTTCTAGCGAGGACGCTGAGGGTGCCCATGTCGTCGGTGCGCCAGAGGATGAGGTTATTGGTGGCGGTGACGGCGGTGGTGGTGGTGGTGGCGGGAACGTTTTTCAGGATGCCGTAGAAGAAGGTCTTGCCGTCGTCGCCGCTGAGGAGGTCGCCGAGTTTGGCGGGGGTGGTGCCGATGTGGGTGCTGATGGGGGTGCCGGTGCGGGCGACGAGGGTGAGGGTGCTGCCGCTCTGGTAAAGGAGGACGGTGCTATTGGCGGTGGTGGGGCCGGATTTGGCGGTGAGGAGGGTGGAGGTGACGCTGATGTTGCCGTCGTCGGTGAGGACGGGGAGGTTGAAGCTTTTGATGGTGGCTCCGTCGAGTGAGACGATAGGGGTGCCGGTGGTGAGGAGGACGGTGGCGTTGTTGTCCTCGTCTATGCGGACGAGGGAGGAGGTCTTATCGGTAAAGGTGACGCGGGCGAGGAGTTGGCCGTTGTTGTTGAAGCCACGTTGTTGGCCGGCGGTGAGTGGGACGGGGCCAAAGATGGTGAGGGTCTTGATGGTTTTAGTGCCGAGGGTGTCGCCGGTGCGGAGGACTTTGGCGAAGCTGCCGGTGCCGGTTTCGCGGAAGATGCCGGAATTGGCGGTGGTGGGGACGCCTGCAAGGGTGGCGGTGAAGACGACGCGACCGTCGCCGGGGAGGGCGAAGTCGAGGATTTTGGCAATGGTGGCTCCGGTCACGCTGGGGACGGGCATTTTCCCCTGAACGACGAGGCGCTGGATGGCCCCGGTGGTGCGGATGGAGCGGACGGTGGGGGAGACGCTGGTGCGGGCCCAGATGCCTTCGGCGGTGCCGGTGGGGGCGGCTTTGAGGGTGGCTTTGTAGGCGATGTCGCCGTTGGCGTTCATGGCGGGGTCGCTGAATTTGGTGTGGGTGAGGCTGGTGCCGGGGGCGAGGTCGGTATCGTGGAGGAAGAGGCTGACGGGGCGGGTGAGGCTGGTGGGGTCGCCGGTGAAGAGGGCTCGGTGGGTTTGTTTGCTGGCGTTCTTGTAGGTGGCGGTGAAGGCGAGGGTGCCATCGAGCGAGATGCTGGGCTGGCCGAAGAGGGTGAAGGTGTCGCCGATGTCGCCGCCGGGGACGGTGGTTCCTTTTCTGGCGATGCCGAAGGCGGCGGGGTTGCCGAGGAGGATGGTGACGTTGGCGGTGCCGCTGGCACCGTCGCCGTCGGTGATGGTGTAGGTGAAGGTGTCGCTGGTGGTGTAGGTGATGCCGGGGGTGTAGGTGACGGTGCTGCCGGTGTGGGTGACGGTGCCGTGGGCTCCGTCGGTGGTGCTGGTGACGGTGAAGATGTCGCCGATATCGGGATCGGTGTCGTTGTCGAGGACGGCAACGGTAATGGGGGTGGCGGTGACGTCGGAGATGTTTTGGAGGGTGGCGGTGTCGTCGGCTGGGGTGGGGGGGGAGTTGACGGCTTTTATCTCGATGCTGATGGTGGCTGGGGCGGCGGAGTCTGCGAGGCCGTCGTTGGTTTTGAAGGTGAAGGAGTCGAGGCCGTTGTAGTTGGTGGTGGGGGTGTAGATGCGGTTTGCGCCGGTGCCGGTGAGGGTGCCGTGGGCGGGCTGATCTACGATGATGTAGGTGAGGAGGGCGGTATCGCCTGCATCGGGATCGGTGCCGGTGAGGGTGATGTTTTCGGGGGTGCTTTCGATGACGGTGAGGCTTTTGCTGGCGGGGATGGAGCGGTGATTGATGATGAGGACGCTGGCGTTGCTGGTGACGCTGGCGGCTGGGGTGACGCGGCTGACGGTGCAGGTGTAGCTGCCGGCATCGGTATCGGTTACGGCTGGGATGGTGAGGGTGGGGGTGGTGGCTCCGTTGCCGACGATGGTGGTGGCGCCAAATTTCCACTGGTAGCCGAAGAGGGTGGAGTTGGTTTTGACGGCGATGGTGGCGGGTTGACCGAGGGTGACGCGCTGGCTGGCTATGGGTTGAAACCCTGGTGCGGCGAAGGTTGGCACGGGGAAGGCGAAGGTGTAATTCAGCGTCCTGACTCCGGCGACGGGGCCGGTGATCGTGAAGGCTCCGCTGAGGCCGATGGGGAGATTGATGGCTCCGAAGTCTGCGATGGTGAAGGCGGGGGTGCTGGTGGCGGTGAAGGTGATGAGGGGGTAGCTGCGTCCTCCTTCGCCGGTGCCGCCGAAATTAAACGAGGAGGAGCCGTTGGTGTAGGCTTTTTCGAAGATGCCGTTGACGACGATTTTATCCGAGGTGGTGGTGGGGGTGAGGTTGTAGGAGAGGATGCTGTTGGGGCGGAGGGTGAGCTTGGTGGTGGTGAGGGTGCCGACGCTGCTGATGCTGGTGCCGACGACGACGGGGCCGGGGATGATCGCGCCGGGGCTGATGGTGCCGCCGGTCTCGACGAGGATGGGGCCGGTGGTGCCGGTGCCTGCGAGGGTGGCACCGTTTTGCACGTCGTTGTATGCGGTGGTGGTGGTGTTGCCGGTGACGAGGAGGGTGCCTTCGTGGATGATGGTGCCGCCTGTGTAGGTGTTGGCGGGGTTGCTGAGTTCGAGGGTGCCGAGGCCGGTTTTGAGGAGGTCGTTATAGCTTTCGCCGGAGAGGACGCCGCTGAGGGTGGCGATGTCGGTGGTCACGGTGGTGTTATCGAGCACGCGGATTTGGCGGGCGTTGTAGTTGATGGCTTTGGCGGTGGCCTCGGTGAGGTTGAGGTTGTCGCTGAAGGTGACGCGGTTGGTGGCGGTGGCGGAGCCGAAGACGAGTGTGTAGCCGGAGCGGACGAAGCCGAGGTCTTCCCAGCGAATGTCGCTGGGCCCGGCGGGTGCGAGATCGAGGGTGACGTCTGTGCCTTTCGCTGCGATGCCGCCGCTGCCGCGATCTTCGTCTTGGGATTCGTTGGTGGTGCCGTTGAAGCGGATGCCGGACCAGTTGATGGCGTTGTGGCCGATGCCGAGGGTGCGGCTGAGGGTGCCTCCGCCGGTGAGTTCGAGGATGCCTCCGCGAAGCTGGATTTCGCCGTCGGGGAGGCTGGTGCCGATGCTGGCGCGGAGGGTGCCTGCGTTGATGGCGGTGATGGAGTCGAGGTTGAAGTTGTTGATGTTGGTGAGGTCGAGGATGCCTGCGCCGAATTTCACGAGGGGCTGGGCGGTGGTATCTACTCGGGCGCTGAGGGTGAGGGTGATGCCAGCATTTTGCACTGCAATGAAACGTGGCGCGCTGCCGCCGATGCCGCCGCCGCCGGTGGAGGTGATGCTGTAGTCGCGGGCACCTGCGAGGAGGATGCCGGAGGCGCTAAAATCGGAGCTGCCGGTGATGTTGAGGCTGCTGTTGATCGTGGCAGGAGCGATTTTCAGGGAGTTGATCTGGTAAGAGATGACGGGGGTGGTGGCGGTGCCGGTGAGGAGGGCGTTATCGGTGCCTTGGAGGGCGGTGGTGTAGGGGACGGTGGTGGTGGCTTTTATGCCCGTGACGGCATCGTAGGTGGCGAAGTCTGTGCCGCCGACGGTGGCCCAGCCGGTGGAGGCGGTGCCTGCGGTGGCGCTGAGGAGATTGCCCGCGAGGGGCACGGTGAAAAAGTTCACATCTTTGGTGAGGAAGATGCGGGCGACGCTGCCTGTGTTGCCAAGGGGGATTGGGGCTCCTGCGCCGTTCACGGCGGAGAAATCCACGGTATTGAGCTCTGAGGCGGTGCTCTCGTCGCGCGAGTAGGACTGGAAGGTGAGCTCGGTGGGCTTCGTGGTGGCGGTGTGGGTGAGGCGGATATCGAGCTGGCCGGAGCGCGGCTTGGTCTCGCCGATGGTGGGGAAAAAGGCGCCGAGCATGAGTCGCCCAGTCACCTCGGAGGTGCCCAAGGCTGTGTTGCCGATTATGGAGAGGGTGCCGCCGCCAATGGCGTCCACGGTGGTCAAATCGTAAGCCGCATCCCGTAGGCGCCCGGTGATGCCGCCGTTATTGGCGCTATTATCGAGGATGAGCGTGCCTCCGGCAAAGATGACGGATCCCACGAGTTGCCCACCGAGGGTGGCGCTGCCTGCGAGTTTGAGCGTGGCTCCTTGGCCGACGACGACGTCTTTATTGATGCTGATGACGCCGCTGAGGGTCTGTGTTTTGGTGCCGCGAATCACGAGTGCGCCGCCGTCGTCCCCGCCGCCGAGTGGCGCAGGGAGGGTGAGGGTGCCGCTAAAATTCCCATCTGTAAGAGCGGTGATGGTGATGTCGTAGTTATCCACCGTGGTGCCTGCCGTGCTCTCTACGGTGGCGGTGACTGCTCCGCCCGGGCCGCTGAGGGTTCCCATGCGCAATGAGTTGTAGTAGTTCGCGAGTTGATCCGCATCATTGCGCCGGACGGTGAGGAGCGCGCCTGCGCTCATTATGACGGGGTTTGCGCGGAGGGCGGTGGGGCCGGATTGTGCGTTGTTATTAAAACGGATGGTGCCGCCGTTGATGGTCAGTTTCCCCAGCCAAGTATTGTCGGATGCGAGCAGGGTGCCGGGCGTGCCGAAGCGGTAGGTGGAGGTGCCGCTTTTTGTGATGTCCGCGTAGCCGCTGATGCCGCCGTTGAGCGTCATGATGCCTACGCCTGGGCCGCCGAGGGTGAATCCTTGCGTCGTGGCGAGGATGATTTTGTTTTCGATGGTCAGAGCGCCCGCGTTATTCACGAGGATCTGCGGTGCTGTGCCGAGGCCCGTGGCCAAGCTGCTGGTGAAGCGCAGGGTGCCGCCGTCCACCGTGTGCGCATTGGTCGTCGCGGGGAGCGTTGTGTCCGTCGCGGTGCAGATGATTTGGTTGAGGGTAAAAGGAACGACTGGCGAGTTATTAGTCGTCGTGTAGAGCGTGGCTGGCCCGACATCGCCCGAGAAAGTCAGGACATCCGAGATGCCCGAAAGGATTGGAAAGGCCTGAGGCTCTGGCAAGCCCTTCGGAGCTGCACCGCCCCAGCTCGGGCCATTCGTCCAGAATCCCGTGCTCGTGACCCAGCTAAAAGAAGCTGCCTCCGTGCGTGGCGAGACGAGTGTGAAAAGCGCAGCAGCAATGATTCCGGTGAGCGCGGTGCGAGTGGTAGAGCGTGGTGTGAGCATGGTAGGGATAGAAAGTGAGAGCGTGTGTGATAGACCATCCCCCCGCGCGCTGTCTAGGGCGACTTCACGCAGATGTGTGGCTTTTTTGTGAGAGAAGATGTTTTGGAGCGTTTTCAAAAGAAGAAAGGCATCAAGCCCCTCGCCGTGAAGACGCACGGCGCGCCCTCCTTCTTATACCACCTTTCATAATTTTGAAGACTCCACGAAACCGATTCTATGTAAGCCCGGTGAGGGTGCCGGTGGCGTCTTGGAATTTATCGGTCTCGACGCCCATTTTTTGGATGGTGGTGAGGAGGACGTTGGCGAGAGGCGGGTGTTTGTCGGGGTCGTGGGCGAGGTGTTGGTCGTGCTTGATGCCCCAGGCGGTGCCGCCGGCGACGAGGAGGGGGAGGTTTTTCGGCGAGTGGTCGCCGCGTTCGCCGCTATTCATGCCGGAGCCATAGACGATCATGGTGTGGTCGAGCATGGAGCGTCCGCCCTCTTCGGTGGATTTGAGGAAAGTGAGGAAACGTGCGAGCCGCTCAAGGTAGCCGCGATCTACTTCGGCGAGTTTTTTCAGCATCCCGGCGTCGCCGCCGTGGTGGGAGAGTTCGTGGTGGTTTTGCCCGCCGGGGCCGTAGCCACCAGCCTCGCGTGCCCATTCGAAAGTGATGACGCGGGTGGTATCGGTGAGGAATGCGAGGTAACTGATTTCCAGCATGACATCGAGCCACATCGGGCGGTCATGGGCGTTGCCGGGCTGGCTGTTGAGTTGGAGTCCGTTTGAGTCCACTTTGGGCTTCGGCACATCCACCCAATCCACCTGCCGCTGCACGCGCAGCTCGGTCTCGCGGACGGAGGAGAGATATTCGGCGAGCTTGGTCTGGTCGGTGCGGCCAAGCTTTTTTTCGAGCGCTTTGGCTTCGCCGAGCACGTCGTCGAGGATGCTGCGTTTTTCGGCGTAGCGCTTCAGCGTGGCGTCGCGCGAAGCGGCGTCGTCGGGGACGAAAAGGCGCTCGAAAAGCCGTTGCGGGCTGTTTTCCGTGGGGAGCGGCGTGCCGTTGCGATCAAAGGCGAGCGTGTGGCTGTGGAGCGCGCCGCCCGTGCCGGACATATCGCCGATCTCCAGCGAGGGGAATCGCGTCTGCGCGCCGATTTTCTCCGCGATGACTTGGTCGGCGGAAATGGTGTTCGTGTAGTCTTTACCCGGCACGGCCTTGAGGTCTGCGCCCGTGAGCCATGTATCCGCCCCGGAGTGCCCGCCCGTGGCGCGCGGGTGGCCGAGACCGGTAAGCACGGAAAAGTCCGCACGGTGTTCGCGCAGCGTCTCCAGCGTGGGCGAGAGCGCGTAGCCTGCGCCTTTCGCGGTAGGCACCCAGTCCATGATGTTCACGCCATTGGAAACGTAGCAAAAGATGACGCGCGGCGTGGGCTTCGCGCCGGATTTCGCAAGCGGCTTGTAAGTAGAGGGCGCGGCATGAAGCGTGCGCGGGAGCATGGCTTCGAGGAAGGGCAGTGCGAGCGTAACGCCAAGCCCGCGCAAGACGGTGCGGCGGGAGAGAGGTGTGTGGAAGAGTGGGTTCATGGCGATTACTTGGTGGTGAAGAGGTCGGACTGGACGATGGTGAGCAGCAGTGCGCGGAGCATATATTTGTTGCGCTTCATCGCCTCCACGGAGGCGCGCACGGCGGGGCGGTCGGAGAAGCCGAGTTCCCGCCCCAGGCCATACGTGTAAAGCTGCGAGGCGAGTGCGGTGAGGAAGAGGTCTTCCTTTTTTAGGAGCTGCGTCTGCAAGCCTTCCACTCCTTTGAAGTCTGTGCCGTCGGGCATCTTCGCGCTGGCATCTATGAGCGGGTCGTCTTTCTCGATGCGGCCTTCGTAGCCGTGGCCTTCCTGGTCGCGCCACTCTCCGCAGGCGTTGTAATTTTCCAGCGAGAGACCCAGGGGATCTATCTTGTCGTGGCACCGCGCGCAGGACGCCGATTCGCGGTGAATTGCGAGGCGCTGGCGCACCGTGGCTTTATCAATGCCGGGGACTTTCGATGCGATTTCGCCGACGTTTGCCACGGGCAATCCCGGATCGCTGCCGAGTAGCGTGCGCAGCATCCACACGCCGCGCACGACGGGCGAAGTGCGGGTGCCGTTTGACGTGATGCTTTGAATGGATGCCTGCGTGACGAGCCCGCCGCGATGCGCCTCGGGCGGCGCGGGCACTCGGCGGATGGTGTCTCCTTTCACGCCGGCGATGCCGTAGAAACGCGCGAGCCGCTCGTTGATGGTGACGAAATCGCTCTTGAGAAAATTCCGCACGTCGAGGTCGCGCCGGAGGATCTCGGTGAAGAATCCCTCGGTCTCGCGGACAATGGAAATTTCCAGGTGGCGGTCGTATTGTGGGTAAAGATTTTTCGCTGGAGGATTCGCGCCGACTTTCCGCAGGCCGAGCCACTGACCCGCGAAATTTTTCACAAACGCATCGCTCTTCGCATCGGCGATCATCCGCGTCGCCTGCGTGCCGAGCACGGCGGGCTTTAGCAATTCGCCACTCGCCGCGAGGCGAGTGAGTTCATCGTCCGGCATGGAGGACCACAGGAAATACGAGAGCCGCGAAGCCAGCTCGTAGCCGTTCAGTTTGCGCGACTGCGCAGCCTCCGGCTCCACGAGGTAGAGGAAATGCGGCGAGGCCAGCACGGCGGCGAGCGGCACCTTCATCGCCTCGACGAACGTCGGCTTTTCCGCGCGCACTTTTTCAAAGAGCGCCATCTTCGCATCCACCTCCTCCGTGCGCACGGGCCGACGATACGCGCGCGACATAAAGCGCGTGAGCACCTCCCGCGCATACGCTGGCTCGTTCTTCATCCCCGGCGAATCGAAGAACACGCGCTGGTGGCTCGGCGGCGGCCAGCTCGCATACAGCGGCCCCTCCAGCTCCACCCAATCCACGAGCAGCACGGGCCGCGCAAATTCATCCTTCCCCTGCATCCAAGAATTCTCCAACGACCGAGGCACCTCGTAGGCGTAGTCCAGCTCCACCCCGGCATCTTGTTTGGTGAAATGCGCCCGCACCTCGTAGGTCTTCGGTGCCGCTTCCGGCGCATCGATATCCAGCTCTGCGATCACACGCGGCGTCCCGCCGAGATGCTGCGAGAGCTTCACACGCGGCGGGCCGTAGTCATACATCCGCTGCGATTCAAAGTGCTTCAAATCCCGCTCAAATTGCGCGTCGTGATACTGCTTCCCCTTCGGATTCTTCGCCGACTCCTCATCGCGCCGCTGCTCCAGGATTTTCTTCGCCGAAGCGACCACTTGCGCCCGCGTCGGCACCCGTCCCGCTGCGCGGAAACGGATCACGTATTCCCCCTCCACCGGCACTTTAAAATCGCGGAATCCCAAGTTCTTATTCCACGCCTCGTGGTGGATCACCGTGAAGCCATTCTCCGTCGGATTCTCGCCATCATTGAGCAGGATGTTATTCCCATCGTGCTTCACCCGCAGCCTGTCCGCACCCGTCGTATTTTCCTCCGGCTCGAAGTGCCACTTCACCGCCGCTGGCTGTGCGCCTTCGTAAAATGCGCGATCCAAAATCTGCCGCGCCGCCGCATAGTAAAGCTCTACCTGCATCGGCGAAATCGAGAGCGCCTGCCCGATATTATCAAAGCCACCCGCTGGCGGATCTTCGGGAAATTTTTCCGCTGGCGAAAAGTCCACGCCCACGAGATCGCGGATCGTATTGTCATACTCCGCGCGATTGATCCGCCGCAGCACCACGCGCGTCGAACGCTTCGCGATTTCCCCGCGCGCCAGCTCACCCTCGATCCACGCCGCGAATTTCCCTGCCGCGTCCGCCGCCGGCTGCTTCTCATCCTCCGGCGGCATCTCGTGCGCGTTCACCGCATTCACCACCTCCGCCCACTTCGCCACCACCGCCGCATCGCCGAAGTCATTTGCCAGCGTATCCAGCCGCAACTTCCCCTTCTGCTTCTCCGGCCCGTGACACTTCACGCAGTGATCCTTCACATAAGGCTGCACCATTTTCGCAAAGCCCACCGCATCCGGCACCGGCGCAGATACCGCCGCAAAAGCCGCAAAAGTGAACGCCATCAAAAGTGCTAAAATAAAGAATCGAAAACGCATCGGAGTATGGCTGCAAAAAGGCTGCGGCTCGCCGTGACAACAAATCAGATCACAACAAATTAGAGCCACATCACTCGATTGTGGCTCAATTTGGAAATGAACCAGGCGACAGCGCGACAACGCTTTTGGCAGCAGGGCTGACTCTCGAACGGCGAAGGGCGTGCAGAGGCAAAGCACGGGTGGCTCTTTCCCCACACGCCGCCGCCGAAAGCAGTGTGGCGCTTACGCTTCCCACCGCATTGCCTCACTTCGGCTGGCTATCTCCGCTTCGCTACGATTCCAAGAACCTCGCGGACTTCACGAGACGCCGTTTCGTCCTAGGGCGTGTTCACACTATCGAAGAGCCTCGACAATGAGGACAAAGTGAATGAAACCGATGAGCATGACATCGAGTTTCTCGAAGCGTGAAAAG
>JAYVQK010000199.1:0-5608 GCA_043757005.1 Verrucomicrobiaceae bacterium
CCCACCCGCTCGTTCCTCGCCCGCCAGAGCGGGGTCATGCCCCCGCACTCCAGAGGCGGCACCCCGAGTTTTCGGGTGTCCCCTTTAATCAATTCATGCCCACGAAAAAGACGAAAGAAACGAAAAGGCTGCTTATTACTATGCTTTGGTGCTCACGGGGGAGTTTCTGGGTGCTCGCAGAAGAGCGGGGAATTCAGAAGTGAATTAAGATTTATGTCGGGGGAAAAGATTGCCGGATTTCACTTCCATGTTAAATGCACTTTCGGCTAGTGCCAAATCCACATCTCACCCGATAGAACACACTTCACTCCAAAACCTAAAACAACACCGTCCATGAACACCTCACACTCCAAAACCACTCCGTCATTCCGCCGCAACCAGAAGTTTGGCATCACTCCGAGCTTCATCAGCAAGCTTTCTGCGGCGCTTGCATTTGCAGCGGCACTCGGCTCGGCGCATGAGGCGCAGGCGGTGAATAATCTTTATTGGGATACGAATGGTGTGACGGCGGATACGGGTGCGACGACGGGGATTTGGGGGACGAATAGTTTCTGGAATACGGACTCGACGGGCGGGGCGGGGACTTTTTCGCTGACGACGACGAGCCTGAATGATCTGCATTTTTCAGCGGGGACGGGAGCGACGGCGGGGACGGTGAGTTTGAGTGGGGCTGCGTTTTATGCGAATAGCATCACTTTCGAGGAAAATGTGGGCGTCACCTTGGCGGGTAGTAATAATACGGCCTCGATCGCGCTGGGAGGTTCGGGGGTGAATTCGGGGATTTCGGTGCTCGTGGGGGATAATGCGGCGAATACGGTGGGGGCGGCGCTGCTGCTGAATTCAGCGAATACTTTCACGAATAATGGGACGGGGCTGCTGACGATCAATGGGCCGGTGGGCATCAGCGCGGTGGGGTCTTTGACGATCAATGGCACAGGGGCGACGACGATCAGTGGCTTGATCAGCGGGACGACGGCGACTGGGACGACGGCGTTGACGATTGGCGGCACGGCGACGGTGACGCTGTCGAATGTAGCGAATACTTTCACGGGCGACATCGCGGTGAATAGCGCGGGGGCCGTGCTGGTCTATAGTGGCACGACGGTGACTACGGCGGCGCAGTTTGGGCGCGGGCCGGGCACTGCTTACAAGCAAGTCTTGCTGACGAATGGGGGCGCGTTCCGCCTCTCGGCGGCGGACTTTAATGATAACATCCCGACGGCGGCGAATTTCTCGGCGGGTGTGGTGTTTAATGTCGGCACGGGTGGCGGTGCGATGGATGTGGCGCTGGGGCGGACGCTGACGATTGATGACGGGTTCGCGACTGGCACGGGGCTGGCGGCGGCGCAGTTGCAGGGCTCGGGGACGCTGACAAAGACGGGGACGGGGACCTTGAGCCTCGGCAACGGCACGAGCAACTACAGCAACTTCACCGGGGCGATCATCGTGGCGAATGGTGTCTTGACGACGGGGGCGGCGAGCACGAGCCCGTTTGGGGCGGCGACGGCTGGGACGACGGTGTTGAGCGGGGCTTCGATAGATACGAGAGGCGTGAGCATCGGCGCGGAGCCGCTGACGCTGAGTGGCGCTGGCTTTGGCGGGCGCGGGGCGCTCTACGCGAGTGCGGCGGGCGGGACGCAGACCGGGGCGATTGCGCTGGCGGCGGATACGACTTTTGGCGCACTCGGCGCGGTAGGCGTGGGGACGCTGACCATCTCGGGCATCGTGAGCGGCACGGCGAATGTGACCAAGGTCGGCGCGGGCAATGTCGGCTTCAATGCGGCGAATACTTTCACGGGAACGCTGAATGTGAGCGACGGTAATTTGACGAGCAGCACGGCTGGCGCGGGCATCAATGTGAACGGCGTGGGGGGGCGTTTTGTGAATGTGACCGGCGTAACGCTGGCTGGTGGCGGCGTGATGAATCTCGGTGACGCCACGGCAGCGAATGGTTTGGCGAACCGCATCAATACAGCCGCCAGCCTCACGCTCGGCGGCGCGAGCGGGGGCGGCAATTTGATCGTCGTTCGCGGTTCGACGGTGGCGAATAGCCAGTCGCTCACGGCACTCAACATCGGCTCGGGCAACAGCCTCATCAATGCAAACGCGGCCACTGGCGGCGTTCCGATACTCACTTTCACCGGCGCGAATCCCTACACGCGCAGCCTCGGCGGCGTCGTGAATATCGTGAATACGAATCTGACGACTACTTTTAACAGCGCACCGAGTGGCGCGGGGAATATCATCGGTTCCACGACGCCGATCCTCGTGGGCGGCATCGTGAACAGCAACGACTTCGCAGCCGCTGTGGCGGGGAATGTGGGCGCGACTACCTACACCACCGATGCGTGGGCGACGGGAAATAACACGCAAGTCCTATCGTCCACCTCGCCCGCGTCGGATTCCGTCACGCAGGCACTGGCATTTGGCACTGGGGCCAATACCGTCACGCTCACGGGCACGAACACGGTGGAATCCGGCGGCATCCTCGTGCAGACAGCAGCGACGAGCGGCACGATCACGGGGGGAAATATCCAAGCAGCCAGCGGCACAGACCTGTGGGTGTATTTGAGCGCCAAGCCACTCACCATCGCCTCTTCGATTGTGGATAATGGCGGCTCCTCGCTCACTGTCGCGGGCTCGGCGCTCGCCACGAGCGTCCTGACGCTCACTGGCTCAAACACCTATACGGGCAACACACTCGTGGGCTACAACTCCACGCTAACCTTGAGCAACCCCGCCGTGAATAACACGACCATCGTGGGCAATATCGCCATCGGCGGGCACCATGTCGCGAATCTCAATCTCGGCGCGAGCGATCAAATCGCGGACGCCTCGGCGATCACACTCAATGGAGGCACGATCAGTGGACAGAGCGCGGCGTTTAATCTCATGGGCTTCAACGAAACCATTGGCAGCCTCGCGACCACGGTGAATCCCATCGGCTCGGCTTCGCTCATCCAGAATAACTCCGCAGCGGGCGCATCCATCCTCACGATCAATGGCAGCAGCACGACGACCTACGACGGCATCATCCGCAATGGCGCGGCTGGCACGGTGGGAATCGCCCTCGCAGGCACGACCAATCTCACGCTCTCGAACACGGCAAACATCGCCACGACCAGCTACACAGGCACCACCACCATCGGAGCTGGGACCACGCTGAATATGTATGATGGCAACGGCGGCACCATCGCCAGCTTCGTCAGCCCGATCACGAATAACGGCACGCTCTCGCTGAATAACGTCGCCCTTCCCACCGTCGCCCCCGTCATCGCCGCCAACCGCACCACCGCCGCAGCCATCAGCGGCGGCGGCGTGCTGAATATCAACGCGGGCATCTCCACCATCACCTTCAGCGGCGCGCTTTCCTTTAATGGCACGACGAACCTCAATAGCGGATCGCTCGTCGTATCGAACGCAAGCGCACAGACGCTCTCTGGCCTCTTCACAGGTGCAGGCGGGCTCTCGCAGGCGGCGGCAGGCGCGCTCACACTCTCGAATGTGGGCAATAACTACACAGGCCCGACCAGTATCACCGCTGGCGCGCTCATATTTGCGGGTCATTCATTGCCAGCGTCCACCATCGTCACCATCGGCGCGGCGGGCACTTTGAACATCCTAGATAATGGCGCTGCCAGCAACAGCACGCTCGCCTATGGCAACACGATCTCGCCCAACAGCGCGACGAGTAACGTCAACGTCGGCGCGAATGGCGGCGCGAATACGGGCAACACCGTCGCCTTTGGTAGTTTCGCCACCCCGATAGCTCAAACCGTGACCACGACTACTTTCACCGGCTCAAACGGCTACAAGGTGAGCTTCACGGGATTCGTGCTGCCGGGCGGCACTGGTCAGACGACCACGCTCGTCCCCACCACCACAAGCGTCAGCATCCTCGGCGACGTGACGAACCCGATGCAGAACTTTGGCACGGGTAACTTTGACACCTTGCAACTCGACGGCACCAGCACGGGCAACAGCGTCCTCGGAAACCTCTCCGACGCGGCGGGCGGATCTTTCGCGAATCCGCTCCTCGGCGGCTACACCCGCCTCATCAAATCGAACACCAGCACCTGGACTTTCTCCGGCACTGGCAGCACCTACAGCGGCATCACCCAAGTGACCGGCGGCACGCTGATCGCGGGGGGTAATAACGTCATCCCGCTTACCAATCTCCAAGGCATCCAGATCAGCAACGCGGCGGCGAACGCCACAGTAGTCTATGACCTCGGCACGAATAGCCAGACCCTCAACACCCTCGGCGGCACAGGCACCGCCATCTCCTTTGCTGGCGCGGCAGCGACGAACGCTGGCACCATCACGGGTGGCGCGGGCTCGGCGCTCACCATCAATGGCGGCGTCACCTACACGGCGACCAATAACCCGCTCGGCGCGACCATCAGCGTCGCCACGCTCAATCTCGGCGCGGGCAATCGCACCTTCACTATTAACGACAGCACCACGGCGACGGTGGATACGACGGTGACCTCCATCGTGCAAAACGGAACGCTGACCAAGACAGGCGCGGGCACCCTCCTCCTCACCCAAGTGCCCACCGCAAACATCGCCCTCAATGCAGGCACGATTGATTTTAACGGCAACACCATCACCACCTTCATCGCCAATGGCGGCGGCACCGTGCAGAATGGCGTCCTCTCCGGCGCGACCTTCCTCAAACAAGGCCCCGGCACATTGGCCCTCGCCGCATCGGCCTCCACCACCGGCGTGGCGACCCTCACCATCAATCAAGGGCTCGTCGGCATCACCGCCAACCCCGCGACCGCCTCGCAAATCAGCGCCAACTTCGCCAACGCCGGAGCCACGAATATCTTCACCAATACCGCCACGCTCACCCTCGGCGGCTCGGCCAATAACCTTGTCGGCGGCGGCGCACTCCAGCTCACCGGTTTTGCCGCTGGGACGAATAGCCAGACCTTCGCCAGCACGCTCATTGATGCGGGCGCAAACGCAGCCGGCGGCACCATCGGCGCGGGCGGCACCCTCGCGCTGAATCTCGGCAACGTCACCCGCTACGTCGGTGGCACGATTGATTACACCATCCCAGCGAGCGCGCAGTCCGCGACCAACGGCATCATCGTCGGCGGCACGCCGACGGCGGGCAACCTCGTCACCAGCGCGACCGGCGCAGCCTACGCCACCGCAGGCGGCAATGATTGGGCAGCGAACAGCACCGCGAGCGCGAATAACATCGTCGCCGCAGACGTGGCTGGCGCAGCGAGCGCGAGCATCTACACCGCCGCCAGCACCGCCGGCGCTTTCAGCGGAAATGCAGACATCACCGCTTCTTTCGCGGCCACCTCCGACGCGACCGTGAACAGCCTTCGCTTCAACACAGGCGCGCTCACTTTGACCCTCGCCGGGACAAATACGATCACCACAGGCGGCCTGCTCATCGGCAACGGCACGAGCGGCGTGACGACCATCACCGGCGGTAATATTCAGCCCGGCACTGGTGTCGGCGAAATGGCGTTCATCATCAACAAACCCAACGTGCAGGCGATCATATCCTCCATCATTCAAGATAATGGAGCGACCCCCACGACCCTCACCTTCCGTGGCAATCCAAACGGCGGCACCACCGGCG
>JAYVQK010000200.1:0-21635 GCA_043757005.1 Verrucomicrobiaceae bacterium
AACTCTGCATCATCGTCCTGTCATTCATTGCCTCCTCTCTGCGCGTTGCGGCGGAGCCACCGCCCGATGCTGCGGCTTGTGCGCGCGAGATTGTCGCCAGCCACGGTGGCGCGGAGAAATTGCTGCGCATCGTGAAGTTTTCGGAGACGTATTTCCTCAACGGCGATACGGCGAAGGGCACTGAGCGCACTTCCATCCTCCAGCCACCGAGACTGTGGTTTGTGGGCAAGACCGAACGCGTGGAAGAGGAGAACAAGGGCGCAGACTGCCGCAATGTGTGGATGTGGACGCTCGCTCCGCTAGTGCATCCCGCGACGAAGCTGGAGGTCGTGCCGGACATCGTCATCGGCGACAAACCGGCGCACGGGCTGAGCGTGAGCGGCAGCATCGAGCCGGGCATCCGCGCTTACTTCGATGCGGCGACGCACGACCTCGTGCAGATTGATTGGAAGGAAAAGCAGTTCCACTTTTCGCAGCCCGTCGCCGTGGATGGCACGCGCGTGCCGAGCCGCTGCGTGCTCACGGGCAAGGACGGAAAAGAAATCATCCGCACCGAGTTGCGCGACCTCCAGCGGCTGGAGGAGCTCCCGGCGGAGCTGGGCCGCGTCGAGGGCGACACGTTGTTCTTTACGGGTGAAAGCAAGGCCACGGCGACGGCGAGCTTGCTGCGCGTGCCGTCCGCGCCGCCCCGGCTGGCCAGCGCGAATGGCGCACAGGAGTTTGAGGCGGGGCGCGACTTCACCTGGCAGCCCGGCTCGCGCATGGTGACGCTCACGGAGCAGTCGCGTGTGCCCTTCAAGACCCCGAGCGAGCTGCATCCCGCGCCGGGCTCACCGAACGCCTACAAGTCCCAGCGCGGCACCGACCGCTGGATGTTTTACGGGCCGGGCCGCGTCATCCACGACTTGCAATGCGTGGCCAGCTACGCTAGCGCCGAGGATTGGCGCGTGCCGTTGCCCGCCGCCGCGCCGGACGATCAACTCGGTGGCCTCCGAGCAAAGCTGCGTGCGAAGCTGCCGGTGAAGTTCGTCGTGCTGGGCGACAGCATTTCGACCGAGGCCGACGCCTCCGCAGTGGCGGGCGCGTGGCCGCACCAGCCCGGCTATCCGTCGCTCGTGGTGCGGTCGCTGGAGGCGCGCTTCGGCGGGAAGGTCACGCTCAAGAATCTTTCAAAAGGCGGCATGGATTCCAAGTGGGGCGTGACCCGCGTGGCGGATGTGATCGCCGAAAAACCCGACCTGCTGCTCGTCGCCTTTGGGATGAACGACGCATCCGCGCATCGTGCGCCCGGCGACTTCGCCGGGGTGATGCAGCAAATCATCGCCCCCGTCCGCGCCGCGTTCCCGGAGACGGCGGTGATCGTCGTTTCCCCGATGACGGCGAACAGCGAATGGCTGCACTCCGCGCCGGAGCTTTACCCCGCCTACGCCCAAGCACTGGCCGGCCTCGTCGGCCCCGGCCTCGCCCTCGCCGATGTGACCTCCGTGTGGACCGCCGTCGAGGCGCGCAAGAAATACTTCGACCTCACCGGCAACGGCCTCAACCACCCGAACGACTTCGGCCACCGGCTCTACGCGGAGACGATTCTAGCTCTCATCGGCGGTGCTGCAAAACGCTGATCGCCCGCCGCAACCAATGCTAAAGCTCCTCGCCCTACTCATCGCCTGCTTGCCTCTGCCGCTGGCGGGTGCGGCGGAGGTGCAAACGAACCCCGTCACGGACTTCGCGCGCTCGCTTTCCGTGGATGCCTGGCTGCGGCATCCGGTTTATGGTGACCCTTCGTTTGATGCTTTTGAACGCCTTCCGGGAAATCCCATTCATCGCGGTGCGCCGCCGTTTGAATGGCCGGTGAATGGATTTCTGTTTCACGATCCAGTGAGCGGTCATCACTACATCTACATCGGCGATTACACGAAGGGTTACGCCGCTCGCCCCAGTCGCTGCCTGCTTTACCGTTCGACCGATGGCGCGAAGACTTGGAAAAATCTCGGAGTCGTTTTGCAGGGCGACGCCGCGATGTTTGATAAGAATGGTCATACGCCGGACGTGACCGTGGTGCATGACAACGGGCGCTACCACATGGTCTATGATTGGGGTTGGCCGGATTTCAACACCGAAGGCGGCTTGGCCTACGCATGGGCGGATAAGCCGGAAGGCCCGTGGCATCGCGCGCCGCAGCCGATTACGCTAAACACGACTTTGCCCAAACTGCTGGGCCGCTACCAGCGCACCTATGCCGCCACGTTGATCAAGCGGTCGCAGGATTGGCTCATCGTCGGCATGGTGGACGCGCCGCCCAACGCGTGGGCGTTGTTCACGATGACCGCGCCGCAACCGGCAGGGCCGTGGTCGGAGCGGAAACTGGTCCGGCATGTGGAGCGCGATGAATTTCATCCGCCGCTGCTGGAGTTTTTTCCTGCCTTTGCCCACGGGGGATTCTTGAATGTCCCGGCCACAGCGGTGGCGTTGAACCGCAATTTCAATGTCCTGTTCCAAGTGCCGCTGGAGCGCGCCACCGAGCCCGAGGCGTGGAAAATCGCGCAGCATGGCTCGCTCTGGCACAGCGAAGATGTGGAGAACGAAAGCTACGGCATGTGGGGGCAAAATTTCTCCGGCAGCGTGAGCGCGGACGGCACGCTGCAAGCCATGTTCAACAGCCGCGATGCGCAGGGCCTTGGCACGGTGAACATGGCCCAGCGCCCCTGGAAGCAACCGCTGCGCGATCACGGCTTCGTGCTCACGGGTCATCAAGGCGCCAGCTTCACCTGTCTTCGTCAGACCTTCCGCGAGTTTGTTTTGGAGGCCACCCTGCGCGTGCGCGGCACGGCTTTGGTGATGTGGGATTATCGCGGCGTGCTCGGCCCCAATCTCCCGCAATCCGACGCCACGCTCCATCGCCTCGCCAAGACGAGCTTTCACGCCGTGCAACTCTCGCCGTCGGGCTGGCAGGTCGTCCGCGTGGATGAACAAGGTCGCTCCCAGACCCTGGCCTCTGGCGTGTCCACGAAGCACCCGGATTGGCAGCTCAATCTGCAACGCAAATCCGACGGCAGCATGACCCTCCGCAGCGAGGGAAAAGAACTCTGGACCAGCCCGGCCAGCGCTCCCAGCGCCGAACCGGGCGCGATCGGATTGTGGGTCGAACCCCACACGCATTTGTCTGTCGAAAAATTTCAAATCGAAGGCCAGCCGCTGCCCGCAAATTTGAGTTACCTCGGCATGGAAGCATTGCTCGGTGCCGGCGAGAATTTGTCGAACTGGCACGAGCGCGCCGGCCCGGAGTTTCGCCACGGCATCGGCCTCGTCGCCAAGCAGCCGAAAGCCCGCGTGAAATGGAACGTCACCGGCCAGCGCCTGACTTTGTGGAGTCCACGCGGACCGGACTTTGGCGAAGCCGAAATCCGCGTGGACGGCGAGCTGGCGGCGGTGGTGAATCTTCATGCCGAAAAGCCCGAACCTTCCCAACCCGTCTGGAGCAGCAAAAAACTCCCCGGCTCTTTCCACGGTGTGGTGTGGGCAGCCCGGACCGGGCTGCTGCCTGTGGATAGCTTGCAAGTGGAGGATTGAAGCCCGGACGACCTCACTTTTCCAATGAAAGCCATCACGCAACTCATCGCCCTCGCCCTCCTCACCGCCAGCCTCGCGCTCGCCGCGCCTCCCGTCATTTCCAAGACCAAGCCGGATGGCACGGTAAATCGCGCCGCGTGGATGGCCGAGGGGCGATTCGGGATGATGGTGCATTACCTGCCGGACCCGCCCGCAGGCTCGCGCGCGGAGCGGCAGGCGGCGGCGGATCGCATCGTGGATGCGTTCGACCTCGCGGGCTTTATGCGGCAGTTCGATGAGACGGGCGCGGACTGGCTCTGCCTTCCGCTCATTCAAAACAACGGCGTCTTCATCTCGGCCAACGCCACCATTTCTCCGCAGTGCGAGCTGCTCGCCAGCCGCCGCGACCTGATGATGGAAATCGCGCAGCAGCTCGCCCAGCGCGGGAAACGGCTCGTGCTTTACATTCCTTCGGACAACGAAAATTTCATCAAGGGCCGCTCTGGCATCGCTGGGGAAAACTACCGCGCGTGGTATCTCTCGATGATTCGCGCCTACTCCGAAAAGCTCGGCAAGCTGCATCACGGCTGGTGGTTCGATAGCTGCGGCCCGCTGCCCAACGAGCGCTGGCAAGAATGGCTTGACGCCTGCCGCGCGGGCAACCCGGACTCCGCCGTGGCCTTCAGCGGTGCGGAGTTTTGCACCGGCGGCGACGTGATGCCGCGCTGCCCGATTGAGGATTATCACGCGGGAGAAATTCACGTCCTCGACGGCGGACGCATCCGCCGCGATTTCCTCGTGCCCGGCGGCACCTTCACGCTCACGCCGGATGGCGCGATGCAGCGTGCGGGCTACTCCGCGCACTACTACATGCCGGACGGCCAATTCATCGGCAACGTGCAGTGGCATTGCCTGCTGCCGATCGACTTGACCTTCAACCCCGCTATCCCCAACCGCATGGTGCGCTACTCGGACGAAGAACTTTTCGGCTTCGTGCGGGCCGTGAAATCCGTCGGCGGCGCAGTCACCATCAATGTGCCCATCAACACCGCGACCGGCATCATCCCCGAAGACAGCCACGCGCAGCTCGTGCGGCTGGGCAGACATCTTGGGAAGTAACAAGCCGCGTTTTTTCCAAAATGAACACCAACCGAAGAGAGTTCCTGCAAACCACCAAAAGCCGCCGGAGCTGGCCTGCTCGCGCGGAGAGCATGATTTTGAGCGCATTGCGAGGAGGAGGAGGAGCTGGACTTGATTTACAATGCGACGCCGTGGCACTCTTCAATCCCCGCCGATGTCCCACTCCCACGCGAAGACGATCTCGCGGACGCCGTGTTCTTTGAAGACGATGCCCTGCTCGAATTTCAGATGCCGACTGAACTGCCAGCCAAGTCCCAGCGTGGCTTCGGACTCGTTGCGTCCTCCCTTTTCCTCGCCTCGCAGCGTGCCCAATCTGCGGACGTTGGAGACTTCGCCGATGACTGACCAGTAGCGGTTCAAGCGCCACTCGGTCGCGAGCGAACTCTCGATGGTGTTCTCTTTCTCGCGGTCGCCGACGCGGGTGTAGATGACGTTGATGTCCACATCCATGAAGACGTAATCCTTGCTCGCGATGATGCCGACGGCGTAGTCGCGCCCTCGCTCGCCGAGGTCGGGGTCTGCGGCGGTGGGAAAGCGGACGCCGCCTTCGAGGCTGAGCGCGGGGCGGTAGCGGCGCTCGCGGAGAAATTCGTAGTCGAGCGTGACATCGAGATCACCGAAACCGCTGACGGAACGCACGTCGCGCGTCCTGCCGATGATGTGGGTGTATTTCGGCTCGATGGTGAGTTTAAGTCGGTCGGAGAAGTTGTATTCGATGAGGATCGGGAAGCCGTATTCGGTCTGATCGTGGTCGCGCTGATACTCGATTCCGACACCGAGGACGAGCGAGTAGAAGGGCGTGAGGAGGGATGGGTTTCCATCGGGCGTGGCGTTGTTTGAGGACGCAGATGAGCGTGATTTTGTGATGCGGGCGGATGCAGGCAGCGTCGCAAAAATAGCGACAGCGAGGAGCACGGCGGCGCGCATTCGAGCGTGAAAGTGGGTGTTCATTTTCGTGTGTGGCTGATGAGCAGGGAGGTCTCGCCGCTGGTGCATTCGGCACGGACGAGGCCGACGCCTTTGGCATACCATTTCTTGGAAGTGCCGGATTCCAGCATGGACCATTCGCGCGTGAGCACGCAGTCCTTGTAGGTGCCGAGCGGCACGGTCACAGCTTCGTCGAGCGCGGCGATTTGGGCGATGTCTTCCGCGACATCGAGGAGATATTCCTGCCGGTATCGCTCGCCGATGCGAGGGTGGGCCAGCATCGCAACTCCCGGTTGCGCGCCACCCACCCCCGCTTCCCACGAGCCGTCTGTGCTCACGCGACCTCCGGATTTGAACTCCTTGGTCGCTTCGCCGAAATACCAGACGGTGCCTAGTTTGTCCTGCGCGTAACAGTCGTATGTGTCCTCCAGTAGCACGCCGTCGAGGGTGACGGCGTCATGCACCACCACGCACTTCACGCCCATGATTGTCTTGGTGTCGTGCGTCACGGTGATTTTGTTTTCGCGTTTCTCTCTCCCGTCTTGCTCGATGAACGTGCTGACGGTGCCGGGGGTAAGCGGAAACCAAGGATTCGTGATCATGTGCGTGAAGTTGGAGGGATGGATCGCCGGGCGATACGGCTCCCCGGCTGTCGCAAATGCGAAGCAGGAAAGCGCGAGCGCAAGGCGAACGATGGCGCGCAGGGACAGCATTATTTTTTGCTGATGCTGCTGAGTGTTGTGACTTCGCCGGCGGAGGATTCAGAGCGCACGAGGCCGACGCCCTTTGCATACCATTTGAACTCATGGCCGGACTCCAGCATGGACCAGTCTTTGGTCTTCACGCAGTCTTTGTAGGTCCCGGCGGGCACGGTGACGGTTTCGCCGACGGCGACGACTTGCGCCATGTCCTCGGCTTCGCCTGCCAGGTATTCCTGCCGGTAAGGCTCACCGGGCTTGGGATTGCCGAGCATGATGACGCCCGGTAGCGCGCTTTTCACTCCGCCTTCCCACGAGCCCTCGGTGCTCGTGCGTCCGCCGGATTTGAACTCCTTCGTCGCCTCGCCGAAATACCAGACAGCCCCTTCCTTGTCTTGCGCATACCAGTCGAGCGTATCTTCTACGAGCGCGCCATCGAGCGTCACCGTGTCGTGCACGACGACGCATTTCACGCCCATGATCATTTTGGTGTCGTGCGTCACGACGGTTTTATTCTCGCGAGTTTCGCGCCCTTCTTTCTCGACGGTGATCGTCGTCGTGCCGGGCACTAGCGGGAAATACGGGTTGTTCACGACGTGCGTGAAATTCGCCGGCTCTATCGCGACGTGGTATTCCTTGCTCGGTTGAGTTGTTTTTTTGTCGCCAGCAATCGCGCCTGCGGTGAGCAGGGCGAGAAAGGTGGCGGCGATGTGATGGAGGACTGTTTTGGTGTGTATATGTGTTTTCATACGCGGACGAATTTACGCGCCTTCGCTTAATGTCTTCTTAATGGCGGCAACTATTTTCACCGTTCCGCAGCGGGCGGAAAATGGAGGCGCATTTCAAAGCGGTTACCATCGAGTGCGACGTTGAGCCGGATGCCGAGCAGCTCGCAAAGCCCGTGCACGATGGAAAGGCCGAGGCCCGCGTGGCTGCGGTCGCCACGCGCGGAGTCCTTGCGCCAAAAGCGGTCGAAAAGATGTTCTAGATCTGCGGGCTCCAAGTCGCGAGCGGTATTGGCGAGGCACAGCTCGATGCCGCTGGAAGCCGCACTGGCGCTACATTCCACGCGGGTGCCGAGCTCGCTGTGCGCGGCGGCGTTGCTGAGGAGATTGAGGAGGACGACTTCCAGTTGGCTCGCATCGCTGACGACGCTTACCTCGTCGGCGACGAGGTTTTCAAAGCGCAGCTCCGCGCCCGCAGCGGCGTGCTGCCAGCAGTCGCGCAGGAGCGGCGCGAGCGGGATGCGCTGTGTTTGTGCGGGCGCTGCGCCCTCCTCGCAGCGGCTGAGTGTGAGCATCGTGGCGACGAGTTTTTCGAGCTGCAGTGCGATCACTCCGGTGTCGCGGAAATACTGCCGCGTCTCGGCCACATCCTCCGGCCAGCGTTCGCCGACTTCGCAAACATTTCGCAGCTCGGCGATGGGCGTCCGCAGCTCGTGGGCGAGGTTGCTGGAAAAGCGGCGCTCTTTTTCCAGCGCACGCTCCACTCGGTCGAGTAGGCGATTTACCGCCGTCTCGATGGCTGCAAGCTCGACCGGCGGCGCGGCGATGTGCAGCCGGGCGTCGAGCGCATCCGGCGCGATGCGGGCGATCTGCGCGTTGATCTCGTCAACGGGCCGCAGGCCGCGCCCCACGGCCACACGCACGAGCCACGTCAGCGCGCACGCCAGCACCACTGCGCCTGCGCCGCCCGCGAGGTAGAGCGAGCGGAGCAGCGCGTCCAAGCGGTCGCGGCTGCGAGCCACCACGATCACGATTCCCACACGCTCGGGGTCGAATTCTTCGGGAATGGCGAACGTCTGTTCGCGCGGGTCGTCGGCGAGCACTTGCTGGTCGGTATTGTCCGTCGCGGGGCGGAAAGTTTTTTGCAGCAGCCGCCCGCTCCGGCCACTTGGCAGCGTCGCATTCCACACGATGGAGCCGCTCACTTTCCGCAGCGGGAGATCGTCGGTGCCCAGCGTCTGTGACTGCCCGGCGACCATTCCGTTTTCGAGAAACAGCTCGCAAAAACCGGGGTCTGCATTGTCGCGCGAGCCCGCCGAATAGGCGTCCGGCACATCCCACACGAGCGTGCGGTGTTTGATTTCCGTATTCCGAATCAGCATCGCCGCCTCCTGCTCCAGCAGTTGATCGAAATCGCGCACGAGTTTGCTGTGGATTACGCCCATGAAAATCGCGCCCGCCGCGAACAGCAGCACGAGCGTGCCGACGAGAATCTGGATCGTGAGCTGCCGACGAATGGAGCGCGTAGCCGTCATTCGATGCAGTAGCCGTGGCCGCGCCGCGTGCAGATGATCGGGTTCTCCGCATCGTCGCCGATCTTTTTGCGGAGCGTGCAGATGAGCACCTCGACCACGTTTGGCCCAGGGCACGAATCGCTGTCGTGGATCGCATCAATCAACTGCTCCTTGGAAAACACGCGCCCGCGGCCCAGCGCGAGATGCTCGAAGATGCTGTATTCCGCAGGCGTGAGCGCCACCGTAGCGCCCTCGCGCGAGACGGAGCGCGCCGCCGTGTTCAAGGTCAGCGAGCCTACGGCGATTGATGGATTTTTCTGCCCATACTGGCGGCGCACGAGTGCCTGGATGCGCGCGCAGAGTTCATCGAATGAGAACGGCTTGGCCATGTAATCATCGGCCCCGAGCGTGAGCCCACGGATGCGATCCTCCACTTGGTCGCGCGCCGAGAGGATCAAAATGTGAGTCTCTTTTCCCAGCGCGCGGAGGCGCTGCAAAACGGTGAACCCATCCATTTTCGGCAGCATGAGATCGAGCATGATCACGTCGTAGGCATTCAGCCGCGCGAAGTCGAAACCCTCCGCCCCATCGCCCACCAAATCCACCGCATACCCCATCTTGCGGAGCCCCGCGCCGAGCGAGCGCCGGAGCGTCTGCGAATCCTCAATGATGAGTAGTTTCATGGTGTGAATGTGGTCGCTGGTTTGCCGATTCGCGCACGAGTTGTCGAACTCCGCCGGGTCTCCGTCAAACTTTCCGCGAAGTCTTAATGGACGCTTAATGCCACGGGAAGATAACCGAGAACTGAGCGTCCGGCGACCACGGCGACTCGTGCTCGCCCTATCATCGAGGGAGCGAGCGCGTGGAGGATGCCACGCGGCTCGCGGAGAACGTGAACGACCCGCGATGGGCGTGACTTTCAATCTCTGCCACTGGCTGAAAGTGGATGGCTTCTAGCGCGACCACGCGCCCGTGCTGCGCTGCTGCGGCTGATATGGAGAGAAAAGCTTTGAGCGGGCCTGTGCCGGGACTCAGGAATGCAAGCGGGCACTTGCATTCATGCGCTTCTCATCCTCCGGACCTCCCCCAGCATTTCCACCCGTGAACGGTTGCTGGAGGCCGCTTTTCTCTGACAGTTTTCCTGGCCCTTATTTCTTCTTCTCACTCCTCGAACGTCGGCGAATCAAGGTCAGCATCGCTGTCGCGGCGGCGAGCAGGCCCGCGCGGGAGGGTTTGGGGATGGGGAGGAGTTGCGGAGCGGCGTTGAAGGCGACCTGGCTGCCAGTGCCGAGGTATTGGTTGGTGTCGTCGTAGAAGCTCATCTTCGCCAACCCGCAGCGTGCCGCCGACATTCAGGTTAATGGTCGTTCCGGCAGTGCGGGAAAACGGAGCGCCGCTCAACGGCGTCCGCATCACGCTGCCGGGAAACACGGGCGGCAATTTGCTGGATGCGAGCACCTCGGCCTCTATGAATCTCTCGAACGGCATCGTGTCGTCGAAGACGCGTCTCACCGTGGAGATTTGGGCGACCCCGATCACGTTTCGTCAGTGGCAGCTCAATGTCCCTCCGATTGAAACCGAGACGCCGGAGGAACCCGAGATGCTGCCATTCACCTCCAGATTCCCGCCCGTCACCGTCGTGGCCCCAGTGTAGGTGAATGCCTGGTCTAGGATACAGGTGCCGCCGCCGGTTTTGGTGAGCGAGCCGGCGAAGGTCGTCGCGCCCGTTATGGCCCCGGAGGGATTGTTGATCGCCTGGAGGCTGGTGCTGTTATTGGTTATACCTCCGGTGAGGACAAAAGCATTGCCCGCGTTGGCCGTGATGTTGCCATTGCCGATGACGAAAGCGGTGGCACCGGGATTGAAGGTGCTGCCGGCGACATTGAAGGCGACATTCGTCAGATTGTCATTCAAGAGCAGCCCACCCGCCCCGGCGGTGCCGAAGAGGAGGGAGTCTCCGCTGATCGGCGGCGTGTTGCCCCCGCTCCAGCTTCCGGGCGAGAGCGCGGTGTTTCTGGAGAAATGTTCGGGTAATTCATGGCTTGCACGCTCGTAGCAGGCTCGCCATCCGTGAACCCTCATAAGTGAGAGAAACTGGAGAAATGGCCTACACTCGTCCCAAACGCTGCCAGCGAGGAGATCGCCCACAGTCCGCTACCCGAGCCCCAGTCTCCGAATCGCAAAGATCGCAGCGGCATGGCGATTCTCCTGGTCCAACTTCGTGAGAATGTTGGCCATGTGTTCCTGCTCGGTGTCCAGGCTCCGTCCGAAGATCGTCGCGATCTCGCGGTTCTACTTTCCCTCCGTCACCCAGAAAAGCACATCCGCCTCCCGCACCGTCAGCCCCAGCTTTTGCAGCCGAGCGCGTGCGGGTTCCCCGGAGCCTGCGGGCACGTCCGAGGGATTGACGTGGCGATTCCATGCCTGCACGAAGTGCGGCGCAAAAGCATCCAGCAGAGCGCAGTGCCGCCCAGTGAAATCCGCCCCACGGCGGTCAAAGCTCAGGGCATCCACCGTATCGGCATCCACCTTCACCGGAAGCATCAGCCGCATGGATGAATCCCAGCCGCTTCTGGCAGCCCACGTAGTGCGCACAGATCAGCCACTCCTTTATCGGGATCATATCCGACATCCGGCGCGCTGTCGTTCAGGGCGCGAACGAGGGCGCAAATCTCGGTGGATGGATTCGCGGGGCTCGGCGTAGCGGCGGCTGCGCGCGGAAAGCATGGCGGTGAGAGCGATGGCGGCGAGGAGTAGTCGGATAGTCATGATTTGAAAATGAAGCGCTGGTTCGGGCAAATAGTGCGAACGGTGTGGGCGTGCAACCTTTCCGCTCTATCGGCGGTGAGGCCGCAATATCCGCGCTAGGAAATCGCGCATTGCTGACTTTCTCATTCACGCTGGCAGTCGCACACGCGACGGCATGCCCTTTTTAAACATGAAACACACCCGCTCACTCATCGCTTTCGGACCACACAAGATGGATGGCCTGACGCGCACGGCGCTTCTCATTCTGGCGCTCGGCTCCATGTGCGCTGCACGGGGGGACGACAAGATGGCGCGCGCTTTCACCGAGCAGCACTGCGCCGACTGCCACGATGCGGAGGAGAAAAAAGGCGGCTTCGACATCACTGCACTCAAGGCGGACTTCGCCGACGCGGACAACTTTGCGAAGTGGGTGAAGGTGCTCGACCGCACGGCGAGCGGCGAGATGCCGCCGAAGAAAAAAGAGCGCCCGCCGGCTGCGGATAGCGCGGCTTTTCTCGGCTCGCTGACGAAGGAGCTGACGGACGCCGATGGCCGCGCAACCAAGGATGGGGGCGGGCGGACGGCGGTGCGGCGGATGAATCGCACGGAGTATGAGCACGCACTGCGGGACTTGCTCGCGCTGCCGCTGCTGCGCGTGAAGGAGCTGCTGCCGGAGGACGGGCAGCAGTTTGGTTTCGATAAAGTGGCGGGCGCGCTCGACATCTCGCACGTCCAGATGACGAAGTATCTGCAAGCCGCCGACGCGGCGTTGCGGCAGGCGGTGGTGAAGGCGGCGGCGCGCCCGGAGACGAAGACCTGGCGCGAGCCGGCGATGCAGCAGGACTCGGCACGCGCGGCGATTGCGCAGAAGTGCTGCGTGCCGCTGAGCGGGCGCGAAATCGCACCGGGACTCACGAGCATCGTCGCGGGAAATCCGGTGGAGGATTACGGCAATTCGTATCGCGCGCCGTCGTTCGATGGAGAGGCGGAATCCTGCGTGCTGCTCACCGGCGTCATCGGCGCGCATCAGCCGGAGGGGCTGCAAATTGACCGCTTCCGCCCGACGGTGCCGGGCTAGTATCGGGTGCGCTTTTCAACATGGGGCCTGCGCTGGGAGCGCACGCACGCGGTGGCGGCGGTGCGCGGGATGGTGCGGAGTTACACGTCGCTCGGACTGCCTTTCATCAAGGACGACAAGGGCCACTGGCAGGCCTCGCCGCTGCCGCCGGAGAAGCTCACGCCGAAGGAAACCATCCACTACGAGTGCATGGAGAACGTGGAGTTTTACGGCGGGGGCGAGGTGACGCACATCATCCGCGCTTCGCTGAATGGCGTGCCGCTCGGCTATTTCGACGCGCCTTCGCTGAAGCCGACGGTGCATGAATTCAAAGTGTGGATGAATCCCGGCGAGCGCGTTTCGTTTCATGTGATGACGCTGCCGGCGAGCGCCGCGCCGGGCGGTGGGTTCAGCGATGGCATCCGCGACTACGACGGGCCGGGTGTGGCTTACGATTGGTTCGAGGTCGAGGGGCCGCTCGTCGAGCAATGGCCGCCGGAGAGCCAGCGGCGCTTGTTTGGTGAGACGCCCGAAAAAGACCACCGCAGCCTGCTGCTCGGCTTCGCCACGCGCGCCTTTCGGCGTCCTGTCGCGGCGGAGGAAATCGCGCCCTATGCCGCCATCGTCGAGGCGCAGCTCGCGCGCGGCGTGAGCTTCGAGGAGGCCATGCTCGCGGGCTACAAAGCCGTGCTGTGCGCGCCGGATTTTCTCTTCATCGGACTCGAATCCGGCGTGCCGCAAGCGGACGCACCGCGTCTCGGCGACTACGCCCTCGCCTCGCGGCTCTCTTTCTTTTTGTGGGACTCCGCGCCGGATGAAACGCTGCTCGCACTCGCCGCGAAGAACACGCTCTCCCAGCCCGCCACGCTCCCCGCCCAAGTCGAGCGGATGCTGGCGGACGCGCGCTCCGAGCGGTTCATCGAGCACTTTCTCGATGAATGGCTGGAGCTGAAGAAAATGGATTTCACCACGCCCGACCCGAATCTTTACCCCGAATTCGACCCATGGCTGCGCGACTCCATGCTCGCCGAATCGCGCGGATATTTCCGCAAACTGCTCACGCAAAACCTCGGCGTCAGCCAACTCGTGGCGGCGGATACTTTGCTCATCAACCAGCGCCTCGCCGAACTCTACGGCATCCGCGGGGTGTCTGGCGCAGAGCTGCGCGAAGTGCCGTCCGCAGGGACCCAGCGCGGCGGAGTCCTCACTCAAGCAGCCGTCTTAAAAGTCACCGCCAACGGCACCGCGACATCTCCCGTGCTGCGCGGCCTGTGGGTGATGGAGCGCCTGCTCGGCATCCCGCGCGAACCGCCGCCGCCGAACATTCCCGCCATCGAGCCGGACGCCACCGGCGCCGTGACCATCCGCCAGATGATCGAGAAACATCGCGCCGACGCCGCGTGCACCGGGTGCCACGCAAAGATGGACCCGCCCGGCATGGCGCTGGAGAGCTTCGATGTCATCGGCGGCTGGCGCGACCGCTACCGGCTCGCCAGCACGCCGAAGAAAGAAGAGCCATTGGTCGAAGTCGTCAGCGCCACCGCCGTGGGCTACCGCACCCGCCTCAAACTCCGCCTCGGCAGCGAAGTGGACGCCAGCGGCGAACTAGCCGACGGCCGGAAATTCGCAGACGTGAACGGCCTCCGCGCATTGCTCCTGCAAAACGAAGACGCCCTTGCCCGCAACATCGCCCGCCAGCTCCTCATCTATGCCACCGGCACCGGCATCCATTTCACCGACCGCCCCGCCATCGAGGCCATCATCGTGAAGACTAGGCCAGACAAACACGGCCTGCGCTCGCTGGTGCAGGAAGTCGTCGCGAGTGAGCTTTTCCGAACCAAGTAAGCACGCATTTCCATGACCCACACCAACCGCACGCAACTCCCACCACACAGCAAGACACCATGAAACGACCTCACATCCTTTTTACATTCACCGCGCTTCTCGCGCTGGCGACTCACGCCGCCGCGCCGCGCGTCGTTTCCGTGGAAGCACTCGTCGCGGCGGGCGCGGTCATCGCGCAGACACAGTCGTATCCGCCGCACGCGAATGTCGTGGACGTGACGAAGGCACCCTACTCGGCGAAGGGCGATGGCGTGGCGGATGACACGGACGCTTTGCAGACGGCGCTGAATGAAAATGTAGGGCGGCACCGCGTGCTGTATTTTCCAACCGGCACGTATCTCGTCTCGCGCACGCTGACGTGGCCGAAGAAGCACGGGGGACGCGAGAACTGGGGCTTCACGATGCTGCACGGTGAGTCGCGCGATACGACGACGCTGCGGCTGAAGGACGGGACGTTCACCGATGCGAAGAAGCAGGCGGCGCTCATGTGGTGCGGCGGGTTTGGGAGCGCGGACTGGTTTCACAATCACGTCGAGAACCTCACGTTCGACGTCGGCGCAAATAATGCCGGCGCGGTGGCGCTCCAGTTTTATTCGAACAACACGGGCGCGGTGCGCGACTGCCGCTTTGTGGCGGCGGAGGGCAGCGGCGCGGTAGGGCTGGACCTCGCCCACCGGGACATGAACGGGCCGCTGCTGGTGAGCCGGTGCGAAGTGGTCGGCTTTGCGCGCGGCATCACGGCGGGGGGCGCGGTGAACAGCCAGACATTTGAGCACATTACTCTGCGCGGACAGCGGCAGATGGGTTTTCAGAACGAAGGTCAGAGCATCAGCGTCCGCGGCCTTGTGAGCGACAACGCCGTGCCCGCGCTCGGCACCTACGGCAAGCTGCTGCTCGCCGATGCGAAGCTCACCGGCGGGGACGGCGCGGCGAAGCATCCGGCCATCGTGAACTACAACGGCGGCCGCATTTTCCTGCGCGACGTGAAGACGACCGGCTACCAGCGCGCGCTCGCCGACATGCAGACGCCGGACTTCGCCGCCGCGTATCGCATCACCGGCGAGGACAAGCCCGGAAGTCTCGGGCCGGACATCGGGGAGTATTCCTCGCATGCTGCGACGAAGGCTTTTCCTTCCCCCGCCGCATCGCTGCGCCTGGCAGTGAAAGACACGCCTGCTACCACATGGGAAGACCCGGCGAAGTGGGCCGTGGTGGATGCGTTTGGGGCAGACCCGATGGGGAATGTCGACTCTGCCGCCGCCATCCAAAAGGCTGTGGATTCGGGAGCGAGGACGATATTTTTGCCCGGTAATTACAAGTGCAGCACGACCATCGTCGTGCGTGGCAAAGTGCAGCGCATGGTCGGCCTCGGTGGGCTTTTTAATTACGGCAAGCGCGACCTCATCAACTTCCGTATCGAGGACGGCGAAGCGCCCATGGTGTCGGTGGAACACTTCAGTCATCTGGGCGGTGGCATTGAGATTGATACGAAGCGCACGGTCGTCCTGCGCAGCATGGAGACCTACACCGTCCAAGGCACGCCGCGCAGTGCAGGCGGTGAAGTATTTCTCGAAGACGTGGTGGGCGACAATTTTCGTTTCCGCAAACAGCGCGTGTGGGCACGGCAACTCAACATTGAAAACGAAGGCACGCACCTCACGAACGACGGCGGCCACGTGTGGGTGCTCGGTTACAAGACCGAGCGCGGCGGCACGCTCGTCTACACGCTCGGCGGCGGGCGCACGGAGGTTCTCGGCGGTTTCAGCTACACGACCACGGCGGGCAAACTCGCGCCGATGTTTGTGAACGACGAGTCTTCCGTGTGGGCGTTCTTCGGCGAGGTCTGCTTCAACGGCGACCCATTCGCGACCATCATCAAAGAAACGCGCGGCGGTGTGACGAAGACGCTCGGCAGGGACGAGGCCAGCTCCGTTCCCTATTCCGGCTACGCATCCAAACCATGAAGTCATTCCTTTGCCTACTGGCCATCGTCGCGGCCGCCTCCGTCGCTTCCGCAGAGCCGGTCGTATTCCGGCCCGCCTACGCGCCCGCTCACGCTCTATCTCGTGCAACTCACGCTCAATTCCGTGTGGACGCCGCTTTTCTTCGGCTTGAAAAAGCCGGGCCTCGCCTTTGCGGAAATCCTCCTACTGCTTGCGACCATCATCGTCACCGCGTTTGCCTTTCGTCGTGCGGGCCTCGCCGCCGCACTGCTCTTCGCGCCATATATCGCGTGGGTCAGCTTCGCGACATATCTGAACTTCACGCTTTGGAGATTGAGTCTCTGACTCCCGGCGAATTACTCACATCACCATGAAACAACTACTCTTTCTCATCCTTGCCACCACGTCCCTCGCCGAGCCGGTCGCCACCGTGGCGGAACTTCGCGCCGCCGCCGCCACGCCGGGCGCGGTCATCGAACTGGCGGCGGGCACGTTCGCGCTCACCCAGCCGCTCGATTTGCAGACGGGCACCACGCTCAAGGGCGCGGGCATTGGGAAGACCATCATCACGCACGCGGCGGAGTGGCAGGCGAATCCGGCGACGCTGCCGGACGCGGAGACGAATCACGAAAAATTTGACCGCACGGGCTACCTCATCCGTTGTGCGAACGATGCGAAGGACATCACCATTTCGGCCATGACGCTCACCGGGCGGCGGATGCACGGCGCGATTTTTGGCTTTGCAAATGATGGGCTGCACTTCCACGACCTCCGCATCGCGGACTTCATGTATTGCGGCATCCGCACTTACGCGATGAATCGAGTGAAGATTCACGACTGCACGTTTGTGGACGCCGGGCAGCGGTGGGACAATGGCAAGCCCGGCGTGAAAGACGGTCTCACAGGCGGCGGAATTTTCGCCATCTGGATGAGCGATACGGAAATCTCAAACAACCGATTCCTCGTCACCAAGACCGCGCCGAACGAGCACTATTACGGCGTGAAAGGACGGGAAGCGCGGCGCGTCCATATTCATCACAACACTATCGAGGCGGGCTTCTCCATCGAGCTGCCGTTCGAGGGCGATGAGGATGTGGAGATTGACCACAACATCCTGCTCTCGGCGGTTTCCATTCCGAAATACGCGGGCGGGCCGGTGCCGAAAAGCGGGCGCACCTTTCACATCCACCACAATTATTTCCGCGATGGCTACTCCATCGAGTTCGTCCGCAACGGCGTGGAAATTGACCACAACCTTTTCGACTTCGACGCCGCGAGCGACGGGAGCAATCTCATCAGCGCGTTTGGCGATGTGGCCGCGAAAGGCCCGTGCGTTTTTCACAACAATCTCGTGAGCAATCCGGGCCGCGGCGTGATGTGGATGAACGAGCCTTACGCGAATCTCGAAGTGCGGAACAATCACATCCTCACCCGCACCACGAAAACGCCGCAGACTGAGGGGCTGTTCGGCTTCAATGAGAAGAGCGAGTTCACGACGTTTCGCTTCACCGGCAACATCATCGAGTGCATCGGCACCGAGCGCCCGCTCTTCCGTAACGACGCCAGCGCCGCCGCCGTCGTGGAGAACAACCAGCTCACAAACGTGTCCGACACCGCGCGCTACGCGAACAAGCCAACCGGCGCGCAAGCCGGGCTGGAGCAGCCGTTGAAATTTCAATGCGGCGTGAATGGCGAGCTGACCGTGGACCGCTGGAAGACAAGTAAGACGCCCGCTCAATGATCCCTATGAACCCCCATCTCTTAACCGTGCTCGTCGCCTGCATGGCTGCATCCCAGCTTCCTCCGCTGGCCGCAGAGCCGACTGCCGAAGCGCCGACTGCTGCGCTCGTGACCCCCGCGCAGTGGCTGAAGGCGCAGCCCAAACCAAACTTCCGCGCCGGGCACACACTGCCGCTGCTCACCCGCTATTCGTGGGAGATGGATGTCGGGGTGCGGATTGCTCTGGCGGAGGATTGGGGTTACGCGCTGGAGTTTGGCACCGCAGATTCGGAGCGGGTGGAGCGGGCGCTGAATGAGCCGCAGAGCCGCGAGGGGAAGCTCCTCGCACTGGCGATCTCGGACCCGAAGCGGTATCCGCTTTGCGTTTTCAGCTCCCGGCAGTTGCCACAGTCTGCGGTGCCCGAAGTGTGGACGCGCGATGCGCAAGGGAGGTTTGTCGCCGATAATGAATTGTCGCTCGAAGAGACGACGTGGAACCCGCAAATGAAGACGGTGCTGAGCCCGATGGCACCCGATTCGTTTTGGCAGGAGGCGGGCGAACTGAGCGCCGCGCCCATCCGCAAACTGCGCGCGAAATGCCCCATCGCGATCGTCCTCAACACGGGCGAATACAATCTCGGCGTCGCGGGTTTTTGGAAGCCGGTTTGGGAAAAAGATCCCGCGATCAAGAAAGCGAAGGGGGAGAAAACGTGGCTGGATTTCATCTCGGAGAGAAAGGCGCACGGCCAGGAGATCATCACAAAAGCCGAACGCGACGCGGCCCCGGATCGCCAGCTCTATATCTACTACACCGCGGGCGGCGGCACGCATCGCAGCATCAATGTGGACGATGTGTGGAGCTACTCGTGGGCGGCTTTCAAAGGCGTCTCCGACTTGCCGAGCAACGAGTCCTATTTCTCCCACATTAACAGCGGATGGACTGGTCCGCAGGATATGCTGACGATGATCCTGAATGCCGCCTCGCTGGAAATCGCCGGGGGGCGACCGCTCTCCTACAACTGGCTGAGTGGCGGCTGGGAGGGCGAGCCGGGGCACTCGCACGGCGACATCATGCGATGGCGCGGCTTTTTGAAATGCTACTACACCGCAGGGATGATCGGCGGGAATGCTGGCTACTACCAGTATCTCGGCAGGGATGGCTTCAGTCAGTCATTCGCCCCAGACCGCCCGCCGCATTGGCTGCAACAACTCACGACGGTCGCGCAGGTCCACGCCGCTTTTTCTCATCTCGAAGACTTCCTGCGCAATGGCGACCTGCTGCCCGGCCCGGCCAAGCATCGCATTTCAAAAGACTCGCCCGCTTTTGAATTTCCCACTGGGGACAAGACGGTGCGCGTGCTCGCTCGCAAGCACCGCCAGCGCGCGGAGTGGCTCGTCACCGCGTGGGTTGCGGAGGGCGAGGCGCGGGATGTCACCGTCCAAATCCCCGAGCTGGGCGAGGTCCGACTGCACGCTCGCCCGGATGGGGCAGTCTATATCGCGAGCATCGGAGCGAGCGGAAATTTGGTCAAAGACACCGGCCTTTAAGACACTCTACCGCTGCAACAAATGACCACCGTCCTGCGCTTCTGTTTATCTTACCTCGCACTCATCGCTCTGCCGCTCGCAGCAGCGGAGTTCACTCCTGCGGCACGGGACTTTTTGGAGCAGCACTGCGCAGACTGCCATGATGCGGACTCGAAGAAAGGTGGGCTGAATCTGGAGAAAATTTCACTCGAACATCCGGGGCCGGAGCAGGCGCAATTGCTCGTGCATATTTTCGACCGGGTCTTGAGTGGGGAGATGCCGCCGAAGAAAAAGGAGCAGCCCGCGCAGCCGGTGCGAGTCGCTTTTTTGAAAGAGCTGGGCGACTCGCTAGTGGCGACTGAGGCGGAGAGTGCGAGCCACTCGGGGCGCACTTCGGTGCGGCGGATGAATCGCACGGAGTATGAGAATACGCTGCGCGATTTGCTGGGGCTGCCGCTGTTGCGCGTGAAGGACTCGCTGCCGGAGGATGGGCAGCAGTTTGGCTTCGATAAGGTGGCGGGCGCGCTCGACATCTCGCACATCCAGATGACGAAGTATTTGCAGGCGGCGGAGCGGGCGCTGACGAAGGCGCTCGTGGAGACTGGGAAGCAGCCGGAGACGAAGACGTGGCGCGAGCCAGCGGCGCGTCAAGACACGGCCCGGAGCGCGATCGCCGGGCACTGCGCGGCTCCGCTGAAAGGCCTGGAACTCGCCGCCCGGTTTGAAAACCCATATGGTGGGAAATCCTCGCGACGATCCAGGGAATTGCTACCGCGCGGCGACGTTTGATGGGGATGCGGATTCGGTGGCTTTGTTCACCGGCGTCATCGGGGCGCATCAGCCGGAGGGCCTGCAAATTGACCACTTCAATCCACCGGTCAGCGGCTGGTATCGGGTGAAGTTTTCGACGTGGGCGCTGCGCTGGGAGCGGACGAAAGCGGTCCCGGCGGTGCGCGGTCTGGTGCAGCAATTCGAGACTTTCACGAAGCCACCTTTCCAGGATGAAAAGGGGCAGTGGGCTCTGACGCGAATGCCGGAGGAGAAGGCGGATGCTGGGTGGAAGGAGAACGTGGAGTTCTACGGCGAGACGGAGACGACGCAGATTATTCGGGCGTCGCTGAAGGGAAAAGTGATCGGCTTTTTCGATGCGCCGTCGCTCAAGCCGAAGGTGCATGAGTTTCCGATTTGGCTGAATCCCGGCGAGCGCATTTCGTTTCACGCGATGACGCTTCCTTCCTCGGGGCCGCACAATTGGGGGAGTCACGAAGGAGCCGTGTCTTATAAGGGGCCGGGCGTGGCGTATGACTGGTTTGAGGTGACGGGGCCGATCATCGACCAATGGCCGCCAGCCAGCCAGCAGTCGCTCTTTGGCGAGAAAGCGCCGAGTGCCGAGGATCAAGCGACGCTGCTGCTGAGCTTTGCCACGCGGGCGTTTCGGCGTCCCGTGCAGGCGGACGAACTGGCTCCCTACGCGGCGATCATCGCGGCGGAAATGGGACGCGGAGTGAAGTTCGAGCAGGCGATGCTCGCGGGATACAAAGCCATTCTTTGCGCGCCGGACTTCCTTTTCATCGGTCTGGAATCCGGCGTGCCGCAGCTCGCGGCGAAAGGGCAGGCGGCGCTCGGCGACTACGCGCTGGCCTCGCGGCTGTCTTATTTCCTGTGGGATTCGATGCCCGATGCAGCCCTGCTCGACCTCGCGGCAAAGAAGGCACTCGCGAAGCCCGCGACGCTCACGGCGCAAGTCGAGCGGATGCTGGCCGACCCGCGCTCGGAGCGATTTGTGGAGCATTTCACCGACGAGTGGCTGGAGCTGAAGAAGATCGATTTCACCACGCCCGACCCGGCGCTTTACCCCGAGTTCGACCCGTGGCTGCACGACTCGATGCTCGACGAATCGCGCGCCACTTTCCGCCGCCTGCTCACGCAAAATCGCGGCGTCCGCGAACTCATTGCGTCGGACACGATCCTCATCAACCAACGCCTCGCCGAGCTGTATGGCATCCAAGGCGTGAACGGCGCGGAGTTGCGCGAAGTGAAAGTCCCCGCCGGCTCGCCCCGCGGCGGATTCCTCACGCAAGCGTCCGTGCTGAAAGTCACCGCCAACGGCACCGCGACCTCGCCCGTGCTGCGCGGCGTGTGGGTCATGGAGCGCATCCTCGGCATCCCGCGCCTGCCCCCGCCGCCAAACATTCCCGCCGTCGAGCCGGACGCGACCGGCGCCGTGACCATCCGCCAGATGATCG
>JAYVQK010000201.1:0-5576 GCA_043757005.1 Verrucomicrobiaceae bacterium
CACGACGCCCTAATCTTGTTTGTTGGTAAACACTTCCACACCCGTCACCGTCATGACCAAGAGCAAAGCCGCCTTCATTCTCGCTGCTCGGGCACTCACAAAAGAGCGTCTCTACATGTGGACCTTCACGTTCAAGGAGCTGCTGAACATCAAGGACACCCGCAAGCGCTGGAATTATCTGCTCACACTGCTGCTCCGCGAGTGGCCGCAGCTTCAGGGGCTGAGAGTCTTCGAGATGCACAAGGAACACGGCCTGCATGTGCATTTGCTGACGAACCGGTTCATTGACGTGAATGCCGCACGGGCCTGCGCCGAGCAGTCGGGATGGGGACGGATTCATGTGACGGAGATGCCCATGGAGCACGCTGCTTACCTTGCCAAGTACCTCTCGAAAAAGCGCCCTCCCTGCCTCAAACGCTGGCGGCTCTGGGATTCGTTCGGTGAAGGCTGGGATCCCACAAAGGTAAAGGACTTGGACCGGGTGACGCTGTTCTCCAAGGTCTATCGGGCTTGCAAGGAACTACGGGGATGGACTGGAAAGGGGCACTTCATGGAACGGATGGGCTTCGCACGCCGGATGGTGTGCCTGACCATCGAAAACGGCTGGGAGCCTGGTCTCGGGCCAAGTGGGAAGCCGTATTGGATGTGCTCAGGGGATGAGTTCGAGGTCGGCGATGGTGGCATCGACGCACCATTCTGAGCATCGCATTTCCTTTTTCTGAGGCTGCGAGAATGCCCCGGTAAATACCGTTCGGTCACGAGCAGCCGAACACGCAATACGGTCTGCGGCGGGTGCAGAAATCATGACACGAGCCTTGAGTGCGCGGGATTTCTGCCGTGGTGGTGGCTGGGTTTTTTGGGAAGTTTGAATCGTCGGAGCTTCGCGAAGCGATTCAATCTTCGTGGCTGGGCCTTCGGTGGGAGTGGCGCAAAGTCTTCCTCCTTTGGAGTGGAGCGGAGTCGCGGGCCAGTGGTGACGCAGCGGAGCGGAAAGGTGGAAGTCTTTGCGGTGGCCTGGCGGTGCCTTTTTGCCTCCCTTCCCTGCCCGATTCCACCGCCCAGTTTATTTCACGAATTCAACGAGTTGATTGCCGCTTGACGCCCCCAATTATAGATACAAAATATAGATATGAGCATCGCAAAAATCTTCCAGCATGGCGGCAGTCAGGCTGTCCGTTTGCCGAGGGCATTTCGATTTGAGGGTAAGGAGGTTCTGATCGAAAAACACGGCGACGAAGTTGTTCTCAAGCCCGTGCTCGCGCCGAAGTTTCGTTCATTCACGGAGATTGCGCGCTTCCTCGCCGAGAAATTTCCGAATGCAGAAGACTTTCCCGAACCGCCTCCGCGTCCGGCGACTCACGAGCGCCCCATTCTTGAGTTTTGATCCTGACGCGCAGTGAAACCATCCTTCCTCCTTGATTCGAGCGTCTGCATCCCAGTGTTGCGCAACAAGGCCGGCCTCGGAAAGCTGCCTGACCCAGCCCTCACCGGCATCCCGGTAATCGTTGCCGCGGAACTTTGGACCGGCGTGAAGAAGAATCTGCGGACGCATCCTCATCAGGCCGGGCGTCTCGAAGCTTTTCTGAGCCTTTTCTGGATCGCGGATTTCACCCTCGAAGCGGCTGAGCATTACGCCGACATCCGCGCCGCGCTGGAAGCGACCGGAAAAACCATCGGTCCGCTCGATCTTTTGATCGCCGCCCAAGCTCGCAGCCTCGGCGCCACCCTCGTCACTGCAAACGCCGGGGAATTCAAACGCGTCAAAGGACTCAAAGTCCAAACGTGGAAATGAATTCCCGTGACCATTCCTCTCGTAGTGGCCAGCCGAACACGAAATCCGGTTGAGGGCTGGCGGTCTTTGGTGAGGGTGCCGCATTGTCTTGCTCCTTTGAAACGCAGGGGGAGTTTCAGGGTAGTGATGATATCGCAGAGCGGAAAAGACGGAAGTCTTTACGGTGGTTGAGTGCTGCTTTGCTTTTCACGGTTTGAGTGAGCCCTCCCGAAAATTTGCCGGTTGTAGAAGATCGTCCCCCGTTGAAACATTCGGTCCTGATGCACATCACTTCCCCATGATGTCGTTTACGTGGGGGCACTTGATAAATTGCGCTTCCCAGCCGATGAGTCAGCCGCTATTTCCTGACTTTTAGGAGAATATCAAGACATGGGAGTTGCTACACCTGCTTTAATTTTGTTCGATTGCGTCTCAGGGGGGCATCGCGTGGTGGACAAGACGCCATTCAAGATCGGAGGTGGCGCGGACTGCGACTGGCGAATTGACGATCCAAACGTGCCGGAAGAGCACTGCGTGATTCAGCGAAAAGGCAAAGCGTATTTCCTGCTCGCGACGACAGCAGCGGGTGAAATCTTACTTGATGGCGTTTCGAGCACCGGCGGAGAACTTGAGCCGCACGCCGACCACACTCTCGCGATCGGAAGACATCTGTTCGCAATGCGGGCATCGAGTGATCCCGAAGGCTGGCTACGCGGGCTGAAACACACGGAGTGGTTCATTTACGACAAGGAGGAACAGAAAAAGTATGGCCCCATCGGATTTTCGATTCTGGCAAACGCTCTCGAACACCGCGAAGACAAAGGGACAAGTTCTATCGTCCTCTGTCGTGGCCTGACCTCGATGGGGTTTCATGCGGAGCACGTTCTTCGGTGGTTGCCTCGATCTGAACCCATTGCGTCGCGTCCAGAATCGCATCACAACGGGTCAGAACCGACGCAGATCAACATTGAGTATGGCGAGTTCACATGCCCTGTGTGCTGGCTCAAATTTGATCGCGGCGATGTGATGAACATCGCCGTTCACGCCTCATTGCGCGGCGACCCGATTCTTGGCGAGGAACACCTCCAGCGTTTCCACGCCACGCGGTTCAATGATCGCGGCCAGGCGCTGGATGCCATGAACATCCCGGCATCCGACATGGCCTGCCCCCATTGCAGGCGAAAGTTGCCGCCGGGGTTTCTCGACATGCCGCATCTGATTTTTTCGATCGTTGGTGCGCCATCTTCGGGCAAGTCCTACTACCTCAGCGTGCTCGTCAAAATTCTCCAGAACACGCTTTTCCAGAATTTCGGGGTCACGTTTCGCGATGCCGACCCGAGCGCGAACGTCATCCTCAATCAGATGAAAACGCAGCTCTTTTCGGCCTCGACGCCGCAAGATGCCTTGCTCGCCAAGACCGAACTCGAAGGCGCGATGTATGAGACACTGCCGCGTCTCGGGCGAAAGGTGCCACTGCCAAAGCCGTTCATTTTCAACCTCTCGAATCCGCGTGATCAGACACAGGATTTCTCAGTCGTTTTCTACGACAATGCAGGCGAGCATTTTGAACCGACTCGAAATAGTGCCGAATCACCCGGTGCGCAGCACATCGCCGCAGCATCGGGCATTTTCTTCCTCTTCGATCCGCTCCACAACGCGGAGTTTAAGAAGCGTCTGACCGGGCTGAACGATCCACAAATTGAGCACAAACGGATGGATCAGCAGGACATCATTCTCGCCGAGACTGAGGTGCGAATTAAGAGCCTGCTGGGCCTTGATGCACGTCAGAAAATTGCAACACCGCTCGCAGTAATCGTGGGCAAGAGCGATACGTGGGCTCATCTCCTTGGTGAGCCGGTTGAGTCTCCATTGTGCGACGGCAAGCTCGACGTTTCTCTTGTCACCCGAAACTCGATGCGAGTGCGGTCGTTGTTGCTGGAGATTTGCCCGGCAATCGTTGCAAACGCCGAGGCAATCTCATCGGAGGTGATGTATTTCGCTGCAAGCCCGCTCGGATGCTCGCCGGTTGAATTCACGGACGCCCGTGGGGTGAAGATGATCGGCCCTGATCCGCAACGGCTGAACCCCCGCCACGTCGAAATTCCAACACTCTGGGTGCTCTCCCGCGTCGCGCCGAGCATCGTGCCTTGTGTAGAAGGGAAGTAGCGCATGGCCTGGCAGCTCATTTACACCAGCGCACCGCGTTCCTTGGAAGCCGGTCGTTCCGGCTTTGGCACCGTGGCTCGCCATCGTGACATCAGCCCGCTGCTCGTCTCGGCAATCGAGCGGACCAGTCAGTTTTCACGGCTGCCCGGCACCGATGCGGGGCGCGTCATCTTTTGCCATCGCATCATCGCTGTCGCTGGCGGTCGCTTCCATGTGCTCAGTGCGATTCGCGACGCCGGTGCCGATTACACCGGGCGGACGAATCACATCGCACATCACCTCATTGTGAATCCGCGCGAGATCGCACAGCTCGGCCCGGATGGGCCATCGCCTGCCGATGTCTTGCTCACAATGCGGTGGGCTACTTCATGGAACGAACCGCCACGGTATTTGGAAGCGTCGGATGAAGTGGCGCTGTCAGCCATTCGCCCGCAGATGAACAGCTCCGCGTGGGAGCAAGTTGCAGGCAGCGCGAGTCAGGCGTGGCTTCTTGCAACTGGCGATGCAAGCCGTGGTGCCTACATCATCCAGCCTGGGAGCACGGATCTCCGTCCGGTTTTTGCTGAATCGCTCCGACTGATCCCAGAACGCCTCTGGCAGATTACCTTCACGACCTCGCTCCAACCCAGCGATGAGCCTGCTGATTTTCGCTGGCTCGGTATTGAGGAACAATCCCCGTTGCGCTCGCGGCTGGAATCATCTGGGCGTCCTGTCTTTGATCTCGGTCGTCCTCATGAACTGCCGTTGGTTGAACTCGCGCAAAATGTGGGAAGGAGCCAAGCACGACAAGACTTCGTGTCGAGGTCAGCGCCGTCTCAAAGTGATAGGCAGACGGGATTGCGAGACGCATCATCTCTGGATCTGCCACAGATTCCAATATATGCATCGGAAGGTCGAAAGGTGGAGAAGCAAAGCACTTTTTCAGCGACCAACGAGCGTGGCCAACGTAATTGGTGGTCACAGCCTGCGACCATTGCACTTGGTTCATTGGCGGCTATAGTCGCTATGTTTTTCTTGCTAGTTCGGCCACTCTTGCACGAGAAGCAAGAAGTCACCGATCAACGGAACCAGATTCGTAGCGATGTGCTTGTCGGGTTTCCCGGTAATGACAATGGAGTAGCGGATACGCTTGCCAAGGTCTCGCGTGAGCATCTTGCTGCGGCCAACACCCTCGCCAGTGCCACGCGCGACACAGCTATTGCGCTGACAAAGCAGCCCATCCCGCCACCTAGTGATGATGTAAAATCCACCTGCGAGCAGGCGCGGAAAAGCCTCGGAAATTTAGACCCACTGTTCGCCAAGTTGTTCGAGTTGCACAAAAGGTTATACGACTACCAGGAGAAAATACGCCATATAGACAGCGAACAGGCTACGCCTACACAAGTCACGGATTTGCAGGAGCTTCATGAAACTCTTGCCCACTACGACGACGGGCTTTCAAAAAAACTAAGCAATGACGTTCGTGACCGATTCACGAAAAAGGTGGAGGAGCTTTGGCATAAGCGCCTTCATAACTTGTTAAATAGCGAGATTAAGCCACTGGAAAACTACAGTTGGTTTAAGACGCAGTTCGACAAGTTACCCATATCAGTCTTAAAGTATGAAGGAGCAAAACACACAGACAGGCTTCTTGAGAGAT
>JAYVQK010000202.1:0-21468 GCA_043757005.1 Verrucomicrobiaceae bacterium
TCGGGGCGAAGCGGGTGATCATCCATCTCTACAACTCCACCTCGCCCGCGCAGCGCCGCGTGGTCTTTGGCAAGTCGCGCGACGAAATCCGCGAGATAGCGGTGCGCGGCGCGCAGTGGGTGAAGGATCGCCTCCCGCGCCTTGTCGGCACGGATGTGCGGTTGCAATACTCGCCGGAGAGTTTCAGCGCGACGGAGTTGGACTTTGCGAAAGAAATCTCGGAGGCCGTGATGGACGTTTGGCAGCCCACGCCCGAGCGCCGGATGATCCTGAATCTCCCGGACACCGTGGAGGTGGCGATGCCGAATGTGTATGCCGACCAGATCGAGTGGATGTGCCGCAACATCCGCAACCGCGAATCGCTCATCGTCTCGCTCCACGCGCACAATGATCGCGGCACGGGCGTCGCCGCGACGGAGCTCGGCATCCTCGCGGGCGCAGACCGCGTGGAGGGCACGCTCTTTGGAAACGGCGAGCGCACGGGCAATCTCGACATCATCACCGTGGCCATGAATCTCTACATGCACGGCATCGCGCCGGGCTTGGATTTCTCCGACATGAACGCGCTCATCGCCATGTATGAGCACTGCACCGGCATGACGATCCCGCCGCGCCAACCCTACGCGGGCGAGCTGGTCTTCACGGCCTTCTCCGGGTCGCATCAAGACGCAATCAAGAAGGGGCTCGCCGAGTGGGAGAAGAAAAAGAACCCGCGCTTTGAGGATTTTTGGGATGCTGTAAAAAGAACACCCGCCCGACTTGTGACATTCGTTAAAAAAGATAGTTTTGTCGTTACGATCGCGGGAGAAAAGATGGTTATTGTCCCAAAATCAACTGGCACAGAGCACAAGTTTACGCAGGAAAATGCTCGGAAAGTATGGCGCAGGTGTCGCGAATTTTTTAATGCAGGTGATTTCGCTAAATTCACAACGAAGTCCTTCCAATCGCCTAAGCCTGGAGTTTGGGCTGACTGCCCTGACAGGAATGCTCCTTGGGTCGCCGTCGCAATCTACGAATTTTTGAAAACAACCGTGGATGAAACTTGTTGGGACGTGCCTTACCTCACGATAGATCCCGCCGATCTCGGGCGCGAATACCGCGAAGTCATCCGCGTCAATTCCCAGAGTGGCAAAGGTGGCGTCGCGTATTTGTTGGAGAGCGAATTTGGCATCGAACTACCGAAAGACTTGCAGCGCGAATTTGGCCCCATCGCCAACGACGCCGTGGATCAGCTCGGTCGCGAAGTCAGCGGCACCGAGTTGCGCGCGATGTTTTGGAGCGAATACGTGGAGCGCACCGCGCCGTGGCAGCTCGTGCATTTCCATGCCGATGGCGTCGGCGGCGTCTTCCACTGCCGCGCCTCCGCGCATCGCGACGGCACCGAGTGCCACCTCACCGGCGAGGGCAACGGCCCCATCGCCGCCTTTGTGCAAGCCCTCACCACGAGCGGCGTGCCTGCCTTCACCGTGAGCCATTTTAAACAGCACGCCCTCAGCTCCGGCTCCGACGCCAGCGCGATCTCCTACGTGCAACTCCGTTTCGCCGGTGGCCGCACGAAATGGGGCGCTGGTGTGGATACCAACATCGAGCTCGCCTCCATCAAAGCCGTCCTCAGCGCCGTGAACCGCTCCGCGTAACTTTACTGCGGCAACTTCGCGCCGTGAGACTTTAGCAGCTCCACAACTTCAGCCCGACCAAACATGGAGGCGAGCATGATCGGAGTCGCTCCGCCGCCATTATCGGCGTGCAGGTCTGCGCCGTGTGAGAGTAGGAGTGCGACGATCTCGGCGTAGCCTTTGAAAGCGACGCCCCCGAGCGGTGTTTGACCGCGCTCGTTGCGGCGATCCACTTCAGCACCTTGTTCCAGTAACATCCGCGCGGTCTCGGGATGCCCGTGGTAGCTCGCGAGTAAAAGCAGGGAGTTGCCTTTGGCATCCGCGAGATTCACGGGCAACCCAGCGCGCAACATCGCCGCGAGCGGCTCGGTCGCGCCACTGCGCGCATGATCGAGCGCCATACTCTGTAGCTCGGCATAGCGCTGCTCTTCTTCCTCAGTAGTGAGCGCAGACATCATCTCTCTTTAGCCAGCCATCGTCGGCGCGGATTCCGCCGCAACGGCGCAAGTAGTCTTCAGAGCTTTAGCGACACCAGCCGCGTAGGCCGGATCTGCTTTGTGAAAATGAACGAGCTGCCGCTGCACAATAGACTCCGGCACGCCTTCCATTGCACCAGCAATATTAGTATAAAGGCGTTCCTTTTCATCCGCAGGCAGAAGACGGAAAAGATTACCCGCTTGCGTGTAATCATCATTTCCCTCGCGGTGATTATAGCGCGCAGCATCACCAGAAACCTTGAGTGGCGGCTCCGCAAAACGAGCATCCTGCGTAGGGCCACCAAAACTATTCGGCTCGTAGTAAGCGTCGGTCGCCTTCGGGCTATCGAGGCGCATCGGCCCATCGGCGTGATAAGTGCGAACGGCAACGCGCGGACGATTCACCGGAAGCATCTCGTAGTGTGTGCCGACGCGATAACGGTGCGAATCCGCATAAGCGAAGACGCGAGCTTGGAGCATTTTGTCCGGCGAAAAGCCGATACCTGGGACGATGTTCGACGGACTGAAAGAAGACTGCTCCACCTCGGCGAAGTAATTCTCCGGGTTGCGATTCAGCTCCAACGTGCCGACATCCATCAGCGGGTAATCCGCATGAGGCCAGACTTTGGTAAGATCGAAAGGATTGATGTGGTAGCTCTCCGCATCCGCCTCGGGCATGATCTGCACACACACACGCCACTGCGGGAATTCGCCGCGCTCGATGTGCTCGAAGAGATCACGCTGCGAGCTCTCGCGGTCTTTCGCGATGATCGCCTCGCCTTCCGCATTGGTCATATTTTGGATGCCCTGCTTGGTTTTAAAATGGAACTTCACCCAATAACGCTCGTTGGCCGCATTGAGGAAGCTGTAGGTGTGACTCCCGTAGCCATTGATGTGGCGGAGGCTCTTTGGCAGACCACGATCCGAAAAAAGGATGGTGACTTGGTGCAGGCTCTCCGGGCTCTGCGACCAGAAATCCCACATCGCCGTGCCGCTGCGCAGATGCGATTTTGGATGACGCTTTTGCGTATGGATAAAGTCTGGGAACTTGTAGGGATCGCGGACGAAAAAGACTGGTGTGTTGTTGCCCACGAGATCCCAGTTGCCCTCATCCGTGTAAAACTTGATCGCAAAACCGCGCACATCGCGCTCCGCATCCGCCGCACCGGCCTCCCCAGCCACTGTGGAAAAGCGAAGGAAGAGCTCCGTCTTCTTGCCGATGCCGGCAAAGACATTGGCCTTGGTGTAGCGGGTGATGTCGTGCGTGACGGTGAGCGTGCCGTAAGCGCCAGAGCCCTTGGCGTGGACGGTGCGCTCGGGGATGCGTTCGCGGTTTTGGTGCGCGAGCTTTTCGATGAGCTGATAGTCCTGCATCAACAACGGCCCGCGCGGGCCAGCGGTGAGAGAGTTTTGATTATCGGCGATAGGATTGCCCGCCGAGGTGGTGAGCAGTGGATTGGAAGCGTTGTTTGGTGATGCGGACATAAATTGCGGTGATTGATTACCACCATCCTGTAGCCTCTGCTGGGGATAGTTGAAATACTTTATTCCTCTCGTCGCCATAGGAGCCACCTATGGAGTTGCACCAGCTCCGATCCATGATCGCAGTAGCCCAAACGGGCAATTTCTCCCGCGCTGCCGAGCAATGCCGCGTCGCCCAGCCAGCAGATCCTGAAGCTCAAAGAGGAACTTGCTGAACGTCTCTTTGATCGCATGAAACGTGAAGCGACGGATGCGAAGGAAATGCTGCGCGGGGTCGTGACTATCGGCGTGCTCACGACGATTGCGCCGTATCTGCTGCCGGAGGTGCTGGTGGAATTCAGCTCGCAATTTCCGCCACGAAAGAAGCAGGCAGCGGGAGCCGGAAGACCTCGCGTAGCTCCAGCGCCACCGGGCTCGTATCCACATTCGTCGGCATCAGCTCCCGCATGGAAGCCCACCAGCGGCGGCACACTTCCGTCTCCGCGATGGCCGCCCAGCGCGCCTCGTCCTCGATCTCCGCCATGGCGAAAAGCTGGCGCGTCTCCGCATGGAGGAAGATGGAATACTGTCGCACCCCATGCGCTCGCAGCGCCGCCTCCAGCTCCGGCCAGATCGGCGCGTGCCGCCGCTCATACTCCGCCTCGCATCCAGGGTTCACAGACATGACGAAGGCTTTGCGGATCATAGGATTTGGTAAAAAGAGACGGTTCAGCGGCTTTTCAGCGGTTGCAGCCCGTTTTGAGGCCCAATCCCCCGAGAAACAAGCGCGGGCACCCTGCTTTTTGCTCAAAAAGAGCGATTGAGAGAGGCCAGACGCCGCCCCCACCCCGATCAACGCCCCCCTCACCGTGCACCCATCCACCCTCCTCCCACTGCGCAAGCCCCACTTTCCAGCCGGGCACCGCCCCCTTCCGCCCCCTTCCACCGCTACCCTGCCGCGCGCAAGCCAATCCCCAGCCCGCAACCCCCACAGCGCCGCCCGCAAAGCCCAGCGCCCGCCAAACACCGCCTATTCTCAGCCCGCAAAAGCCCAGCGCCTCGCGCGCAAAGGCCTTTGTTCGCGAAACAATGGCCATTGTCAGCCCGCAAAGGCCTCTGATTTGAAAACGAAGGCCTCCGTCCGCCAAACAAACGCCCTTGTCAGCTCGCAATGCCCTTTGCCGAGCGCGCAAAGGCCTCCGTCCGCCAAACAAAGGCCATTGTCAGCCCGCAACGCCTCTTGCCGAGCGCGCAAAGGCCTCCGTCCGCCAAACAAAGGCCATTGTCAGCCCGCAATGGCCTCTAATTTGAAAACGGAGGCCTTTGTTTAGAAAACAGAGGCCATTGTTCGATCCGTAAAGCTCTCTGTAGCTCCTCTGATGAGCCGGAGGCTCAGCCAGACCGTAGCCGGTCGGCGCAAGCCACCGGAACCGCCCCCCACAAAAACCAGCCCCAGCGGGGCGACAGAACGGTGTCCTTGCAAGATTCCAGCGCCCCTCCGGGGCGCATACACGTCTGCTGCGTTCCGGTGGTTCCCGCTCGTTCCTCGCTTCACCACCGGCTAATATCGGGCAGTCCCTCCGGGACTAAAGCTCACCGCTGCTGTCTGTATATTACTCGAAGTTGGTATTATTCAGCAGCGCCCCTGCGGATCATTTCGCAGGAGCAGGAGGAGCGGGGGCTTCGGTGACTTCAAAGTGGTAGGTGCCGGAGCCGAGCGTGAGCAGCAACTCGTGCTCATTACCCTCCAATACTTGCGGCTTGAAGGAATCGGAAAGCGCCACGCCTCTCTCAGTGATGGCGTCCTTGGATTTCGCGGGGAGAAAGACAGTGGCTCCCATATTCGCCGGGATGGTGATGTCGAAGATCAACCTGCTGCCCTCGCGCTTCCACACACTGGCGATTCGTCCGCGCGGGTGGTCATAGCTCGCACTCACCCATTCGAGTGGCTTGCCGTCGGGATTGCTCGTAGGCGAAGGGATATGGGGGTGAAAATTGATGCGCTTATACACATCCAACCCCGCGAGATCGCGGAAGGCCCACTCCATGACCGCGCCAAAGGAGTAGTGCGAGAAGCTATTCATTGCCGCGTTGTTCTTGCCCGTCGCGCCGTCGAAGCCGTGCTCTTTCGTAAAAGAGTCCCATCTTTCCCACACGCTCGTCGCACCTTGCTCCACTTCGTAGCCCCAGCTCGGGAATTTGCGGCTTTGGAAGAGGCGACACGCGAGGTCGTGCTGGCCGTTTTGTGTGAGCACGCTGAGGAGCGGCTTGGTGCCGAGGAAGCCGGTGGCCATGCGGTAGTCGTTCTTTGCGATGCGCTCGGCGAGGCCCGCCGCGATGGGTGCGACGTAGGGCTTACACTCTATGTGTTGTAGAGTTTGTAGGATGCCCGAGGAGATGGCGAGCACTGCCGCGCTCTGTGTCTGCACGGAGAGAGAGCCGCCTGCTTTGATGAATTGCACCGCAAAGCTCTTGGCCAACGCCCGACAGCGATCCCAATACTGATCAGCGGCGTCGTATTTCCCCAGCGTGAGCGCCATGTCTGCCATGTGGTGCGCGGAGATGAAGTGGTAGCACAGATCAATAAATGGGATTGGCGTATTTTCGCCGAGGTTCAGCCAGTCGCCCCAGGTATTGCCGAGGGTCACGCCTTTCAGCTCGGGGTCAGCCTTTGCGCGCCATTCCATGAAGCGCACCATGGAGTCCCAGTGGCGCTCGATGAGGCGGCGGTCGCCATACACGCTCCACATCGTATAGGGCACGATGACGCCCGCATCTGTCCACGCCGTGCCGTGCGTCGCGCCCGGTGCGCCGTGGGCAAAGGGATACGGCGCGTAGTCCGGGTAGGCTCCGCTGGGGCGCTGCGCCTCGCGCACATCGTCCACCCATTTGGTAAAGAAGGCGGCCACGTCGGCATTGTAGGTGGCCGTGCGGGCGTAGATCTGCGCGTCGCCCATCCAGCCGAGGCGTTCGTCGCGCTGCGGACAGTCGGTGGGCACCTCGATGAAGTTCGCCCGCTGGGTCCACACGCCGTTCTGCCAGAACTTCGTGAGCACCTCGTCGCTGCAAGCAAAGGTGCTGGTGAGCGGTGTGTCGTTGTGGATGACGAGGCCGGTGAGCATCCCCAGCGCAGGCTCCGCCGTAAGCCCGCTGATCTCGCAGTATTGGAAGCCGTGGTAGGTAAAGCGCGGAGTCCAAGTCTCCTCGCCGCCGCCCCGGCAAATGTAGGTATCCGTCGCGCGAGCCTTGCGGAGATTCTCCGTCATCAGCCGCCCATCCGGGTGCAGCATCTCGCCATAGCGCAGCGTGATCTTTTGCCCCGCCGCGCCCGCGATGCGAAGGCGGACGTTGCCCGCGAAGTTCTGCCCGAAGTCGAAGACGTAAGTGCCCTCCCCGCGCTTCGTCACCTTCTTCGCCGGAAGCTCCTGCGTCACCCGGATCGGCGGCGCGGTGTAAGCCACGAGCTTCGCCGGCTTTTGAAAACCAAACTCCCGCTCTTCATCCACACCCGGCTCAAAGAAATGCGCCTTCGTGCTGCCATTATCCTCCGCGCGGATGGCGGGCTGCCATTTCCAGACGGGTGGTAGTTTTAAGTTCCGTAGCTCCGATGTGGAGACGGGATCGGAAAGCAAATACGGCTCGCCCGGCTCCCTCCCTCTGCACCACGTCGAGTCCTTGAGCCGCGCATCGTAGTGCTCGCCCATCAGCAAATCCGCCTCGCGGATCGGCCCGTCCGCGCTCGTCTCCCAAGTCGCATCCGTGCCCACGATCTCATGCGTGCCGTCCGCATACTCAATGTCGAGTTGCGCCAGCAGCGCCGGGGTCTTGCCGTAGATGTTGCGGCCCGTGTGATCCGGCCCATAGCCCACGAGCATCGCGTAGCCCACGTAGCCCGCATACCAGCCATCCGCCACGACTGCGCCCACGACATTCTCGCCCTTCCGCACGCTCTTCGTCACATCGTAAGCGCGGTAGTAAGCCCGCTGCCGATAGTCGCTCCAGCCCGGCGCGAAGTAGTCCTGCGCCGCACGCTCGCTGTTCAGGTGGAAATCCACCAGCCCCAGCGCCGTGCCAAAGAGCACCGCCCGCCGCACCTCTTTCGCCGCCGTGAAAGTCTTCCGGTAGTAGTGAGCAGGCGGCAGGAAGATCATCGCGCGATCTTTGTGCAGCGCGCTCTCGTCCTTGTAGGAAATCCACTGCGCCTTCCAATCGTCCGCCTTCAGCAGGCCCATCGCCCAATGCGCCGACACGCTCACGCTCTGCACGCCGTCCTTATCCCACACGCGCACTTTCCAGAAATACGCGCTGCCACTCACGAGCGCCTTGCCCGCGTATTCGATGTTTAGCGTCTCATCGCTCGCGACCTCGCCCGAGTCCCACACATCTCCCGAATCCTTTGCCAGTGCCTCCGCACTCGCCGCTACGAGCACGCGATACTTTGTCTGCTTTTGACCCCTCACCGCCGCGTCGGATTCCTCCACGCGCCACGAGAGCCGAGGCTTCTCCGCCTCTACGGTGAGCGGATCGCGCAGCCACTCCACGCGGAGATCGGCGGGCGCAAGCGCCGCACTGGCAGTGAACGCACGGATGGTGAAGAGGGTGAGAGCGAGGTGTCGTTTCATGGTGTTGTGATGGGTGAAGTTTAGAATTTACGAGCGACGAATCTGGAGTGCGGGGGCATGACCCCGCTCTGGAGGGGCCTTTGGGTGGGCAAACCGTCCGTGCTTGCGAGCGGCTTTCCCACCCGCTCGTTCCTCGCCCACCAAAGCGGGGTCATGCCCCCGCACTCCAGATTCGTCGCTCGGCTCTCCGCGCTGCATGGCCGCTACTCCCGCACGACCGTCACGCCATCGGGCGCTTCGATCTTCGAGGAAGTGGTGCCGTCGGCCTTACGCTCGTGGCGCACTTTGATCGGCCCGCGCGGCGTGGGATACGTCCCTTCCGCCCACTCCAGCGACCCGAGCTGCGGCACGATCCGCACTTTCGCACAGCCCGGCTCCAGCGGCGTGACGCCGAGCACCGTCTGACTCAGCCAAGCCGTCGGCCCACTCGCCCAGCCGTGGCACAGGCTGTGGCGGAAGCCCACGTAGCAATACGCGCCGTAGTCGCCGTGGATGTCCTTTTTCCCCGCAGGCACCAACTCATCAATGCGCCCCGCGCCCTTCATCCAATCGAGATCGAAGTCCTCCCAAAAAGTCGTCGCCCCCACATCGAGCATCGCGCCCCAATACTGCCGGATGAAGTCGAGCGCCGCATCCGTCTCGCCCGCTTTCGCCAACGCTTGCAGCACATAGAAGCCGTAGAAAGTGCTGAGCCCATGCGGCCCGCCAGCTTTCAAAACGGTCTCGGCGGTCTGCTTCGCATCGCTCATCCCCGCGAGCACCAGCAGCGCCGCGCCAGACTTCGAGCCATTCACCTGCGGCACCACTTTCCGCCCGCGCGAGGCGGCATCCGTGCAGAGCTTGGCCGTGTCGGCATCGCCGAGGGTCGCGAGCAAACGCGCGCCGCTTTCGAGCGTCATCACGAGCAGCCCTTGCAGCCCAGCCGTCACGCCCTGTTTGTTGGGCGAGCTGGGCCAATCAAGGAAGCGCATCCCATCAATATGCTCGCGCCCATCGTCGCCGATCAGCGCAGCGAGCTTCTTCATCAACGCCTGCAAATACGGGCGCTGCGCTTCGAGATAAGGGCGGTCGCCGTTTTGCAGCCACCATTGCTCGTGGATGCGCACCCACCACATCGAATAGCTGCTGATGCCATTCATCCAGTCGCTCACCGGCGTCACGTCGCGCGTGAGATCCAGCGAGCGCGGCACCACTTCATTCGCGCCGAATACCGCGCAGATCGTGCTCGTCTCCGGGTGCATGTCGCCGATCCACACGAGCCGGTCGCGCTTCACGCCGTCCCACAAGTAATCCTGCATATTGAGATGCACCGTATAAGCACCCGTCTGCCAGATGCGATTCAGCCGCTCGTCGCTGCATCGGAAAGAGCCCACCCAAGGCACGTCGCGCAGTTGCAGCACGGCGCGCACTTGCGAGAGCTGCACGGGCCGCTTGGCATCGGCGGTATCAATACGCACAAAGCGAAAGCCGCTCGGCCCCACCGTCTTTTTTCCCAGCCACGGAAGGCCCGCGATTTGGTCGCGCACCGCGTGGTCATTGCCACCGCCGCGCTCATTCAGCTCCGACATCGCCTCGCTCACGCTCTCGCCGAAACGAATACGCACCGGGTTCGCCGCCTTGTCGCCCGCGAGCGGCGTGAAGAGCTCCACATTGCCCACCAACTCCGTGCCGAAATCGAGCAAGATGCCCGCCGGCTTGCCGTCCTGCGGAGTCAGCACGCAAGCCGGTTGCGGCTCCTTCAGCACCGCCTGCCCAGGCTTCTTCGCGAGCAAGTTTTCCGCGTATTTCACGCCCGCGTCGGATTTCCAAACGATGCGCGTCGGCGCGATAAAGAACGACTGGAGCGGAGACTTCTCCGCGCGTGACGCGACTTGCGGAGGAAGTTCAGCGGCATGAGCCGCAAGTGTGAGTGTCGTAAAAGCGAGCAGGGATGCGCGAAACATGAGCGGTTTTAGAAATTGAACTGGTCAATATTCTCCTTCGTAAAGACGAAGGGTTTGCCGAGCAGGATGTCGCTGCCGACGACTTCGAGATCGCCAAGCTTACCCGCCTTGAAAGTCTTGTCGCCCGCCTTAAGCGTGCCTTTCACCGTGGCAGCAGCAGCTTGGATCGCGAGGTAGCCGAGGTCTTCGACTTTCCACAAAATCACGGCCTGCGTGACGCCCTCTTTCACATACGCCTTGTTCTCGCTCGGCAGGCCGAGGCCCAGCACTTTGATCGTGCCCGTCTTGCCCGCTTGCTTCACCGCCTCCGCCGCTCCGGGGACGGCTGGCGAGCAGATCGCCATGATGCACTTCACATTCGGGTAAGCACTCAGGAGGTTCGTCGCTTCCTGCTGCGCCTTGTCCTTTTGGTCATCGCAAGGCTTCGTATCCACGAGCTTCATCTTCGGGTATTTCGACGCGAGCCGCGCTTCGATGTGCTTGCGCCATTCGTTCATATTCGCAGCGGTGAGCGTGGCGGTGATGATGGCAAATTCCCCCTCCTCGCCGCAGAGCTGCGCCGCCGTATCCATCAGCACTTCGCCGATTCCCTGCGCCGTCGCTTGGTTCACGAAAAAGGAACGCGCGTCGGCGTTCGCATCGCTATCGTAAGTCACCACTTTGATCCCCTTGGCCTGCGCTTTTTTCAGCGCCGAGCTGAGTCCGTCTTTGTTTTCCGCCGCCGCCGCGATCACGTCCACCTCCTGCGTGATCCAGTTTTCCACGATCTCGTTTTGCTTTGCAGCATCGGTATTCGTCGGGCCGTCGAAGAGCAGTTCCGCGCCAAGTTCCTTAGCAGCGAGCTTCGCGCCCTGCTCTACGGTGGCAAAGTATTGGTTGCCCTTGCTTTTTGGCAGAAGGCCGATGAGGAGCTTCTTGCCGCCGCCGCTGCTGGCGGTATCGGCTTTTTTGTCGCAGCCCGAAAAGAGTGCGAGGCTGGCGGAGAGTGTGATGGTGAGGATGCGTTTCATGGAGTAGATGGTTGTGGTTTTGTGGTTGGGAGAGATTGGCGGCGAGCGCGGCGCTCGGACAAGGTTTTCGTGAGCGCACCCGCTGCGAGCGCGAGGAGCAGCAGCGCGCCCGTGAGCATCCCGGAGAGCTCGCGGGAGATGCTGGAAATACTGAGAATGCGCGAGAGGCCATTGCCCAAAACCGCGACTGCCGCGACGCCGAGCAGCGTGCCATGGATCGTGCCGATGCCGCCAAAGATGCTCGTGCCGCCGAGCACTACCGCCGTGATCGCCGCCAGCTCATACCCCACGCCCGCGCTCGCTCGCGCCTCGGTGACGCGCGAGATGAAGACGACCGACGCCAGCCCCGCGACAGCGCCCGCAAGCGTGTAAGCCAGCGCCTGTCTGCGCTCCACAGGGATGCCCGCGTAGCGCGCACCTTCCGGCGCAAAGCCGAGCGCACGAAAGGCGCGACCAAACGTGGTGCGGTGGACGAGCAGCCACATCGAAAGCGCCACGGCGGCAAGCACCCATGCCTGCACAGGGACGCCCAGCGCGAAGCCATTGCCGAGCGCGAGGAAGGAATCCGGGAAGCCCGTGTAGGCTTTCGTCCCGCCGGTGAAGGCTTCCGCGAGTCCGCGAAAAAGGGAGAACGTGCCGAGCGTGACGATGAGCGGCGGCAGGCCGAGGCGCGTGATGAGCAGTGCATTCACGCCACCGCCGAGCGCCCCCACGCCTACGGCACCAAGCGCAGCAATCCATGGCGAAAAGCCCGCGTCTTTCCACAAAACGCCAAACGCCACGGCACACAATCCCATGAGCGAGCCGACGGAAAGATCAATGCCGCCGGTGAGGATAATGGGCGTCATCACCAGCGCGAGTAGGCCGATCTCTACGGACTGGCGGACGATGTTTGCGACGTTGTCGCCGGTGAGGAATTTGCGCCCGACGACGTTGAAAAGAATGACCTCCAGAACGAGCACGATGAAGAGCACGGTCTCGTGGCGGGCAAAAATGGATTTCCAAGATTTGGTCATGGCTTGCGTTTGCTGCGGAGTCCGTCGGCCATCACGGCGAGGAGGATGACGAAACCCTGGATGGCTTTTTCCCAATACGCCTGGACGTGAAAGTGCGTGAGCGCGGGGTTCACATTTGCGAGGAGGAGCAAGCCGGGGAAGACGCCCCACAGACTGCCGCGCCCGCCATTCACCGCGACGCCGCCGACTACGCAAGCAGCGATCACTTTCATCTCCAGCCCGTCGCCGCATGTCGGCTGGACTTGCGGCGACTGCACGACGTTCATCACCGCTGCGAGGCCTACGAGTGCGCCCATGAGCACGAAGACGCCGAAGGTCGTGCGCTTGGGATCAATGCCCGCGAGCCGCGCAGCCTCGGCATCCGTGCCAACGGCGAAAACGTGGCGGCCAGCGGCGACATTGCGCATGAGCCACGCGGCGAGCACGACGAGCGCGATGGCGAAAGCAATGAGAGCGGTCTGCCCCGCTGCCTGGCTGAGGCCGAACCACTGCACGCCAGCGGGGAGATTCAGCAGACGGCCCTGCTGCCAAAGCCGCAGCGCCTCGGCCCAAGTGACCATCGTGGCGAGCGTGACGACGATGCTCGGCAGCCGCAGCCACGCGACCAGCGCGCCATTCAGCGCCCCCATCGCCGCGCCCGCTCCGATGGCGGCGACGATGACGACGATGAGCGGCAAACCTTTCGCCGCAAGCAGCCCGGCGACCACCGCGCACATCCCGAATTGCGAGCCGACGGAAATATCAATTTGCCGCGAGACGATCACGAGCGTCATGCCGATAGCCGCGACGAGCGCAGGAGCCTGCGAAGTGAGCCGCGAAAGCAACGGCTGGAGCGCAAAGAAGTGCGGAGCAAAAATAGCAAGCGCCAGCAGCAGAGCGCCAAGCGCGATGGCGACGGAGATTTCGCGGAAGTGCTTATTCATCGAACTGCGGCTTTGCCTCCTCCGAGGTTTGCGACTACTTTCACGCTCATGGCACCAATCACTATCGAGGCTACGATTGAAAACGGGCACATCATTCCCGACGAACCAAACAAGCTCCCAGCCACTGGGCGCGTGCTCGTGACGGTGGAGGATGCAAAGCGACTGCGGAAAAAGGCGGACGTCGCGGTGATCAAAAGCCTGCTCGGAAAAGCAAAAGCGCCGATGAGCGGGGTGGAATATGAGCGGCAAGTGCGCGCCGAATGGGACGAGCGGTGATGCGTTGGCTGCTGGATACAAACGTGTGGATTGATGCGATGCGGGACGAGCTTATGGCGAGCCGCGCCTTGCTCGTAGCTGCGCTGGACGAATGGTGCGGCCACTCGGCGATGACACGACTGGAGCTGCTCAGTCACTCCAGCTTGAGCGAGCAAGACCTCGCAGACTGGCGGCTGCTGCTCGCGCAATCCGAGGAAGTCGCCATCAGCGAAGCGGTAATCGAAGAGGCTGCCCGCCTGCGTCGCACGGTGCGGTTGAAAGCGCCCGACGCCATCATCGCTGCCACCGCATTGCTGCAAAACGCCACGCTCGTGACGCAAAACATCACTGATTTTCGCAGAGTGCCGAGACTGAGAGTCTTTAGCCCAGAAGAATTGTAGATCCCTCACGCCGCCTCCCTTTCTGCCTGCCCGAGCGCGGCGGACATCACGGTGTGGGCATCGCTGCCGCCGGGGAGTATCGCGGCGAGTGTGCCGCCGCGCATCACGCCGATGCGGTCGCTCATGCCGAGGACTTCGGGGAGGTCGCTGGAGATCATCAGCACTGCGAGGCCCTGCTTGGCGAGGGCGCGGATGATTTTGTGAATCTCGGCTTTTGCTCCGACATCCACGCCTTGTGTGGGCTCGTCTAAAATGAGCAGCTTCGGCTTCGTCGCGAGCCAGCGGGCGACGCTCACCTTTTGCTGATTGCCGCCGCTGAGCGAGCCGCCGGGCGCTTCGGGGCCGTAGGCTTTGATGCCGAGTTCGCGGATGAATTGCGCGGCCAAATCCGTCTCCGCTTTGAACCGCAGCACGCTGCCGGGGAAGATGCGGCGGTGGATGGCCATGGTGATATTATGCGCGATGGGCAAATCGAGGATGACGCCGTGGCGGCGGCGATCTTCCGGCACGTAAGCGATGCCGTGCGCGATGGCCTCGCTCGGGCTGGCGATGGTAGCGCGTTCGCGTCGGATGCTTATCTCGCCTGCATCGGCGGGCGTGATGCCGAAAAGTATCCGCGCCAATTCCGTGCGCCCCGCACCGACGAGACCTGCGAGGCCGACGACTTCGCCAGCGCGCACTTCGAGCGTCACGCCGTGGACTCCGCTCGCGCGGCAACCGACATCTTTGAGCGAGAGCACAACCTGCCCCGGTGCACTCTCGGAAGGTGGATAAATCGCCGCGACTTCGCGCCCCACCATAAGCTGGATCATCTGCGCTTCATTCAAATCTCTGACCGGATTGGTGCCCACACTTTCGCCATCGCGCAAGACGGTGACGCGATCGGCGAGGGCGAAGATTTCCTCCAGCCGATGCGAGATATAGACCACGCCGACGCCGCTCGTCCGCAGATCGCGCACGACTTTGAAAAGCAAATGCTGCTCGGTCTGTGTGAGCGATGCCGTGGGCTCGTCCATGATGACGATGCGCGCGGCAGTGCCGAGCGCGCAGGCGATTTCCACGAGCTGCTGCTCCGGCATGGAAAGCGAGCGCACTTCCGCATCCGGCGAAATCTCCGCGCCGATACGCGCCAGCAAATCCGCCGCTTGTGCCTGCTGCTGCGCCCAACGCACACGGCTGAACGCGCCGGATTTTTTCAGCCGCAGCCCGATGTTTTCCGCCACGGTGAGATCGGGAAAAAGCGCGGGCTGCTGATAAATGCAGGCGATGCCGAGCGCGTGCGCCTTTGCTGGAGTCAGCTCGCTCACGACTTCGCCGCCGACCGTGAGCGTGCCGCCACCCGGCTGATGCGCGCCGGTGATGACCTTGATGAGCGTGCTTTTCCCGGCCCCATTTTCGCCGAGCAGCGCATGGACTTCCCCTGCTTTCAGATCAAACGACACACCCCTCAGCGCGCGGACTGCGCCGAAGGATTTGCGGATGTCGGTGAGCTGGAGAAGTGGCTGATCCATTCTTTACCGGAGCGGGTTCCGCCACTTGAGCGACTTGAAACGCGAGAAGTCCGCGTCCGACGAAAACAATTCGCAGCGATGCTCGATCGCAAGCGCGGCGAGATGCGCGTCGGTGATGAGATTTCCGGTCGCATTCGCATCGCGCACAAGTTGGCGAAAGACCGTCCAGTGCGCGTCGGTCGGCTGGAGAATTTTCACGCAAGGCTGCGCAAACCAGCTCTCAATGCGATCCGTGGCCTCGCTGACCGTGAGTGGACGCTTGTGGAGGCGTGGATTCGTGCTGATTCGGAGGAACGCTTGAATCGTCTGCCACGGCAAGCCCACGGCATCCGTGCCGCTCAACTGCGCATCCCACCATGTCTTCGCAGGCTTATGGAATTCAGCGAGCGAGTCGTGCGCGTAGAGGAGGATATTGGCATCCACGAGGATCACTGGTGGTCCTCTCCTTCTGCCGCCGCGAGGAGTTCGCCGATGTTATCGTAGCTGAATCCACTACGCAGCCCCATCGGTTTAGCCACAGTCTTGTAGGGCTTTGCCTTGGCAGGCTTGAGCACTTCATTGAGCCCGACTCGCAGGGCGTTGTTGACGACGTGTTTGAAACTGAGATGGAGCTTTGCAGCAGCTTTCTTTGTCAGAGCGGCAACGTCGGGATCGAGTGTCAGCGTGGTTCTCATGTAGGCATCTTGATGCTTAAAGGTTCGCTGTCAACGTGCCTCACCGCGCCGCCAGCACTGCACGCTCATACTGCTTCACCTCCGCCAGCCATGCCTCGCCGACGGGCACGCTTTGCTCTTCGCAGAAGCGATCCCAGACTGCGCCGAAGGGCAGCGACTTTGCTTCTTCTTGCAGCGCGAGGCGGGTAGTGAAGTCGCCTGCGGATTCTGCTTCGATCAGCTTTGCACGCGGTTCGAGCAGAGCGGCGAGGAGGGCTTTTTGGAAGTTGCGCGTGCCGATGACCCAGGCGGCGACGCGGTTGATGCTGGCGTCGAAGTAGTCCAGGCCGAGGTGGGTGCGCCCAAGGAAATTGCCGCGCACGAGTTCCAGCGCGATGGCTTGCAGATCGTCGCTGTAAGTCACGACGTGGTCGCTGTCCCAGCGGACTCCACGCGAAACGTGCAGCAGCAAGCGTGGGATGAATTGCAGGACGGACGAGACTTTATCCGCGATGCCTTCGGTCGGGTGATAGTGGCCAGCATCGAGGCACATCAGCTTTTGTCGGCTCACGGCGTAGCCGAGGTAAAACTCGTGCGAGCCGACCACGTAGCTCTCGCTGCCGATGCCAAAAAGTTTCGGCTCCACGGCGTCGTAATGGTGCTTGAGTGGTTTTTTAAAAACGGCGTCGAGCGAGGCTGAGAGCCGTTCGCGGGGCGCAACGCGGTCGGCAGGCGTGTCTTTGTAGCCGTCGGGGATCCACACATTCGTCACGCACGGCGAGCCGAGCGCCTTGCCCATGGCCGCGCCGATCTCACGCGAACGCTGGCAGTGTTCGATCCAGAAATTGCGCACGCCTTTATCGCGGTGCGAGAGGGTGAAGCCGTCCGCTGATTTCGCGTGGGCGAAACACGTCGGGTTGAAGTCCATGCCGAGGCCGCGCGCTTTTGCCCACGCGATCCAGTTGGCAAAATGTTTCGGCTCGATGGCGTCGCGATCCACGCGCTTGCCGCCAAATTCGCCGTAGAAGGCGTGGAGGTTTAGGCGATGTTGGCCGGGGATGAGCGAGAGCGCTTTGTCGAGGTCGGCGCGCAGTTCGTCGGGCGTGCGCGCTTTGCCGGGATAGTTGCCGGTGACGGCGATGCCGCCGCTGAGGATGTTGCCCAAATCCTCAAAACCGCCGACATCATCGCCCTGCCAGCAGTGGAGGGAAATGCTGAGCGCGCGGAGTTTTTCGAGTGCCGCAGCGGCGTCCACGCCGAGTGTGGCGTAGCGTTCGGCGGCGAGCTTGTAAGCGGCTTGGATATTTTTGGCCGTGGGCATAAGAATCGTTCAGTGACTTGGTTTGGAGCGCGCTTCGTTTCGCAGACGCGGCGTGAAAGGCAAGCGGTTACTTCGCTTTCCCGATGCTCTCGCGGCGGATGAACTTCGTCGGAAAGACCACTTGTTGAAGCGGGAGAGCGGCGTCCTTTTTCTCGATGCGGGCGATGAGTAGCTCGACGGTGCGCTGGGCCATGTCGGTGATCGGCTGGGCGATGGTGCTGAGCGAGATCGGCAGGAAGGAGGCCAGCGGGATGTCGTCCACGCCGAGGATGCTGAGGTCGCGAGGGATGCTGAGGCTGAGATCGGCGGCGGCGCGCATGGCTCCGATGGCGGAGAGGTCGTTCAGCGCGATGAGCGCGGTGGGGCGCTTCGCGGCTGGGCGGGCGAGGAGTGCAGCGGAGGCATGATGCGCGCTGGCGATGGTGTGGCCGCAGGAGATGGTGGTGAAGGCGCGCTCAGCGATTCCTTTCTCTGCAAGTAAGCGACGGAAAAGCTCTGGGCGACGCCCGCCATACTGGCCCTCGGCGAGTGCGCTGAGGAAGGCGAAGCGGCGATGGCCGAGGGCAAAAAGCGCATCTACAGCGTCGCGCAGACCTTGCTCGAAGTCCGCCAGCACAGCGTCCACGGGCAACGGCGATTCGCCGGTGGTGGAGAGGACGACGTAGGGCGTGCGCTGTTTAGCCTGTTTCGCGAGGTAATCGCGATGCGCCTCGGGGTCGCTGAGAAAGGCCGCGATGCCGTCCACTTGGCGGTTGCTGAGTTCGTCGAGGATGTGGCGTTCGCGGGCGAGATCATTGCGCCAAGTCTCGATCAGCACATCGTAGCCCAGTGCTCCGGCGGCCTCCTCCATCGCATCGGCGAAGGCTGTGTAATAGGGATTGTGCAGATCGGCGATGACGAGCGCGATAGCGTGGAAGCAGCCAAAACGCAGGGCTTGCGCGGCACGGTTCGGTTTGTAGCCGAGGTCAGCGGCGGCTTGGAAAACGCGCTCACTGGTTTCTTTCGATGCCCAAGAATTTGAGCGACGATTCAGAATGGTGGAAGCGGTATTGATGGCGACGCCCGCTCGGGCGGCGACATCCTTGAGACGGATTTTGAGCACGGGGGATGGTCTAGCCGCGAGTGGCGCTAGGCTCAAGCGTGGAGGCCGAGCTTTTGCTGGCTTCGTATTGGGCGCGGAGGCGGTCGGCTTCGGCTTTGGCGGTGGCGAGTTCTTTGGTGAGGGCGGCGGCGGCGGCGGTGGCGGCGGCCTTGGTCTTGGCGGCGTCGGCGTGGAGCTGGGGGATGCGGGTTTTGAGCTGCGGAATCTGCGCTTTGGCTTCTTCGATGGATTTCTTGGCGTCGGCGACGAGCTTCTCGGCGGGAGCGAGTTTGGTATCGGCGAGTTTGGCGTCGAGCTGTGCTTTTTTGACGGCTTCTAAAAGAGCGGGCGGGACAGGGGCGGGCTCGGGTTTCGCGGTGAGTGCAGTCTGCGCGGCGGCGATGGCGGCGGTGAGGCGGGCGGTCTCGGGTTCGTATTTGACCTCGGCTTTTTTGGCCTGCACGGCGGCATCGGCTTTGAGGTAATCTGTGGTGCCTTCTTGGAATTTTTTGCGCTCGGCGCGCAGGGCGTCCACGGGGGTGGCGACGGCGGCGAGCTGCTTTTGGAGTTCGGCGACTTCGCCCTCGATCTTCTTCGTGTCGGGCACTTCCATTTTCTTGTCGGCGACGGCTTTCTCGGCAGCGGCGATGGCAGCTTTCGCGGCGTCGGCGGCTTGCTTTACTACGGCGAGGGCTTGCTCTTTTTCGGCGATGAGTTTGGCGGCGCTGGCCACAGTTTGCTCGGCAGCGGCGAGACCTTGTTTGGTCAGCTCGGCTTGGCGGAATGCGTCCTTCGCCGTGGCGGTGGCGTCGTCGAGCTTGGCCTGTTTGTCGGCCACGGTTTGTTTGGCGTTGAAAACGGTCTGGTAAAGCTGGGCGCGCTTCCAGCGTTGCACTTCGACCTTCGTGGGAGCGACGCGGACGGTGGCGGCGTCGAGCTCTGCTTTGGCTTTGGCGAGCACTTGCTCGTTGTCGTTGGGCTGGGGCTGGGTGGCGATTTGTTTGGCGGTTTCGATTTCGGCGGCGGTGGCGACGAGGTCGGCTTTTCTGGCCTGCACTTTGGCGTCGGCGGTTTTGTATTCGGCAGAGTCGGTGGCAAACTTCGCGCGCTCGGCACGGAGGGTAGCGACTTCGTTGGTTTGGCCTTCGAGTTTCTTGCCGAGGTCGGCGACTTTTTGCGCGGCGGCGGGAGAAGCCAGAGGCTTTGCGGGCTGCTGGAGTTTTTGAATTTCAGCGTCCGCAGCGGCGAGGGCCTGCGTGGCGGCGGCGAGCTGGGGCGCTTGATCTGGAGCGGCTTTGGCAGCTTCGAGTTGCTTGGCGATGTCGGCTTTGCGGGCTTCGGCGGCGGCGATGTCGGTTTTGCGTTTGGCCTCGGCGGCGTCTTGCTCGGCTTTGATCTTGGTTTCGGTATCGGCCACGACTTTTTGCAGGGCGGGCAGGGCGGATTGCGTTTCGGTGAATGTTTTCTCCGCCACCGCGAGTTGCTCGGCGATGCTGGGTGGGTTGGCGCTGAGTTCGCCGACTTTGTTCACTTTATCGCCAGCGAGGGTGAAGACCCGGATGGCTCCGCTGTAGTCGGCAGCGATGATACGCTCGCCATTCATCGTGGCGCGCAGGGCGAGGTCGCTGAACGCCTCGGTCGCGGCGAGCACTTTGCCGGTGGCGTCCCAGACTTTTGCGATTTTATCGCGGCCACAACTCACGAGGCGGCCATCGGGCGTGAAGTCCACCCACAACACGCCGCCGGGGTGTGCGGCCCAGCTTTTTTGCTCGGTGCCGTCCTTCACATTCCAGAGCGTCACCTTGCCGTCTTCGCTGCCGCTGGCGAGCACGCCGGGCATGAAGGCGAGGGAGGTCACAGCGGCTTTGTGGCCTGCGAGCGTATTGAACGGCTTGGGCTCTGCGCCTGTCTCCCAGATCTCCACACCGCCGCTGCGATCCGCAGTAGCGAGGTATTTGCCGTCGGGGCTAAAGGCGATGGCCGTCACCCAATCGGTGTGCTTTTTAATGAGCCCGGTCATCTTGCCGTCCTTCGTTTGATAGAGCTTCACGCGCTTATCCGCACCGCCGAGGGCGACAAACTGATGATCTGCCGAAATGTCCGCCGCCAGCACCGCATCGGTCTCATTCCCCACGCTGCCTACGCGGTCGCCCGTCGCGACATCCCACAGCACGACCGAGCCGGACTTCCCGCCCAGCCCGCCGCCCGCGAGCAGCAGCTTCGCATTGCGCGAGAAGCGCAGGACGTTCGGGTAGCCTTCGGGGAAAGCCAGCACGCCCAGCGGCTGCATCGTCTCCGTGTGGTAAAGGAAGACTTGCCTCTGCCCGCCGATGGCCACCAGCGGGGCCCACGGGCTCGCCGCCATCGCCATCACCGTGCCATTGCCGCGCGCCTTCACAAAAGGCTCCAGCGGCAAATCCCCCGGCATCGGCGGCGGGCCATCCGGGCGCGTGAGCGAGACGACAGCGGAGGCCACATTGTTCTGCTGCACGGCGGCGGGCTTGCTGTTCGCATTCTCCAGCGCAAAGCCCGCGATCCAGCCCTTCAGCAGCGCCATCTCGCCGTCATTCAGCTTGTCCCCTTTTGGCGGCATCTTTATCTCCTCCGTCTGCGTGCACACCTTGAACATCAGCGAGCCGTCCGCGTTCCCCGGCTTCACCGCAGGCCCACTTTCGCCGCCTGCCATCGTGCCCTGATACGTCGTGAGATCGAGCCCCGCCTTCTGCTTATCCGGGTTGTGGCAATTCGTGCAGACATTGCGGAAAATCGGCGCGATGTGATCGGAATAAGTCACCTTCGCAGGCACGTCGGCGCGTGCGGCGATAATGAGCCCGAGAAGTGTGACGAATGTGAACGGTTTCATACTACTGGGTAAAGCAGGCAGAGGGGTGGGGAATTAGCCGATTTTTACAAAGTCAAGATCCGCCCCCCAGACCGGGGGAAGAAACGACAGACAGCGACACCCCACCAAACGCCGCCCCCATCTCATCTCTCCGCATCTTTCCACAAAAAGCTCTCGTATCCTAAAAACTAACACTGGCGCTCAGATAAGCCCCCTCACCGTGGAGCGAGCGGAATAAGCAGCGCCTGCTTTCAGGGAAGGGTGAGTTGTCCATTTCCGTCCTTATCTGAGCGCCATTCGGACCTGAATACAGAGGTGCGGAGCCCACGAAGGAAAA
>JAYVQK010000203.1:0-21438 GCA_043757005.1 Verrucomicrobiaceae bacterium
CTTTTGGGCGAGAACAATCATCAGCCACGCCCGTTCGTTCTTTTTTTTGAGGCCGAAGGGTTGTGGATTGGTTTTGAATTCTTGGAAGGCTCGGTCGAATCCGTCCTCGTGCCAATCAGGTCTCCCGTCCGTATCGTCGATTGTGTAGCCGCAGATGCAGCCCTGTAGTTTGAGTGCGTCAAAGACACTCGCCACTATTGTTCTGTGGATGTTGGTCATGCGGTGGTTTCTTCGGTTGGTGGTGGAAGTTCTGTATCCTTGTCGTGTCTATCTGCGGGAACGGAGCGGAAAATCTCGTCAATGATTTCGGGAGGTGCGACGACAAAAAAGACCGCCAAATGACCGTCTTCGTTGTTATAAAAAACGCCGAAGCCCTTTATGTTGCTGGTGCGGGCGGTGGCGGCACCAATCGCGCCAAAGATGAGGCTGGGGATGATACCGGGCACTCTGCTGGCACGCGAGAAGCCCGCACCACGAGCTCGGGAGCGCGCAACATCGTCTGGTATGCGACCGATGCGGGCAGCATCACGCGCGAAAATAAACTGTGCCTTAGAGCCGCGAAATATCATTCCCTGCCATCGGAAGGCGAAAGCAGGAAGCCCATCTGGAGTCGTAATGTAATCGTAGCTGCCTTCGTTTATGAAGTATCCCTTTTTTGGGAATCGTTTACTGACAATGCGAATAGTGCTCATGGTGCTGAGGCTTATGGATTAATAAGCCAAAGCTCAACGACGGCGGAAGCTGGCGCAATGGCTGCGCGGGCGAAGGCAGCGCAGCAGCCAGCGTAACACTAGAAGCCGTTTTCCGCAGCGCATAATTAGGCGTTTCGACCATTGTTAGATTGAATCCGCAAATCGAGAGCGGGCATGGTTGCGTCGAATGCCCGAATCGGGTAACTCTGCCAAGACAAGTTTGATGTCACCTCGCGAGTAACTGAGCGCACGGAGAATGTCCTCCAAAACGATGCGCTTCGACTTGTTGTCGAGAGTCGTTAGAGCCCAGAACGGTGACTGTGGGATGGGCTTGGCTGTGCTACCAACGGCACTCTCCAAAATCGCCCGCTCAGAACGGGCAAAGTAGTGGCGACTGCCGCGTTGGAAACCGAGTGCCGCCTCGGCAAACTGTTTTGGTTGCGCGCTGTGTAACCAGGCAAGAATGACGAGATAGCGGTCAACTGCCTGATGATGCCGCTGGAAGCGCTCGCTCTCAAGGAACTGAAGCAAAGTCGGGGGAAGAGGCGGGGCCGCTGGCTGAGGTGAGGCGATTGGCGTGGCGAGGGGTTGCGGCGATGCCGGGGCCTTGAAGTCGAGGATGCGCCTGAGCACGTCGTTGGGGGTGACATGGAATCCCGTGGCGCGGAGTGAAAGTTCAGCCAACACTTGGTCGTCGATTTCGATTGAGTTCATACGCGCATCATACGGGTATGGACGGGTATGTTAAGCGGAAATCTTCACGATACGGGAGGAATCGACTGACATCCTTCTCTCCCGCAAACTGAGAGATGTTGTTGGCGTATGGGCGTCGGCATGTAGGTTTTTTTTTCGGTAGCCGACGAGAGTAGGCGATATTTTTCAGCCGATCGGGGATTTTGGTTTTCCTTTTACTTGGCGTATCGGGAGTGGCGTTGGCATCTCGTGTTGGTATGCTACGTTCACGATATGCCGACGATTTGGTTCTTGTGAGGCGTGTTCCGGTGGCTTGCGCCGACCGGCTACTGTCTGGCTGAGCCTCCGGCTCAAAGGGGGCGGCAAATAAGGGCTGAGTCTTCGACTCAAGAGGGCAGCAGATGTTAAGAATGGCGTGGCTCAGTGTGGATATTATCGGACAAAAATGATCCGATAAAAGAGTCGGTTATTTGATCGGGATTTTGAGTTCGTCTCTGTTAGCGGTGCATTCATCCAGCAAAAAGGGTGGATATTATAGCTTTTTGGCGGGTCAGTTTAGCTTTGAGGTGAGTTATTATACCAATTTGGCGGGTCAGTTTAGCTCGGCGGTGAATGGACCCGCCAAAAAGCTATAATAGTTCACTTCTAATGTGAACTCACCCACCTTTTTGCTATAATAACTCACCTTGGATGTGAACTGACCCGCCGATTTACTATAATAACTTACGCTGGAGGTGAATTGACCCTCCAAATTGGTATAATATCTGACTTGTGCGGTGTTTCGGTTTGGGGTAGTTGTTTGCGCATGAGCGACTCTTTTATTTTACCAAACGTGGTGCTTTCGTCTTTGGGCATTTCGGCTTTATCAGTTCACGCTGCATCTGGATCTGTTCAACCAGCACTTGCATCAGTTCACGCTGCACCTGAATCTGTTCAGCCAGCGCTTGCATCCGTTCCGCCGGCGGCGGGCCCGGCGGTGGGGGCTTCTGCGCCGGTGGTCTCTGTGGGGTATCGGGTGCTGGATTTGCCGAGGTTTTTTGATGCGCTGGGGAATCCCCTTCGGTGGCAGATGGTGAAGATGCTGGTGGCGGGTGGGGCGATGTCGGCGAGCACGGTGTCGGCGGCGGTGGGGCGGAATTTTGATGGGGTGAGTAAGCATCTGCGCCTGCTGGTGGGGGCGGGGGTGCTGGGGTGTCGCGCGGGGGAGGATCGGCGGTATGCGCTGTATCACATCCCGGAGTCGGTGCGGCGGGCGGATGGGGTGTTGGATTACGGCTTTTGTGTGATCCGGGTGCAGGGGTGAGGGCGGGGAGCGGTGAGATAAAGTGCGAGTCCCCTCGACAGCTTGTGCGTTCTTGCGGATAGTGGGGCTCAATTAATAACCACTCAAAGGAACACACACATTGCCAAAACCAAATTATCAGTTTGAAAAGCGGAAGCGCGACATGGACAAAAAAGCTAAGAAGGCTGAGAAGCTCTTGCGCAAAAAAGAAGCCGGTGAGGCGAAGCCGGATGATGGCTCGGAAGCACCTGCGGATGGCGATGCCGAGGCTCCTGCGGAAGTAGTCTGAGTCGGCGATGAAGGGTCGGAAAACTCCCGAGCGACAGCAAGAGCAGCGAGTGCTCGTGCTGGTGGATGAGTCCAACGTGGTCAGCTCGGTGCGCTCCATCGGGCGGGGGCTGGACTGGCTGAAGTTGCGCGATTTTTTCGCCGAAGGCGCGCAGGCTCGGACGATCATCGAGATGGTCGTGTATGCCGGGCTACCGCCTGCGATGCCGGATTGGCAGGCGGAGCGGGATAAGAAGAATAAGTTTGTGCATTGGCTGCGGTCGCACGGGTTCCTCGTGGTGACGAAGGACGGCTCGCCCGCCGAGGAGGGTCACTACAAGGCCAATGTGGATGTGATGATGGCGATAGATGCCGTGGAGCTTTCCAGCGAGATGCGGCCCGATGTGGTCGTGCTCGTCACGGGGGATTCCGACTTTGCCTACCTCGCGCTGCAACTGCGGCGCAGGGGCATCCGAGTGGAGGCGGCATCGGTCGCGCAAAATCTTGGGAGCGGATTAAAAACGGCGGTGAATGAGGTCGTGGATCTCGCGCCGTTGTTTGCGAGTTTCGAGATGATGAAGGCTTGATTGCGCTTGCGCCCGCCTGCCTTTGCCAGCCTACAAAAGCGTATGAGCAATGTCCGAGCAGATCGCACTGTAGAACACGATTGGTCGCCGCGCCAAATCCCAGAGGGGATCACTTGGGGCGAGGGGTTTTATTGCGAGAGCGCGCAGTGCTTTCTGCACTTCAAGGGGAAGCGCAGGCCGGCGGTGGAAATCGGGCGGCATGTCAGTGTTTATGCGGCCTGCCAGTTCGCAGTGGCGGGGGATGCTCATGTGAAGATCGGCGACTTCACGCTGCTCGTGGGCGCGCTGATTACGGCGGAGACGAGTGTGGAGATCGGCTCGCATTGTCTCATCTCGTGGGGCGTGGGGATTGCCGATAGCGACTTCCATCCCGTCGCCGCTGCACAGCGCCGGATAGATGCCGAGGCGCTCGCTCCTTACTACGAAGGCAAGCCCGAGCGTCCGCTGGAGGCGGTGCGTTCGCGGCCTGTGAAGATCGGCAATAACGTGTGGATCGGCATGAACGCCATCGTGCTGAAAGGCGTGACCATCGGCGATAATTCGGTGATCGCAGCGGGGGCGGTCGTCACCAAAGACGTGCCCGCTGATACCATCGTGGCTGGCAATCCGGCGCGTTTTGCGAAGAGAGTCCCACTTTTATGAGTAAGAAGAGAATCGTCGTCATGGGCTTCATGGGCGGCTGCCCGATTGCGGGAGTCATCTGGCAACACATCCACTACATCGTGGGCCTCCAGCGGCTCGGGCATGAGGTGTATTACATCGAGGACTCGGCGCGGTATCCGTATAATCCCGTGACCTACGAGGAGAACGAGAACTACACCTACGCCGCCGAGGTGTTGGCGAAATTGGCGACGCAATATGGCTTTGAAGGACGCTGGAGTTATTGCGCGCGCTTCCTGCCCGAGCAGCCTACAGCGGGCATGGCGCTGGAGAAAGTGCGTGAGCTTTACCGCACGGCGGATGCGGTGTTGAACGTCTGCGGCGCGCAGGAATTCAACGAAGACCTGCTGGTCTGCCACAACCTGCTCTATGTGGAGAGCGACCCCGGCGTGGAGCAGATCAAGATTGATCAGGGCAACACGAAGACGCGCGAATATCTCACACGGCATCGCGCGCTGTTCACCTTTGGCGAGTTGGTGGGGAGCGAGCAGTTTCCCGTGCCGGTGTATGACTTCCGCTGGTTGCCCACGCGCCAGCCGGTCGTCACGGATTTCTGGAAAATGGACACGCCCCCTGCGCCGGACGCGGTCTTCACGACGGTCGCAAACTGGAACACCAGCGGGCGTAAAGACATGGAGTGGCGCGGCGAGAAGTATCTGTGGAGCAAGTCGCTGGAGTTCCTGAAATTCGTCGAAGCGCCCGTGCTGTCCGGCGAAGAATTTGAGATGGCCACGAACATCGGCGACCCGGCGACGCGCGAGCTTTTCCATGCAAACCGCTGGCGGCTCGTCGCGCCCGATCAGCCGAGTATTGATTGGGATTTGTATCGCTCGTATCTGCAAAACTCGAAGGGGGAATTCACCGTGGCGAAGGATCAATACGTGCGGCTGCACACCGGTTGGTTTAGCGACCGCACCGCGTGCTACTTGGCGTGTGGACGCCCGGCGATCACGCAGGAGACAGGTTTCACGCAGTTTTACGGCGGCACGAAGGGGCTGCTTTCTTTCCGCACCGTGGAGGAAATCGTGGAGCACGTCCGAGCCATCAACGCCGACTACGGCGCTCACGCAAAGGCGGCTTACGAGATTGCGACGGATGCCTTCGAGGCGACGAAAGTGCTGGCTTCGCTGCTGGATCGGGCTGGGGTGTAGGAGGTGCCACAGGCTTTCTAGCTAGAGTCTAGGGAAGGCACGGAAGGACACGGGAATATACCACTACGGGGAGGAGCCGTCTGTGTGCGCTTCTTTTCCCTCGCTCGGGGGGCGGAGAGGTGTCAAAAGGCGTGCCTTCTTCGAGACGACTTTCGGAGTAAAAAACATTCTCACCAATCAAATATGTCCCATTACACCCGTCGTGAATTTACAAAACTCGCTCTGTCGGCACTCCCTGGAGCGGCCTTTCTTTCTAATGCCAGCCAGCTTTTTGCGGCGGACGAGGTGGTGAAGCCGAACTCGAAGGTGGCGGGCGTGCAGATCGGGCTGAATGTGCCGTATAGCTTTGCCAGCCCGATCATGAGTGGGGACGACATTCTCAAAAACTGCGTGCAACTCGGCATCAGCGCGGTGGAGCTGCGCACGCAGCCGGTCGAGGCATTTCTCGGCATCCCGGCGCTCGATCCTACGAAGCCCAAGGCGGAAAGCGCGGAGCAACTCCGGGAGTGGCGCAAGACGGTGTCGCTGGACAAGGTGAAGGAATTTCGCGCGAAGTATGAGGCGGCGGGAGTGTTGATCGAGATCGTGAAAGTGGACGGGATTTGCACGATGTCGGAGCCTGAGATTGATTACGCTTTTGCACTAGCGAAGGCGCTGGGTGGGCGCGCGATTTCCACCGAGATCTCGCACAAAGTGGAGGAGCTGAAGCGCGTCGGGCAATTTGCGGACAGGCATCAGCTCATGGTCGGCTACCACGGCCACGCTACGACGAAGCCCGAACATTGGGAGGCGGCTTTTGCGATGGCGAAATTCAACGGCGCAAATGTGGATCTCGGGCATTTCGTGGCGGGCAATAACACTTCGCCGGTGCCTTTCTTGAAGCAGTATCACGAGCGGGTGACTCATGTGCATTTGAAGGATCGTAAATTTAACAACGGCCCGAACGCGCCCTTTGGCGAAGGCGACACGCCCATCGCGGAAGTGCTGCGGCTGATCCGCGACAGCAAGTGGAACATGCAAGCCACGATCGAGTTTGAATACAAAGTGCCCGCTGGCTCGGACCGCATGACGGAGCTGGCTCGGACGATTAAATTCTGCCGCGACGCGTTGGTTTAATCATCCACCGATGTTCAATCGGCCTCTTCTCGGGGCGGCAGGGAGATGTTTTTGAGAAACGCCGTGGCTTGGCCCGATTATGGCTAAAGCTATTCTGCAATGCCTCAAGAAGCTCCCATTTTAGAACACGAAACTACGCCGTTTGGCTCATCGCCCGCCTCGGACGAAGTGAGCCAGACGCCGCCAAACGCTGCTGCCAACAAGCTGCAAGACTTGGTCGCGGCTGGGCGTTTGGGTGCCATTTTGCAAAAGCTGGAAGCCATGGCGGATTCGCACGAGGCACACAACGGCGCGCTGGAAAAGATCGAGGCTGCGCTGGCTTCGCAAGAGCCGCTCCAGCGACTGATGGGCGATGCGAAGCAGGTGATCGAACAGCGGAATGTGGTGAATAAGGCGATGTTTGAAGCTCTGCACTCGGAGCTGAAGGGTTACAAAGATGGCTTCCTCATGGAGGCGCTTCAGCGCCCGATCATCCGCGACCTCATCTCGATCTACGACGATACGAGCGATCTTTTGCGGCAGCTCAAGGCGAGCATCTCGGCGCAGGAATCTCGCGGTGGTGTGACGGGGGCGGCGGTCGTGCTTTTAGAAAATGTGGGCAGTGTTTGTGTGAATATGGAGCACAACATCGAGTTCGTCATTGAGGTGCTGGAGCGCATGGATGTGACGATGATGCCGACGAATACGGGCAAGCTCGACAAGCAGCGGCAGCGTGCGAATTCCATCGAGCCGACGGATGATGCCGATCTCGATCAAATGGTGGTGAAGGTGCTCAAGCGTGGCTTCCAGTGGAAGGAGCGTGTGGTGCGGCCCGAGGAGGTCGTGGTTTATAAATGGACCGCCACTATCGAGATCACTCCGGCGGCTCCGAAGCCTTCATCCATCAGCCGCGCCACCAATCGTTGAACCACTTTTTACTCAGCCCAAAATCAGATGCCCACACTACCTACACATCGCAAAGCCATCGGGATTGATCTCGGCACGACCTTCTGCGCGGTCGGCCACATTGATGCCTACGGCAAACCTCAAATCATCCCGAACGCGGAGAGCGAACGCATCACGCCGTCGGTCATTCTTTTCGACGGCACGAACGCGGTCGTCGGCGTGGTGGCGAAACAAAACGCGGTGGCCGAGCCGGACAAGATCGTGGACTTTGTGAAGCGCGAGATGGGAAAACCGAAGTCGCAGTTTTGCCGGATATTTGAGGGCAAGGCTTACTCGGCGGAGGAGCTCTCGGCCATCATCCTGCGCAAGCTCAAGGGCGATGCGGAGAGGTATCTCGGTGAGGAGGTGACGGACGCGGTCATCACGGTTCCCGCGTATTTTAATGACGCCGAACGCACGGCCACTCTGCACGCGGGACAGCTCGCGGGGCTGAATGTTTTGCAGATCATCAATGAGCCCACGGCGGCGGCGCTGGCGTATGGCTTGGATAAGCTGGACCAGGATCAGACGGTATTTGTCTTCGATCTCGGTGGCGGCACTTTCGATGTCACGATCATGCGGATCGAGGGGCACCACATCCGTATGATCGCGAGCAATGGGGACCATCGGCTCGGTGGTAAGGAGTGGGACGATGTGCTGGTGAATTGGGTGGCGGATGAATTCGACAAGCAGCACGGCGATAATCCACTGCTCGATCTGCAAAGCTACCAAGATCTCTACAGCCGGGCGCTCACGGCGAAGATCCAGCTTTCCACGCGCGCACGCACCACGCTCGTCCACAGCTACAATGGCAAGAGTGTGAAAATGGACATCACGCGCGAGGAATTCATCGAGCGCACGAAGGATCTCGTGGAGCGGTGCAAGGCGATTTGCGAGATCGTGCTGAGTGAGGCGAATATGCAGTGGGAGCAGATAGATCGCGTGCTGCTCACGGGCGGTATGACGCGCGTGCCGATGGTGCGCCACATGGTCGGCAACCTCTCGGGACGCCCAGTGGCAGATGATGTGAGCCCGGATGAGGCGGTGGCGCTGGGTGCAGCGATCCAGGCGATGCTCTCGCTGCTACGCAAGGAGGACGAGAGCGGCGACCGTGTTTTTTCGCAGGAGATGCGCGATCAATTTTCCGGCGCGGATGGCTCGCTCATCAAGGTCACAAATATCACCACGCACACGCTCGGCGTGGTGCTGTGGGACGATGGGAAAGTGGAGGAGTATGTCTTTCCCATGATGCCGAAGATGGCCCCGATCCCAGCGGAAGTGGTGAATAGTTTCGGCACCGCAAAAGCCAACATGAAGAACGCCACCGTGCGTGTCGTGGAGGGGGAGAGCACGGTGCCGAGTGAATGCACGCCGCTGGGGACTTGCGACATCGAGCTGCCGCCCTTTATCCCGAAGGGCTCTCCCGTGCAGCTCACCTACACATACAACGAGAACCAAGTGCTGGAGGTCGTCGTGGAGGCATACGGGCGCACGAGTCGCGTGGCGATTGCGCGTAATACGGGGCTCTCGGACAGCGAGATCGAGCACGCCACGGCGGACCTTGCGCTCATCAACGTCTCGTAGCGCGCACAGCCCATGGCTCTGCCAAATCCGATCCCAGATAACCCGCTCCGCTGGCCAGACTGGAAGTGCTACAACTCGCCGAATCTCTATGAGCGGCTGTGTATTGATTTCACCGCGAACGCGAGCACCGAGCTGATCGAGGATCATTACCGCCAACTCCTCGTCTGGTGGCAAAAGAAACTCCCCCTCAAAAACCAGCCTAGCAACCCCATCGCCCAGCTCCTCCGGCAAGGCCTCGATGAAGCCGCCGTCTTCCTCTCCGAGGCCCGCACCAAGCTGCTGAACCCGGTAGAGCGCCGCCGCATTGACGGCGAGCTGCTCGGGCAGTTGCGCGACGTGGCGATGAAGGAATTTCACAAGCTCCTCACCTTCTCGCTTTCCGACGGTCGCCTCACGCACGAGTCCGAGGAGAAACTCCACGCGGCGGGAGAAAAACTCGGCCTCGCCCGAGACGAGCGCGACGTCGCCGTGGAGGCGGAGTTGCAGCGCACGGGCATCCAGCGCGCCGTCGTGCAGCCCGCCCCCATCGTAGCTGCGCCAGCGGCGACGCAGACTTTCGCAGTAGTCGGCGGCGGCGGGCCTCCGGATGAATTTCGCAGGCTGCTGAAAATGTCGCGCCTGTGCCTCGACGGCGAAGACATGAGCGATGACCACCGCGACGCCATGTGCAATCTCGGCGAGAGCCTCGGCCTCACCGGTGGCCAAGCGGAGGACCTCATAGACGAGTATCTCGAAGTCATGGCGGGCACCCTCGCCGCCGCCACAGCGACTGCGGCGCGCGCGGTCACAGCCGCTCCCGTGCAGCGTCTCGGGACGACTGCTGTGCCGAAGACCGTCATCAATCTCTCCCCAGCCGCGCGTTTCGCCGAGCGACAAAAATTCCAAAACTACACCAGCGAATCGGGCATCGAGATGTTCCTCGTCCCCAGCGGCAAATTCCAAATGGGCTCCGTGGCCCCCGGCGCGCTGGGCAACGAAGAGCCCGTCACGCCCGTCATTTTGAGCTGCTTCTACATGGCACGCTTCCCCATCACCAACGCCCAATACGAGCGATACGCCCCCGCCCATCGCGGCAAACGGATGCCGTGGGCCAACGACTCGCACCCCGTCGTCTTCGTGAACCATGTGGAAGCGGCAGCCTTCTGCGCCTGGCTCAGTGCGCTCGAAGGCCGCAAATATCGCCTACCCACCGAGGCCGAGTGGGAATACGCCGCACGCGGTGAGGACGCGCGCGTCTTCCCGTGGGGCAGCGGGCTCACGGATGGCGCGCGCGCGAATTTCGCCGACTCGCGCACCAGCTTCATCTGGCGCGAGCCTTCCATTGATGACGGCTTTGCCGAGTCCTCCCCCGTCGGCAACTACCCGCGCGGCGCGAGCCCCTTTGGCATCGAAGACATGGCCGGCAACGTCTTCGAGTGGTGCCTCGATACGCTGGAGCCCTACAAAGGCCGCGAGCAAGTGAACCCTCGCGCCAACAAAGAAGGCCAGCGCCGCATCCTCCGAGGTGGCTCGTGGAAATGCCGCGCCGCCAGCCTCCGCACCACCGCCCGCAATTCCAACATCCCCACCGCCTTCGCCAACGACATCGGCTTCCGCATCGCGTGCGAGTGCGAGTAGCCCCAGTGCTCCATTTGGAAATGAACCGCGGCGGACGCGGCGGGCGCGGCTCAGACTTCCGAAAACTCTGAGACCATCTTTCATAATTAAAATGACTCCGTGAAGCCGAGTGGCTTGTGCGGACGGAGCGCACGCGTCCCGCGTGCTCCGGCGGGCATCTTGCCCGGCGCAGAGCGGCGCTTGAAGTAGGAAAGATGTCCCCATCGAGTGGCTCGTCTCTCTCGCCCCGGGCAAGATGCCCGCCGCTGCACGCGGGACCCGCGCGCTCCGGCATACAACTCTCATCTCCTTCGTGGAGTCTTCTCAATGTTGGAAGTTGTATGAGCGCACTTCAAACGCAGCCGCCACTGCGAGCCTCGACATTGGTTGACCCCTGCCCCGTGCCCCGCGTAGCCTCCGCGCCCTTTCTGATGAAGATTACTCGCGCACTCATTTCCGTTTCGGACAAAACCGGCCTCATCCCTTTTGTAAAAGAACTCGTCGCCCTCGGCGTCCAGATCATCTCTACAGGCGGCACGGCAAAGCTCCTCGCCGCCGAGGGCCTCCCCGTCGTCGAGATTTCCCAATACACCGGCTTCCCCGAAATGATGGATGGCCGCGTGAAGACCCTGCACCCGAAAGTCCACGGCGGACTGCTCCATCTGCGCGATAATGAAGAGCACGTCGCGCAGGCCAAGGCCCACGGGATCGAGGCGATAGATCTCGTCGTCGTGAACCTCTACCCCTTCGAGTCCACCGTCGCGAAGCCCGGCGTGACGCTGGAGGATGCCATTGAAAACATAGACATCGGCGGCCCCTCCATGCTCCGCAGCGCGGCGAAAAACTACCGCAGCGTCACCGTCGTCGTGGACCCCGCCGACTACCGCGAAGTGATCGAGGCCATGCAGGCCAATGACGGCGAGACCACGCTGCAACTGCGCGAGCGGCTCGGCATCAAAGTCTTCGTCACCACGAGTAAATACGACGGCGCGATTGCGAGCTTCTTAAACAAAGAAAAAGAGTGCTCCAGCAGCTACAGCCTCTCACTGCCGCTCGTCTCCCAGCTCCGCTACGGCGAAAATTCCCACCAGACCGCCGCACTCTACGGCGCGTGGGATGAGTCTTTTGAAAAGCTCCACGGTAAAGAACTCTCCTATAACAACATCCTCGACATCACCGCCGCCTCCGAGCTCATCGAGGAATTTACCGAGCCCACCGTCGCCATCCTCAAGCACACAAACCCCTGCGGCGTCGGCAGCGCCGAAGACCTCCGCGAAGCGTGGGATAAAGCGTTCGCCACAGACAAACAGGCACCCTTCGGCGGCATCATCATTTGCAATCGCCCCGTCACCCTAGAGCTGGCGCGCGCGATCAAAGAGATTTTCAGCGAAGTCATCATCGCCCCGGAGTTCGACGCCGATGCGCGCGCACTTTTGCAGCAAAAGAAAAACCTCCGCCTCATGCGCAAACTCCGCGCCGTGCAGACCACGGGGGACCAGCTCATCCGCAGCGTCGTGGGCGGCGTGCTCGTGCAGAGCCGCGACCTCGGCACCGTGGAGAAAATCGCCGACGGAGTGGTCACAGCGCGCACTCCCAGCGCCGAGGAATTCGCCGCCATGCAATTCGCCTGGCGCGTCGTGAAACACGTGAAAAGCAACGCCATCGTCTATGCCGCCAAAGACCGCACCCTCGGCATCGGCGCAGGCCAAATGTCCCGCGTGGACTCCAGCCGTATCGCCATCTGGAAGGCCAAAGACGCCGGCCTCAGCCTCCTCGGCAGCGCCGTCGGCAGCGACGCCTTCTTTCCCTTCCCCGACGGCCTCCTCGCCGCCGCCGAAGCCGGAGCCACCTGCGCCATCCAGCCCGGCGGCAGCGTAAAAGACCCCGAAGTCATCGCCGCCGCCAACGAGCGCAACATGGCCATGATCTGCACCACAGTCCGCCACTTCCGCCACTAGCGGGGGTGGGGTTGAGGGTTGAGGGTTGATAGGAAAGCGCTGTTGGCCCGAGTCAAAAAAAGGGCGAAGGCGGTGGCAGGAAGCAGGTGACGTGGCTCTACTGGCTTTTTGCGACAGGGTGATTTATGTGAAAATTCCGAAGGCATCGGTGTATCGTAGGATGTGGAGAGCGGTGGTGGACGAGCCCGTAACGCTTGGCGAACATCTTCGCAGGAAGCGTGTGGACATGGGCATGACGAACGTCCAGCTCGCTCAGATTCTAGGTGTGACGTATCAGACTATTGAAAAATGGGAACACAATCGCGTGCTCATTGGTTCGAAGTCGCGGGCGCAGGTTGTAGCTTTCCTTGGCTATGACCCGGAGGCAAGCGATGAGAATCCAAGCACCTGACATTCATGCTGGGAATTCGCAGCCGTTCGTTCTCTGGAAATTAACACTGCGGCCTACTCAAAACAAAATGCGGGAACCCCGGAAAGGAGTCCCCGCATTGGTGGAAAGAAGAAGCTCTTGAGTCGACGCCGCCACCATCCCCCGGCGTCATGTTTTCGATTTGCGCTCATAGTTTTAGTTTGGCGGCGATCAGAGCGGATGAAAAGTTCTCACCTCTGCTGTCGTGTCTTGGGCCACTTCTGCATTATGGACTTCGGCAATGTGCGGCATGGTTCGGAGGTTTTCCGAATGGTGCGGAAGTTGGAATTGCGGTCGTGTATCATCGGTGCCGAGTTGTAGAAGATGCGTTTCTAGTCCCCGATCTTGCGGCTGTCTGTGAGGAGTCGTTCGATGTAGTCTTTCCGTTCCTCGTCGGCTTGGTCGAGTTGGGTTTGCGCTCGCTTGAGTAGCTCTTCTTGATTCTTCGCCTCGATGCGCGGCGCGGGATAGGGTTTCAGCCGCTCGCCGTCCCCGGCGCTGGCGAATATCTGTGAAAAAATGCCCATAGCAGTGGTGAACAAATACCGGCTCATTAGAATAAAATTACAATTCTTCCGTGGATGCGTTGAGGACCAAAAAAATAACTGTTCCAAAAAGCGGGCTAATTTCCGGATTTGTCAGTCTTGATTCACCGCATCTCGTGACTGTCTTTCCGAGGTTTTCTAAAATCACACCGCCCGTGCATCCGCGCCATTGCGACGGACGTTCGCGGCCGCGCCTCCTCATGTGGCGGGACGCGCGCCACGCGACGTCCAGTCTCGATCCCTCACGAGGCTTTCACCGCGCCGTCACCACGCAAGCTCCGCGCACCTTCGCAGCCTGCTCTTGGATCGCTTCTTTCTCCTCGGCGGTGAGTCGCTTGAGGTTGCGCACTTGCATCACGATTCGCGGGTTCTTCGCCAGCGACGGCTCGTGCTGGAGCAGGAAGTCCCAGTAGAGCGTGGTGAAGGGGCACGCGCGCGGCCCGGTGCGCTCGGCGGGATCGAAGCGGCAGCCGGTGCAGTAATTCGACATGCGCTGGATGTATTTGCCGGTCGCGATGTAGGGCTTCGAGGCCATCACTCCGCCGTCGGCATATTGCGACATGCCGAGGGTGTTCGGCAGTTCGACCCACTCCACGGCATCGACATAGACGGCGAGATACCACTCGTGGATTTCGCGCGGGCGCACGCCGAGCAGCAGCGAGAAGAGCCCGGTGACCATGAGCCGCTGGATGTGATGCGCGTAGCCGTGGTCGAGCGTCTGCCGGAGCGCGTGGCGCAGGCAGTTCATCTCGGTGTCGCCGGTCCAATAGAATGGCGGCAGCGGCTGGTCGGCACCGAGCGTGTTGCGGTCAAGGTAGCCGGGCATGAAACGCCAGTAGATGCCGCGCACGAATTCGCGCCAGCCGAGGATTTGCCGGATAAATCCCTCGACGCTCGCGATGGGGGCGCGCTTTTCACGCCACGCGCGCTCGGCGGCGGCGAGCACTTCGCGAGGGTCGAGCAACTTGAGATTGAGCGCAGCGCTGAGGCGCGAGTGGTAAAGCCACGGCTCGCCCGACCACATCGCATCCTCCCAGCGTCCGAAGTCGGGTAGCCGGTTCTCGATGAAATCGTCCAGCGCCGCACGCGCATCGGCGGCGGCCACAGGCCAATCAAATTTCTCCAGTTTTCCCGGATGTTTTGCGAAACGCGCGGACACAATTTCGATCACCTCGCGGGTCGTCTCGTCCGGTGGAAAGCGGCGCGGCGGCGGGAGCAAGCCGGGGCCGTCCTTGCCAAAGGATTCGCGATTGTCGTGGTCGAAATTCCACTCGCCGCCCGCAGGCTTGTCGCCATCCATCAACACGCCGGTCTTCACGCGCATCTCGCGGTAGAAATATTCCATGCGCAGTTGCTTCCGGCCTTTCGCATGAGCGTCGAACTCTGCGTCCGTGCAGAGAAAATGGCGGTCTGCGCGAATCTCCAGGGGCACTACCGCTTCGCGCGCCACGGCGATGATTTCCTCGCGCACACTCCACTCGCCGGGCTCGACGACGATGAGTTTTTCCGGCTGCGTCTGCGCAATGGTCCACGCGAGTTGCGCGGCGAAGGTTTCGCCGGGCGTTCCCTTGCCGGGCAGTCCGCTCCACTCTGCGGACTTCGCCGTGAGTGCGCGGTAAAAGACCCGCAACCCTCGTGTCAGCAGGGCATCGCGGAAGTGGCGCATCGCCGCGAGAAAGATGACGATGCGCGGCTTAGCCACCCAGACTTTCTCCGACTCGTGCGCGACCTCAGCCATCCAGACGGCGTCCACCTTCGCATCGAACTCATCGAATGCCGCCGATTGCTCGTCGAGTTGATCGCCGAGGATGAGGATGAGATTTCTGAGCTTCGCGGTGCGTTTCATTGACGAGATGATTGATTCATGGATACGCGTGCGGAGTCGTTCCAGCCGCTTCGCAAATATTCCGATTTCAAAATGTATCCAAACCAAGCGTGGCGACGTATGCCAGATGAAGGTAACTCCAACGCAATCGCAACCTGCTCCACCTGTTTTCAAAATGCTCACTGATTTTCTTCAAGACCAAGCCGCACTTTACACATCCGGCGGCATGACCGCGCAGCAACGCGAGCCTTTTGAACTAGTCCTCGAGTTCCACGACGAACTCCGCGAATTCGTCACTGGACTGACGGAAGTCGGTGCTTCTTTAACGCTGGCCAGCCTTCCTGTGGTTGGGATCTCAGCTCGGCCCGCGCTGAAGTCTCGCATCTCCGGTTTGATTTCAAACCGTCCCCAGCATTCCACGTCCGAGGGGATGGTGGCATCCGGCCCGGACGGCCTTGTGCAGTGGGTGAATCTGTCCTTTAACGCCATGTGCGGATACACTCTCGACGAGCTGCGCGGTAAAAAACTCGGCCCCATCCTTCAAGGCGCGAAAACCGATCCTGATACGGCGGAACGCATGAGACGCGCGGTGCATCAATACCGTCCGTGCCGCGAAACCATTCTAAATTACCACAAGAATGGAACGCCGTATTGGGTGGAGGTCGCGATCACGCCGATTCTTGATGATGCTGGCCAGCCACTTTGGATAGTCGCCCGCGAACGTGAGTTGATCGATCACGTCGCGGCCTGAGTCTGGATGGTGCGGAGCTTCCTCAAGGGTTGGTTCATCGCTCGCGCAGCGGCCATGGGTGCCGCTAATGTCCTATAACTGCGTCCCCAGCAGGTCGCGCAGCCGCATCATTCCGCGCCGGATGCGCGCCTTCACAGTGCCTAGAGGCTCCTTCAGCCGCTCGGAGATTTCCGTCTGCGTGAGCGAGGAAAAGAACGCGAGCTCGATGGCTTCGCGCTGATCCTTGGAGAGTTTTTGAATCGCCTCGCGCACCAGCTTGTTTGTGTCGCCAGTCGAGGCCGCGTCGAAGGAACTCCGGTCGTCGAACTGCTCCGACGTCTCCGACTCGCGCTGCATCTCCTCCTGCAACCGGCTGCGACGCTGCGTCGAGCGCAGGCGATCGATTGACTTGTTCCGCGTGAGCGTGATGGCCCACGTCATGGGCTTACCGCGGGCTGGATCGTAGAGCGGTGCCTTTTCCCAGATCTGCACGAACACATCCTGCAGCACATCCTCGGCGGCCTCCTGATTATTCAGCACGCGATACGCCGTGGAAAAAAGCACGCCGGAAAAGCGGTCGTAAAGCTCCTCGAAGCCACGCCGGTCACCCTGCGCCACGCGGCGCAAAAGCTCGATCTCAGCGTCGAGTTGTTGAGTGGGATCAGTTTCCATGCTCGGCGAGAGTGGCGGTGTCCAAGCCCGCCGACAATAGAAACCGGACTTCCATGCGTCCACGCCGTTGTGGCGCACGAATCATTTTCATGGAATTTCGTCATGTGCATGGCAGCACGCTCACTCAACCTCCCCATGCTTAGCCGACATCGCTGACGTTCCAGTAACTACACCCAAACAAATACGCGCCATGAAATCCGCCAAACTCAAACTGCTCAGCAATCTCTGCTTCATCCTCGGCTTCGCCTCGATTATCGGTTCCATCGCCATCTGGTTCTTCACCGGCGGGCAGGTCATAGACACGCAGGCGCATGCCGAGCGTTTCGGTATCTTCGTCGGGCTTTGGGCACCAACGTTTTTCATCCTTTCGAACCGTTTTGACCGCTACGCGGAAAAGGCGGCCTGATCGTTTGGGCAGCATCGCTCAGATGCCTCTGGAAGATCGTGTGAATGAAAAAAACACGGCCCTTTCCCGAAGCGCTGCGCTGGCCTCGTGGAGAGGGTTTCTTCCCCAAGTGGAGGAATACGCAGCTCGTCGAAACTACGTGGAGGCCGGGCACGGCAACGTCTCGCGGCTCAGTGCTGCGCTGCGGCATCGGCTGCTCACGGAGGACGAAGTGATTCGCGACACGCTCGCGCATGGCGGTTTCGCCGCAGCGGAGAAGTGGCTCCAGGAAGTGTGCTGGCGTCGCTATTGGAAAGGCTGGCTGGAGACGCGTCCGCAGGTGTGGACGAGTTGGCGGCAGCGCGTGCGCTACCTACGCGAGACTTTGCCAGCCGAGGTTTTGGAAAAAGCGGACGCCGTGGCGGCAGGGGAGAGTGGCGTCGCCTGCATGGACGTCCTCGCGCGTGAATTGATCGAGACCGGCTATCTTCACAATCACGCGCGGATGTGGTGGGCGAGTTTTTGGATTCACGCGGAAGGTCTGCCGTGGGAGCTCGGCGCGGACTTTTTCTTCCGCCATCTCCTCGACGCCGATCCCGCCAGCAACACGCTCTCGTGGCGCTGGGTCGCGGGCCTGCAAACCCCCGGCAAGACCTACCTCGTGCGCCTCTCGAATCTCGAAAAATACGCGCACGCCAGTTTACTGCGCGACCGCCGTGGCAGCGACCGCATCGCCGATGGCACGGTAAAGCCGTCGTTTCAGAAAGAACACGCCGATACTTCCAAACGCCCGCTGGCCGCTTTCCCCGCATCGCTCCCCGCATCGCTCCCCGCGCGCGCCGGGCGGATGGGCCTATGGCTGCACGCGGACGATCTCACGCCGGAGGTGGGGCCACTCGCAGAGTTCGCGCCCGTTGCCGTGGCGGCCTTCACTAGCGAGCGGATTTATCGCGCGCATTACCGTCTCGGCGAAAGTCGCATTTGCGCCCTGCGCACGGTTCTCGCCGATGGCATCGCGCGGGCCGCGGCCCACTACCGGTGTCGCGCCGTGCTCAGCGATGCGGACGACACCGTGGAAGGCGTCATCGCATGGGTGCGCTCGCAGCAACTCACGGAAGTCGTGGCCTTCGCGCCAACGGTCGGCCCTATCCGCGACATCATCCCACGCCTTGCAAAAGAACTCAGCGAACTCGGGATTCGTCTCACGCTTATCCAGCGCGCTTCTGATGCGCATGCCTTCTCTTTCGCGGGTGCCGGCTTCTTTCCGTTCTGGGAAAAGATGGGCCACCACCTCCGGTCGGCGGGTTCCGCCGCGCGGTAGTTTTCCGCGGACTCACGCCAAGGGCGTCTTGGGCTTTTTCATCCGGCAGCGGTCGCTGCAAAACTTCACTTCTTCCCACACGCGCTCCCACTTTTTGCGCCAAGTGAAGGGGCGTCCGCAAGTAGCGCAGAGCTTCTCGGGCAGATGCTGTTTCTTCACGCCTTTCATGCGTCTGGAGCGGGGGCGTCTGGTGGCGGTTGCTGGAGCGCATTCATGTCGCGGAGGGAATCAAGATATGCGTTCTTCGGTGCGGGTTTGGCGGGACGGGTTTCGGTGCGCAGCATTTTCTCCACGCGCCCGCTGCTCTCCGCAATCAGGTCGGCGATCAGCGGTGCTTCGGGCAGATTTTTCCAATACTTCTTCGGCATCTCGGATTGCATCGCACGCACCTTGAGCCGCGCCGGATTGAAGATGCTGCGAAAGTAGGTGCGCCATAGATTGTCGAGCGCGTCCTCATCCGGCGCAGCGCTACGTGGCACTCCCGGGGTGAAGTGGAGCGCATGGCCGTCCCAATGTGCGCATTCGTGCGGCGTGAGGATAGACCAATCCATGCCGGCGAAGCGTTTTTCAAAAAAGGTCGCGGCCAGTCGCACGGTGCGGTGCTCGGGCTCGAACCACGCGACGAATTGCTCCCGACCCGTGGCCTCGTCCTTCCCCACGAGGCGGAAGCGGACGAAGGCGTGCATCTTGTGAATCTCGCGACTCACAGCCTTCCGCCACTGCTCCAGTTGGCGCACGTCGCGGTCCGTGGCCACGGCGAGGAGATGCCTTTCGCCGCCGTGGGTGAGCCGCCAGAGCACGCGGTAGAGCACGCCCCAGCGCCGCGCGTCGCGGTGCGCGGCCACGCTGCGCGCGAGGTCTAGAAATGCGGGCGACACTTTCGGCACCGCACCGCGGGGCGTCGCGTCGCTCGTCGGGGCGAAAAGCGAGGGTTCTTGCGCGTCGTCGGACCACAGCACTTCATTGGGCGGCACGCGGAGCGCGAGCAGTTCGCGCGCGCGTTCGCGCCATGCCTCGAAGACCGGCTGGATGACGACCGTGCGCATGGCTAGAACTCGCCAGAGCGCACCGAGAGGAGGTCGCCTGCGACGGGCAGCGGGGGCGCGTCGAAGTCCAGTTCCGTCTGGCGCGGCGGCGGCAGAAAGCGGGCGCGCAGCGTATCGTCATCGAGCCCGAGCCGCGCTGGCGTGTGGTCCGCGGCGATGATGAAGGGCAACACTTTTTTCATCGGCAGGCGCAGGCGCAGCAGGTCGGCGAGCCGCAGTCGCGTGTAGCGGCGCGCGCCGAGGATACGCTCCACATTCCGCACGCCGAGACCCGGCACGCGGAGCAGGATTTCGCGCGAGGCCTTATTGATGTCGGCGGGGAAAATCGTGCGGTTGCGCAGCGCCCACGCGAGCTTGGGGTCGAGTTGTAGGTCGAGGTTCGGCGCGGTGTCGGTGGTGATTTCCTCCACCTTGAATCCGTAGAAGCGCAGCAGCCAATCCGCCTGATACAGCCGGTGCTCGCGCACGAGCGGCGGCGGCTTGAGGGGCAGCAGCGACGACGGCTCGGGGATCGGGCTGAAGCCCGAGTAATACACGCGCCGCAGCCGGTAATCGCCGTAGAGCACATCCGCGCGCCGCAGGATGACGGCGTCCGTAGAATCATCCGCGCCCACGAGCATCTGCGTGCTCTGCCCTGTGGCGAAGGGCGGCGGCTTCGGCGCATCCGGCTTCCGCTTTTCCGCGTGACGCTCATCTATTTTCTCCCGGATGTGACCCATCGCATCCTGCGTGCGGGCGAGGTTCTTTTCCGGCGCGAGCCGCGTGAGCCCCTGCTGCGTGGGCAGCTCGATATTGATGCTGATGCGGTCCGCATACCGCCCCGCCAGTTCGATGAGCGCGGGCGACGCCTCGGGAATCGTCTTGAGGTGGATATAGCCACGAAAGTGATGCTCCTCACGCAGCTTCCGCGCGACCTCGATGACCAGCTCCATCGTGTAGTCCGCACTGCGGATGATGCCGCTGCTCAGGAACAGCCCCTCGATGCAGTTGCGCTTGTAAAAATCGAGCGTGAGCCGCACCACCTCGTCCGGCGTGAAGCGCGCGCGCTGCACATTGCTGGAGCGGCGGTTGATGCAGTAGTGGCAGTCGTAAAGGCACGCATTCGTGAGCAGCACCTTCAGCAGCGAAATGCAGCGCCCATCCGGGGCATACGAATGGCAGATCCCCGCGCCGCCCGTGGAGCCCACGCCCGAACTGCCACGCGAATCCTTCCGTGCCGCCCCGCTGCTCGCGCAGGAGGCGTCATACTTCGCCGCGTCGGCGAGGATTTCGAGTTTGTGCTGTAGGTCCATGTGTGCCGGCGAACACTACGCATTTCCCGCGCGTTCGGGCGCGAAAATCGCGACGTCCACCCCGCGCGACATGATGACATGATCCGGCGCGCGCCCCGTGGGCGCAAACCCATCGAGCGGCACTGTGCGTTGCATGGCATCGCGTGGAGCTATCTCATCAACACGGACGACACTCCCTGACATCCTCCGGAATAAAACGCCTGTGTGCAGCAACCCCAAGCTCATCATCGCCACCAACCGCACTGAAGCGATTCGCTATCTGAACGCTTTCTCGGAGCCTCGACGCATGTCTTCCTCGGCATTGCGATCCTCCTTCTGGATTTGGTAACGGGTCCATACTTGCTGTTCCCCCGATTCTCTTTGTCATCCAGTGGGGCTGGCAGCGTGGTTCTGCGGGCCGCGGCTGGCCTATGCGCTCGCGATGCTGCTGCCACTGGGGCGCTTTTTCATCGCCGAGTTTGCCAATCACACGTCGCAGGTGCAAAGCGCCGAACATTTTCTCCACTTCCTCTGGGGAGATGCCGTGGTTGGTGCTAACGACAACCAGCTCAGCGACGGGCACGACTGGCGCGATGGCTGCGTGGGCGAAGGCGGCGGAGCAACCGGTGTGACAACCGGAGCCGTTCGCTGCAGCGCATGGTTAGGCGATTCTTGTGTCATGGTGAACCCTCCGCCGAAATGACGTGATGTGCTGCCTGCCGAA
>JAYVQK010000204.1:0-5523 GCA_043757005.1 Verrucomicrobiaceae bacterium
GCCTGTCCGAGTGCCACGATGGACGGGCGGGGCACCCATCCCACCACGACAGGCGAGGCACCTGTCCCACTCCGCGCAGCACGCCACCCGGCATTTCGATCCTGAGCAACCGCATCATTCCGCTGGCGCTTCCACTTTATACCCCACATTGCGCACGGTGTGGATGAGCTTCACCGGGAAGTCCTCGTCCACCTTGCGCCGCACGCGCTGGATATACACGTCCACCGCGTTTGTCTCGTCATCGAGCGAGCTTTTCCACACGTGCTCGCACAGCTCCGTGCGGGAAAAGACACGGCCCGCGTGGCGCATGAGAAAATTCAAAAGACCAAACTCGCGCACCGAGAGATAGAGCTTTTGCCCGCCACGCATGATGTCGTGCGAGGTCTCATTCAGCACGAGATCGCCGACCCGCAGGATCGGCGAGCTGTCCACGCCTTTGCGCCGGGTGAGCGCGTTCACGCGGGCGATCAGCTCCTCGATGGCAAAGGGTTTTGCAAGGTAATCATCCGCCCCAAGATCGAGCCCGCTGATGCGATCCGTGACCTCGCCACGCGCGGTGAGGATGAGGACGGGGGTGGCGACGCTTCGCGCTCGGATGGCCTGTAGGACTTCGATCCCATCGCACCCCGGCAGCGCGAGATCGAGAAGGATCACATCATACGGCTTAGTAGTGGCCGCAGTGCGCCCGTCGTCGCCGCGTAAGATCACTTCCACTTCGTGGCCTTCGCCAGTGAGGGCTTGTGCGACGTAGTGGCCAATTTTTTGTTCGTCTTCGATTAGGAGTATTTTCATGGGAGTCGGAGATTGTTGCTCACGGGCGGAATGAACAGCTCTCTCTTCTGCGCCGCAACCTCCGTGATGCTGCTAACAATTTTTTTACAACCTCCGAACAAGGCCGTGACAACCCCACGCAAGTCTCGCGCTACCGTTCCAGCATGAAAACAAATCGCACACTCACCATCGCCACCCTCGCACTCACCGGTCTTTCTTTCGCTCACGGCGAAAGGATCGCCACACCCGACGCTGACCGCCCCGTCGTGCAGCTCGCCATTTTGCTCGATAACTCGGGCAGCATGAGCGGGCTCATCGGCCAGGCGAAGTCACAGCTCTGGGCGATGGTAAATGAATTCATCTCCGCCAAGCAGGAGGGCAAAGCGCCGCGCGTGCAAGTGGCGCTCTTTGAATACGGCATGAACAGTCACGGCGAAGCGGGCTACATCGAGAAGCTGTCGCCGCTCACGGACGACCTCGACAAACTGAGCGAGCAACTCTTTTCCATCTCGCAGAAAGACTCGGGCGGCGAGGAATACTGCGGCTGGGTGATCAAAGACGCGCTGGAGCAGCTCGAATGGGACAAGTCACCGAAGACCTACAAAGCCATCTTCATCGCGGGGAATGAGCCCTTCACGCAGGGCAAAGTCGGCTACCGCGACGTGTGCAAATCGGCGATCTCCAAAGGAATCATCGTGAATACCATCCACTGCGGCAGCGAGCAGGAGGGTGTCGAAGGCAAATGGAAAGACGGCGCGGCGCTCGCAGACGGACGCTTTCTGATCATCAACCAAAACGCCGCGCTCGTGAGCATCGCCGCCCCGCAGGACAAAGAAATCGCCGAGCTGAACTCGAAGCTCAACACCACCTACCTCGCCTACGGCGCACGCGGAGCCGAAGGCAAAGCGCGGCAGGAAGCCCAAGACACGAACACCGCCAGCGCCCCCGCACCCGCTGCTGCGCTCGCGGGGCGCGTGATGTCGAAGACCTCCTCCGTGTATAGCAACTCCTCGTGGGACTTGCTGGATCGCGCCAAGGAAAAGGACTTCGACATCACCAAACTGAAAGCCGACGAGCTGCCCGAAGAGATGCGCAAACTCAGCCCCGAAGACCGCACCGCCTTGCTGGAAAAGAAAAAGACCGAGCGCGCCACCCTGCAAAAACAACTCGGCGACCTCGCCGTCGCCCGTGAGAAATTCGTCGCCGAAAACTCCAAGGCCCCAGACGCCTCGCTCGGCAAAGCCGTGACCACCGCCATCCGCGAACAGGCAGAGAAAAAGGGCGTGAAGTTTGAGAAGTGAGCGCAAGGGCGCTTTGGGAGTTTAAAAGACGATGCGAAGCAGGGGAGATGAGCGCGCAGCGCCGGGGAGCGCGGGCGCCCCGCCCGCCGTGCTCGGCGCCCCGCCGGGCACATCGCGGGGGCTGGGCGCGTGGCTTTTGAGGATGCGTGCGTCGCCCGTGCGGCCCATGTCTCCGGCGGGGCGCCGAAGACTGCGGGCGGGGCGCCCGCGCTACCCGGCGCTGCGCGCTCACCAAACGCCATTTTCGAAAGTCTTCTGAATGATAGAAGATGGTATTATTCCTTGCGCATCATTCGCCCCCGCTCAAATCCTCTCCGAGGTTGCTACGACCCAACTTCCATTTCCCATGATTCGCCTTCTCTTTTCTCTACTGCTGCTCGCCGCGCCTGTGCTGGCGCAGCTTCCCGTCTCCGAGCCGCCGCGCGGGTGGAAGACAGATGCTGGCCAGCCGTTCGTCGCTGTGTTGGTGAGTTTTGATGGGGCGGCGGCTACTTTTAAAATGGCGAACGGCTCGCGGGCCTCCGCTCCGCTGGCGAAACTGAGCGCGGAGGATCAGACGTATCTCGCCGAGTGGGTAAAGAAGCTGCCGATCAAGACGGACACGCCGGACATCGTGGGCGTGGACTCCGCGACGCTGAAAACCGAGGTCGTGAGCGAGGACGCAGTGGCGGAGAAATTCGTGTATCGCACGACGCACTTCGAGTTTGAGTCGCAGGGGAAATTCACGGGCTCGCTGCTCAAGGAAGTGGCGCGGGACTTTGAAGCGACCTACGAACTGCTCAAGGCGCTGCCGTGGAATATCGAGCCAAAGCCGCCCACGGGGGATTACTTCCACGCGCGACTGCTCAAGGACAAAGCGGCCTACGCGGCGGCGGGCGGCCCGCCGGGGAGCGGGGGCGTTTATAAGTCGAAGACGGAGGAGTTTCTCGTGCCCTTTGAGAGCATGGGGCTGAAGCCGATGGGCAAGAGCTACACAAAGAGCCGCGACTTTGACTCCGGCACGATGGTGCATGAGCTGACGCACCAGATGATGCACTTTTGGCTCCATCTCCTCCCGCAATGGGTGGTGGAGGGCACGGCGGAATATACGAATAACCTCCCGCTGAATACAGGACGCTTCCGCGTGTCGGCGGCGAAGACGGGGCTGAAAGACTACGTGGATTTTTTAAAAAAACGCGTCGTCGGCGGGATGCCAGAGCCCTATCCGCTGGAGAAGCTCTTTAACATCACCAACGCTGAGTGGAACGAGACGCTGGCGCAGGATGCCACCTCCGCGCACCGCCTGTATTTCACGAGCTATCTGCTCGTCTATTACTTCATGCACATGGATGGGAAGGGCGACAGCCAGCGTTTCCTCCACTACTTCCGCGAGGTGCAAGAGCAGCGCAAAGCAATGGAGAAGTATCGCGCAGAGATGGCCGTTTTCTTTAAAAATCCCGGCGTAAAAAAGAACGAAGACGGCAGCTACACCTACAGCAGCACGGTGCAGCATCCGAAAAAGCCCGACTCCATCGCGACGCCCGCCGCCGAAGAAGCCTTCCAAAAAAAGACCCTCGCAATCCTCCTCGATGGCCGCAACGAAGCCGAGCTGATGAAGCAAATCCGCTCCGCCTACGCCCGCCTCGGCATCCGGCTGTAGTAGCGGGGTTTTCTACAAACTCATACGATTTTCCATAATAACGAAGACTCCATAAAGCCGAGAGGCTTGTGCGGACGGAGCGCGCGCGTCCCGCGTGCAGCGGCGGGCATCTTGCCCGGCGCGCGAGAGACGAGCTACTGGATTTGGGCATCTTTTTTACTCCCAGCGTCGCACTGCGCCGGGCGGGACGCCCAACGCTGCACGCGGGACGCGCGCGCTCCGGCCATACAAGTCGAGCCTGCTTCTTTGCGTCTTCTTCATTATAAAAGTTCGCATCACTCGATCTTCACCCCGTGGAAGCGCAGCGCGGTGCCGGTCTGCTCTTGGAAACGCGCGATGGATTTGTGGTAGTCGGCACGGGCGCGGAGTTCGGATGTCTCGGCTTCGGCGAGTTTCTTTTGCAGCTCTAGCACCTCAAAAACGGTGCCCGCCCCAGCGAGCAGCCGCTGCTGGCCAGCGTCGAGGCTCTCGTTGGCGAGGCGGTGCGCCTCGCGAGTGGCGGCGATGCGCTGGTGGGCAGTGACGACTGCGCCGTTGGCGTTATCCACGGTGACGATAATGAATTGCTCAAGCTGCTTGAGCCGGATGACGGCCTGGGCCGCTTCGAGTTTCGCAGCGTCGTAGCCCGCTCGGGCCTCGGTGTTGCCGATGGGGATGCTGAAGACCGCCCCCGCAGTCCAGCTCGTCTGATCGCGCGCGGCGACGCGGCTCACGCTGCTGGTGAAAGCGTCGTCGAAGCCCAGTAGATGCAGGCTCCCCGTGAGGTCGAGGCGGGGCAGGCGCTGGTTTTTTTTAAAGGCGAGGGAGATGTGTTTGTTCTCCAGCCCGAGTTTGGTCTGTTGATAATCGGGCCGCAATTCCAGCGCCTCGCCGATGCCCGCAAGCACATCCGGCGTAAAGGCGGGAGGCTGCGGCGGGGCGATGCGGACGCGCGTGCCGAGCAGCGGCAGGAGATCGTCGCTGATGAGTTGTTTGAGGAAGTTCTCGTTGTCCTTCACCTCGCGGTCTGCGGAGATCACGGCGACCTCGCGCGAAGCGACTTCGGCCTGCGCAGTGGTCACGTCGAGCGGCTTCATCACGCCGATTTTCACACGCTTGATGTTGTCTTGGAGGAGCTGGTCGGCGAGCGAGCGCGAGCGTTTGGCGACGGCGAGATTTTCGCGGGCGAAGTTCAGCTCGTTATACACATCAATCACGCTGGTGATCGTCCCCATCACGGAATTGCGCAGCATCCACTCAGAGATCTCCACGTTATTCCGGGCGATGCGGATGCCCGCGAGCTGCACCGTTTTTCCTGCGCCGCGCAAGAGTGGCTGGGCCACGGAGAGCGACACGTCGCTGGTGTAGTTATCGGCGAAACGATTGAAAGTGCCGCTGCGACCTACCGAGCCCGCGCCCACATCGTAGGTCGTGCCGAGTGGCGTCACGCCGCTCACGCCCGCGCTCCACTTGCCGCTCTGGGCGATGTTGCCGATGGAAAAATTTCCGCCCTTATTAGTGGTCGCGTCGCGTTGGAATTGGCTGCGCGCCGTGTCCTCCGCGCGGACGAAAGACACGTCGAAATTGGGATCAAACTTCCCGTGCGCCTGCCGCTCGCGCTGCTTGGCGATCTGGGGATTCAGCCGCTCACTCTCGATGGAAAAATTCTTCGCCAGCGCAAACTGAATCGCCAGCGGCAAGTCGAGCTGCACCACGCGCTCCATCGGCACAGCAAGCTGCGCAGACGGTGGTGTGGCGGCAAATGAGGACGCGGCGAGTAGGAGAGGTAAGACTTTTCTGAACATGAAGATGACGAGCTACACTATCAACCCG
>JAYVQK010000205.1:0-5521 GCA_043757005.1 Verrucomicrobiaceae bacterium
AGGCATTCCGATACCTGTTCAAACTGTTCTTTCGTGAGTTCCATCCCTCTCTTTACTCTTTTTTAAGAGGTTGTCAATTAGTGTAAACACGCCCTAGAACTCCTGCGGGAGCAATTCGGCGAAATCCACACTCCGCCGAAAGTGATCGATGAACTCAGCAAACTCAAAAACAAGAACGCTCGCGAAGCCATCGCTGAAGCCATGTGCCAAGGCTGGCTGATCGAAACAGCCCTCCCATACTATCTCCCGACGCCGGAAGCCTTCCGCCACCTAGATGCTGGTGAAAGAGACGCGCTAAAACTCGCGCAGGTCTGTAAAGCAGATTTAGTCCTGATAGATGAAAGCGAAGGCCGCAAAGCAGCGGCGAGCTTGGGTATAAAACTCACCGGTGTCGTCGGCATTTTAATCGCTGCACGTCTGAAAGGATCGCTGCCATCTCTCAAAAGCGAACTGCTGCGATTGAAAACAGACGCCCGCTTTTTCATCGCCCCTGCACTAGAAAGGAAAGCTCTCCAACTCGCCCGAGAACTACCCGAATCAACAAATTGACACTCCGAGTTCTTGCATCCCGCACCACATCTTACGAATCTACAAACCGTCCGAATTATTTAAAAATGCCATCTGTCCTCATACCAACACCGCTCCGCAAACTCACCAGCGACCTCTCCGAGGTCAGCGCCGCTGGGGGCACCGTCGCGGAAGTCCTCGCCAATCTCGAAGCCGCTTTCCCCGGCGTAAAAGAGCGCCTCTTTGACGAAGCAGGCGAGGTGCGCCGCTTCATCCTCGTCCATGTAAATGGCGAAGACATCCGCTTCCTCGACGGCATCAATACGCCCGTGACCGACCGCGACGAAATCAGCATCACGCCCGCCCTCGCGGGAGGCTAGAAGGCAGAGATGATGGATGAAGGTTGATCGTTGATTGTCCCGCACAAGCAACGCCAGAGCCGCTTCCATCAACCATCAACCATCAACATTCAACCATCAACACTGCACTGCACATGGACACACGCCGCCTTTGGCTCACATTCCCCACGACTCAAATCACCCGCCCGGTGATCTGGGAACTCGCGAAGAAATTTGAAGTCACCTTTAACATCCGCCAAGCCAGCGTGAACGCCGACATCGGCCTCGTCTCGCTCGAGTTCACCGGCGAGCGCGAAGAAATCAAACGCGCCATCGCGTGGCTCGAAGAACTCGGCGTCCAAGTCGAGCCCGTGGAGATCAATACCATCGAGGGTTGAGCCTCCTCACCCGCGACTACGACTACCCGCTGCCGGACGAGCTGATCGCCCGCCGCCCCAGCGAGCGACGCGACGAAGCGCGCATGATGGTGCTGCACCGCGCCGAGCAACGCATCGAGCACAGCACCTTCCGCGATTTCCCCGGCTATCTGCGCGCGGGCGACCTCGTCGTGCTCAATGATACCCGCGTCATCCCCGCGCGCGCCTTTAGCGACAGCGGCAACGTCGAGCTGCTCTTCCTCGAAATGCTCGGCGCACACACTTGGAAATGCCTCGTAAAGCCAGGTCGCCGGATGCGCCTCGGCGCGAATGTGAGCGTCGGCGGAGTCAGCGGCACCGTCACCAGCATCGAGCCCGACGGCGAACGCATCATCGCCTTCCAGAGCGCCGTGGATCTGGATCTCGTCGGCGAACTTCCCCTCCCCCCTTACTTCGACCGCCGCCCGGATGCCGCCGATGCCACCCGCTACCAGACCGTCTTCGCCCGCGAAGCCGGAGCCATCGCCGCCCCCACTGCTGGCCTGCATTTCACCCCCGAGCTCCTCGCGCAAGTTCCCCACGCCTTCCTCACACTGCACGTCGGCGTCGGCACTTTCCGCCCCGTGCAAGTGGATGATCTCAGCGCCCACCGGATGCACTCCGAACGCTACATCGTGACGAAAGAAACCGCCGCCGCCGTGAACGCCGCCACCCGCGTCATCGCCGTCGGCACCACCAGCGCCCGCGTGCTGGAGACGCTCGGACGCCCCCTCCACGCTTGCTCCGGCAGCACCGACATCTTTATCCACCCGCCCTACCAACCGCGCGCCGTGGACGTTCTGCTCACCAATTTCCACCTCCCCAAAAGCACACTCCTCATGCTCATCAGCGCCCTTGCGGGCCGCGACTTCATCCTCCGCGCCTACGAAGAAGCCATCCGCGAACGCTATCGCTTCTTCAGCTACGGCGACTGCATGCTCATCGTGTAAAAACAAAGGAGACTACGAAGGGCGCGAAGATCAGACTGGAAAGACCGCCACGTATCGCTACTTCGCGTCCTTCGCGCCCTTCGTAGTCACCTTATTTCTCTAATCAGTCGTGCTCCGAGGGCAGCGTCCTCATGTGTTTCCCAAAACAATCCGGGCAGATGCCGTGGCTGAAACTACTGCCCGTGTAGTGCGCGATGTAGCTCTCCACCGCCTGCCAATAATTCGAATCATCGCGGATTTTTTTGCAATACATACAGATCGGGATGAGCTCCTTCAACAGCCGGATTTGCGTGCCGAATTCGATGATCCGCTCCGCCACGCGCAGCCGCATAATGACGGCCTCGCGATCCAGCGGCTTCGTAAGAAAATCATCCACGCCCGCATCCATCGCCTTGCGTAAATTTTCCCGCCCCGTGTGAATAGCAGTCAGCAGGATGAAGTAAGTATAGTCCGTCTTTTTGCGCCCACGCACCCTCGCGCAAAGCTCCAGCCCATCCATATCCGGCATCATCCAATCGCTGATGATGACGCGCACCGGCTCCTTATCGAAAAGCTCCCAAGCCTCACGCCCTGTAGCCGCGACGAGCACGGAATGGCCCGCATTCTCCAGCGTGAACTGGAGTATCTTGGCGGAGACAGGATCATCTTCGGCGATCAGTATTTTCATGAAAGTGAGACGGAAATTTCGCTATCGAGCGCGAGACGCACAGCACTAAATTCATGCTCCGCCGCATCCAGCAACGCCGGAGCATTTGCTAAATCACCAGCCCGCGCCGCCATCTCCAGCCGCTCGCAAGCCGTGCGCATCCGCTCCGCGCCGAAGTTCGCGCAGCTCCCTTTCAGCAAATGCGCCGCTTGGTTTAGCCGCGCGTGGTCGCCCGCCTCCAGCGCGACTCGCGACTCGCGGAAAGAAGCAGGCGTGGAGGAGAGGAAAATTTCGATCAACCCGGCGAGGATACTTTGCCCACTCTCCGCTTCCATTTCGCGAAAGCCCGCGATCGCTTTTGCATCGAGCACATCAAGCGCGACGACCCTAGCATTGCCCTCCAAATGACTCTGCCCGCCCACGAATCGGCTCAGTCCCTCAGCCAGCGTCTCCACCCGCAGCGGCTTGCTCAGGTAGTCGTCCATCCCCACTGCCAGACAGCGTTCGCGGTCGCCCTCCATCGAGTGCGCCGTCATCGCGATGATCCACGGGCGCTTTTCCAGACTCATGCCACGGAGCCGCTTCGAAGTCTCGTAGCCATCCAGCAACGGCATCTGGCAATCCATCAAAATCACGTCGTAACTCGTCCGAGAAACCGCCACGAGCACCGCCTGCCCATCCCCCACCAAATCCGCCATGTAGCCGAGCTTCTGGAGTTGGTAGAGCACGACCTTTTGGTTCACCGGACTGTCCTCCGCCAAGAGGATTCGCAGGCCGGATTTCTGCACCGCTGGCCTACTCGGCGGCGATTTCGACTCCAGCATTTTCGCAAGCGATTGCGGCACCCCGAGCAGCAACATTTTTAAACACTCGCGGATCGGCAGCATCTTCAGCGGCTTCGTGAGCTGTGCCGCTACGATGCCCTCTCCCATTCCATCCGTCTTCTCCGCGCGATCTATCTCCGTGAGTAAAATGCCAGGCACCTTTGCAAAAGCTGACTGCTCTTTTAGCCGCGCGAGGAAAGCCACGCCGTCGCCATCCGGCAGCGTGTGATTTACCAACGCCACATCCACCTTCAGCTCCCGAACCAAGCTCAGAGCCTCTTCGCCGCTGCACGCCGAGACGACCTCCATCCCCCACCCGCCGAGTAGATGCTGGAGCGTGCGGTGCGTGCCCACGTGCGCATCCACGACGAGCGCCCTGCATTTCCCAAAGCCCACCTCCGCAAATTCCTCCTCCGCCACTGGCTGCTTTTTTAGACTCGCCGTGAACCAAAACGTCGAGCCCTTACCATATTCACTGTGAATGCCGATCTCGCCATCCATCTGCCCCACCAGTCGGCGACTGATCGCCAGCCCGAGCCCAGTGCCTCCATACTTGCGCGTCGTCGAGCCATCCGCCTGCACAAAAGCTTGGAAAAGTTTTGCCCGCGCCTCCTGCGTGATGCCGATGCCCGTATCGCTCACGCTCACTCGGAGCTGCGCGGATTCCTCCGCATCGCTGCCCAGTTCTACCGACACAAAGACCTCTCCCTTTTCCGTAAATTTCAACGCGTTCCCCACGAGATTCGTGAGCACCTGCCGGATGCGCCCTGGGTCGCCACGCAGCGAGGTCGGCACGTCCAGATTTACCAGTGTGCCCAATGCGATTCCCTTTGCCAAAGCGCGTCCCGCGAAAAGATCCATCACACTCTCCAACACTTCCCGCACGTTGAAATCAATCTCCTCAAACAGCAACATCCCCGCTTCGATCTTCGAGAAGTCCAGGATGTCATTGATGATCTTCAGCAACGCCTCCGCGCTCTGCTCGATAGTCTGCGTGAAGTCCCGCTGCCGCGCCGTCAGCTCCGTATCAAAAAGCAGCCCCGCCATGCCGATGATGCCATTCATCGGCGTGCGGATTTCATGGCTCATATTCGCGAGGAATTCCGTCTTCACCCGCGCCGACTCCAGCGCCGCATCGCGCGCCTCCGCCATCGCCTGCTCCGCGCGCTTGCGAGTCGTGATGTCCTCCACCGCACCCTCGTAATACAACACCTTATTATTCTCCCCACGCACCGCCCGAGCGTGCTCGGAAATCCAAATCACCGAGCCATCTCGCCGATACACCTGCGACTCAAATTTCCCCACCTCGCCCATCTCCTCCAGCGCGCTGCAAAACTCCGCACGCCGCGCCGGGTCCACATAGATTTGCCGCCCGATCTCGCTCACCTCGCGCATCATTTCCTTCGGGTCAGAATAGCCGTGAATCACCGCCAGCGCAGGATTCAGTGTGATGTATCGGCCCTCTCGTGTCGTCTGGAAAATGCCCTCAATCGCGTTCACGAAAATGTTCCGGTAATTCTCCTCCGCCGTCCTCAGCTCCGCCTCCGTGCGCTTCAGCTCACTGATGTCCTGCATCGTCGAACGCAGCCCCGTGATGATCCCCGAGCTATCGCGGATCACGCGGTCCCGGATCAGCGCCGGGATCAACGCACCATCCTTCCGGCGAAACGTGCGCTGGTATGCCTCATCGGATTCCTCCTGCCCCGAGAGCCGCCGCGCGATCAGCGGCCTCCAGCCACCCTCCACCACGAAATGCCACACCGGCTTCCCCACCATCTCCTCCGCCGAATAGCCCAGCAGCGCCAACTCCGTCTTATTCACCCGAGTGATCCGCGCCTCC
>JAYVQK010000206.1:0-5481 GCA_043757005.1 Verrucomicrobiaceae bacterium
CCGCACCGCGCCAGCGCCCCAGCGCGACGAGCGCCCCCGCCGCAAAGTCGTCGTGCGGCGGAAAAACGAGGGGCGTTAGTCGTCCGCGACTATCTTTAGGACGAACGAGACCCCGCTTTAAAAACAAGCGGTGTCGGGATTTCACAAAAGCCACTCTCGAATGAAGAGTGGCGGAGTCTACGGGATTTGAACCCGCAACCTCCGCCGTGACAGGGCGGCGCTCTAACCAATTGAGCTAAGACTCCTAAAAGAGGGGCGGGAGTCTTAGTTGCCAGCGGTTGTGGAGGCAACTGTTTTTTGCATCCGGGCGGTAATTATTCTGCAAACGCCACGAAGAGGTGACTACGAAGAGCGCAAAGAGCGCGAAGAACAACCATGCACAGCTGTCCTTTGCGCTCTTCGTAGTCACACTTTTCCATTGGACAAATGCGGCGCGCTCGCGAGGAAAGGAGGGATGCTTACGGATACTCATGCGCACTTGGATTTCCCGCAACTCGCCGCCGATGTGGAGGGCGTCGTCGCCCGTGCCGAGACGGCGGGCGTGGGGCGGATCGTCACTATCGGCACTTCGCTGGAGGGCTCGCGGCGGGCGGTGGCACTGGCGGAGCGGTTCCCGCAGGTGTGGGCGGCGGTGGGCATCCATCCGAATAGTGCGACGGAAGCAGGCGAAGATTTCCTGCCCGAGCTGCGCGCGCTCGCGGCGCATCCGCGCGTGGTAGCGATTGGCGAGACAGGCGTAGATTACTTCCACCTCCCAGGGCGTGAGCTCGCGCCAGCGCTGGCGGAGGCTGCGGATGCGCGCTCGAAAAGGATACAGGCCACCGCCTTTCGAGCGCAGCTCGCGCTTGCGGAGGAGCTGGGGCTGCCCGTGGTCATCCACGAGCGCAGCGCGTGGGAGGCCACGCTGGAGGTGCTCCGGGAGTTCACCGGTCGCGTGCGCGGCGTCTTCCACTGCTTTGGCAAATCCCCCGCCCACGCCGCCGAGGTGCGGGCGCTCGGGCACCTCGTGAGCTTCACGGGCATCGTCACTTTTAAAAACGCACCCGAAGCGCAAGCCAGCGCCGCCACGGTGCCGGAGCTGATGGTCGAGACGGATGCCCCATTCCTCTCGCCCGTGCCCCATCGCGGCAAGCCGTGCGAACCCGCCTACACGCGCCTTACCGCCGAGCACATCGCCCGGCTGCGCGGGGTGTCGCTGGAGGAATTTGCCGCCCACACGGAGGCGGTGGCAGAGAGCTTTTTCCGATTTGGGAAGAGAGGGAAATAGGAGCGCCTGCGGCGGGCTGAACTCTGAACTCTGAACTTCGAACTCCGAACTCCGAACGGCGCTCTCGAAGCAACAAGGTTCGAAGTTCGAAGTTCAGCCCGCCGCAGACGCTGCACCATCCACCAAAACCATCCAAGCCTCACCACCCGCAGCACTCGGGTTTAATCAAAAAGCTGATGCCGCAGGGGTGCGTTCACTTGCAGGTAGAACCATGCGGAGAGGATGACGATGAAGATTATGTTTGCCCAAAAACACCAGAAGCTACGCTGGCGACCGTGGTTCCATTTGCGGCGGGTGCGAATCTCGCCGAAGCCCCAAATGGCGAGCAGGGCGCTGAGGGTGTGGATGCCGACGGCGGCGGTGAGGCAGTAGAAGCGGTGGAGAGAGGTGATGGCTTCTTTATCCGACATGGCGGCGGTAATTCCTGAGAGAAGGAAGGCGACGAAAAAGAGTGTGATGGAGAAGGCGGCTTTGGGATTGAGCCCGCGCTTTTCCAGCGAGACGGCGCTGACGATGATACCGATGGCGGGTAGGCAGATGGCGAAGAGAAGCGTGAACCCAAAGGAAGCCATGTCTGCGACGTCAGCGAGGATATTCATAAGGAAAAGGCTTCGAGGAACGCGACCTCGATGGCGAGTTGTTCTTGGACGTTGCGGCCAAAATTCTCCCGCAAGCCGACGAGTGCGGCGGAGCGGCGGAGCGCCTCTGGAGTGCTCACGCGCTGGGCTGCGGCGGCGGTATCGGCGGAAAATGTGGGGTGATCGAGATGCGGTGCGCCGTGCTGTTGGCGGAGGATGTCGCCCCACCATTGTTCGAGCGTTTCGATGAGTCCTGAGCGCTCGTTGCGGTAGCGCGCTTCGGTGAGTGCTTTGTAGTAATCCTCGCGTGCATCGAGCCAATCGCTGGTGACGCCGCTCGTCTGTTTGTAGCGTTTTTCCTCGGCTTTAAAAGCGGCGGTGGTCTCGTCGGCGATGGTCTCTTTTGCGCCAGCAAGGAGCGCCCGGAAATCTTGCACGAGCATGAGCGTCTGCGGGAGGAGTGGGCGCGGGAGCTTTGCAAAATCGCGGAGCACGCCGAGGAGCTGGAGCTGACGGGCACTGGGTTCGCGACGCTCGGTGGGGCGCAGCGCGATCTCGATGCAGCGGGAAAGGATGGTGGTGAGGAGCTGATCTGGCAGTGAGCTGACGAGGATGAGGTGGCTGTTGGGAGGGGGTTCTTCGAGTGTCTTGAGGAAGGCATTTGCCGCCTGCTCCTGGAGCCGGTCGGCGTCGAAGATGATGCCCACTTTCCGCCCTCCGCGCGCCGAACGCATCTGGAGGGATTGCTCCATCGTCCGCATCTGTTCGATGACGATGCGGCGCGACTTCGACTCTGGCTCGGCGGTATGCACGTCCACGTGTTTGAGCGGCTCTACGGGCTGGCCTACGAGGAGGCCCGCGAGGCGGATGCCCAGCTCGCGCGTGCCACTGCCCTTCGGCCCGGTGAGCAGGTAGGCGTGTGCGAGCCGATCATTGGTATCGGCGCGCTGGAGGAGTTTAAATGCTTCGTCTGCGGTGAAAGCCACGCGCTAGAGATGGGAAAGCAGAGGGCGCTCGCCAAGCGAAATTTGCGTGGGCCTTTACGCCTTGTCCAAAACCCGCCGCACGGTGCTGCTGAGTTCTTGGATATGGTAGGGTTTGAGCAGCATTTCGCGGAAGCCGTTTTCGCGGGCGGCGGTGGAGCATTTGCGCGAAAGCTCCAGGCCGGTGATGACGAGGTCAAACATTTGCGCGTGGTGGCGCGGTAGCCGAGGCGTGTGCTCGACAAGCGGGGGAATATCCGGCCCATTGGCGAGCATGGAGGACATTCAGAAATTGCAGGACACACAGAGCCAGCGCGACCGGCGCGGCATCGCGATTGATCGTGTGGGGGTGCGCGGGCTGCGTTACCCGATGCAGGTGCGGGACAAGGCGCGCACGCTCCAGCACACGGTGGCGACGGCGGCGCTGACGGTGGATTTGCCGCATCAATTCAAGGGCACTCACATGAGCCGCTTTGTGGAAGTGCTCAATGCTCACGGCCCCGAGTTGCACGTGGATGCGGTGCCCACGATGCTCCGCGCGCTGACCGAGCGCCTGCACTCGGAGAAGGCGCACGTCACCTTCGACTTCCCGTTTTTCCTGGAGAAGAAAGCGCCCGCCACTGGCGCGGCGGGGCTGATGGATTACCAAGTGCGCTTCGACGCGACGCTGGATGCGGCGGGTGTGGACTTCATCGTGACGGTGATCGTGCCGGTGACGACGCTGTGCCCGTGCAGCAAGGCCATCTCGGAGCGCGGCGCGCACAATCAGCGCGGGCAAGTCACCTACAGCATCCGTTTTAAAAAAGCTCTGTGGGTGGAGGATCTCATCGCCCTCGTGGAGGCCAGCGCGAGCTGTGAGCTTTACAGCCTGCTAAAGCGCCCGGACGAAAAAGCCGTGACCGAGCGCGCGTATGATAACCCCGTTTTCGTCGAAGACCTCGTGCGCAATATCGCCGCCCGCAGTAACGCCGAACGCAATATCGTGTGGTATCGCGTGGAGGCGGAAAACTACGAGAGCATCCACAATCACAACGCCTACGCACTCATCGAGCACGACAAGCGGGTGGAAAAGTAGCCTCTGATTTTGGAGGCGCGCGGGCTATTAGTCCCTCTCGCTCGGCTCGGCTACGGTTTGGATTATTTTTTGCAAAATCTTGTCCACACTCACTTTTTCCGTGTGGGCCGCAGGGCTCATAAAGATGCGATGCCGCAGGACTGCACTCGCTACGCGGCGGATGTCTTCGGTCGTCACGAGGAGGTGCCCGGCGAGGACGGCGTGGGATTTGGCGGCGAGGAGGATGCGATGGGCGGCTTGGGGGTGGGCTCCGGTGTGGATGTATTTTTTGACGAAGTCCGGCGCAATCCCGTCCGTAGGGCGCGTGGCGCGCACGAGGTGGACGGCGTATTTCATCACGTGGTCGCTGATCGTCAAATCGTGGATGATGTTTTGTAGGGAAAGGATGTCTCTGGCGGTCATCATTTGCCCGAGTGGGATGGCGGCGCGCACGGCGCTTTCGGCGGAGCGCGCGGAGGGGTGTGGCACTTCTACGCTGAGGAGGAAGCGGGCGAGCTGATCGGGGGAGAGTGAGTTTTCGTCGCCGAGCGCGGTGGTGTTTTGCGTGGCGACGACGAAGAACGGCTCGTCGAGCGAAAAGTTCTGCCCGGAGGCGTTCACGCAGTGGTCGTGCATGGCGTCAAAGACGATGGTTTGGGTCTTGGGTTGCGCGCGGTTGATTTCGTCGGCTTGGAGGATTTGGGTAAAGATGGGGCCTTCGATGAATTGGTATTCTTGTTTGCCGGTGGAGTCGTCCAATTTCATCGTGGCTCCTCCGATGAGGTGGCTGGGCTCGGAGTTCGCGGTGAGGTGGATGCGGTTGAATTTTAAATCCAAAACGCCCGCAATTTTCCGCACAAACTCGGCGGGCGCACCTCCGACGAGGAGGATGTGGCTGCGGCTGATGAGGGCGGTGAGGGCGGCGCGCACGATGTCTGCGCGGCCCACTCGCGTTTCGATCCATTTCATCCGCGCGGCCATGGTATGCACGAGCATCTGTGCATCGGGGCGGTTTTGCACGCTACGCGATTCGGTGGGCACGGCGCGCGAGGCCCAGGCTTCCGTTTCCGCCACGAGCGGGTCGGTGTCTTCAAAGACGAAGACGTTGTCGCCAATCACGATTTCATCTTTGTCGCCGAGGAGTTCGTCGCTGGCGAGGCGACCATTCAGGGCGGTGCCGTTCACGCTGCCGAGGTCGCGCACGCTCCAGCCGCCGTTTTTGGCATAGACCTCGGCGTGGCGGCGGGAGGCGGCGCTCTCGGGGTGGAGCATGATGTCGCTCTTAGGGTCTCGTCCGATCACGACTGGGCCTTCCGTGAGGCAATAGACCTGACCTTGTTGAAAGCCGAGTAAGACGCGAATTTGTGGCATGAAGCGAAACTGAAAGTGAAAAGTGGTTGGAGAAAGTGAGCCGCACGGTGAGTGCGGTCAATGACCTAGCAAAGCGAGTGCTCGCCACCGGATATTTCAGGAAATAACGGGCAACTTATTGCGAGGGTAGAATGAAAAAAGGGAGGCAACCATTCCGCCCTCCTTTGAGACCACTTTTTATAAAGGAACCTCTGTAAACTTCGCAGTTCGCAGTTCCGAGTTTGAAGC
>JAYVQK010000207.1:0-5447 GCA_043757005.1 Verrucomicrobiaceae bacterium
GAGACGCAGGTGGCCATCGGCAGCGACATCATGATGGTGCTAGATCAGTGCATCCCCTCGACTGCGCCGGAGGAAGCTGCACGCGCTGCGCTCGGCATCACGCATCGCTGGGCCGCGCGGAGTCTCGCGGCGCGGGGGGATTCGCCGCAGTCCATGTTCGCCATCGTGCAAGGCGCGCTTTTCAAAGAGCTACGTCGCGAGAGCGCGCTGACGCTCGCGGAGATGCCGTTCGATGGATTCGCCATCGGCGGGCTCGCGGTGGGCGAGAGCAAACACGAGCGCGAAGACTTGTGTGAATTCACCGCGCAACTCCTCCCGCACGACCGCCCGCGCTACCTCATGGGCGTGGGCACTCCGCTCGACGTGCTGGAGGCCGTGCATCGCGGGGTAGATATGTTCGACTGCATCATCCCCACGCAGCTCGCCCAGCGCGGCAGCATCTATACCTCGCGCGGGCTGCTGCAAATGCGGCGCAGCGTGCACAAGTTTTCCGAAGAGCCGCTCGACCCGACTTGTGCGTGCCCGACCTGCGCGCGCTACTCCCGCGCTTACCTCCATCATTTATCGAAGACAGGCGAGACGCTCGGCTGGCAACTCCTCGGGCAGCACAATCTCTACTTTTACCACCAGCTCATGCGGGAAATCCGTCAGAGCATTTTAGAGGATCGCTTCCTCACGCTCTACGAGGAAAAGCGCGCCTTCCTGCAAGAGCCAGACCTCGATCACCCGAGCGTCATCCAAAAGCAAAAGCGCGGCAGACCGCTCCACCTCGGCGACTACGAAGTCCACACCGCCCGCGAAGGCTTTGCCAACATCCGGCAAATCTCCAGCGGCGAGATCATGCACTCGCGCACCCCGCCCATCGAGGAAGCGCGCGGCCTCTACGTCGAGCAATCCCACCTCGCCGAGCGCGTGCGCGATTTAGGAAATGAGCTCGTCGTGTGGGATGTCGGCCTCGGCGCAGCCGCGAACGCCATGGCCGCCATCGCCTGCTACGAAGCCGCCGCCGCAGCCGGCCCCGTGCGCCCCATGCGGATTATCAGCTTTGAAAACGACCTCGACTCGCTCCTGCTCGCACTCCGCCACAGCGATCGCTTCCCCTACCTCCACCACGCCGGGCCAGCGGGCATTGTGAAGGACGGCCACTGGCAATCCCGCCAGCACGAAGGCTTGAGCTGGACGCTGCTGCGCGGCGACTTCCTCACCACGATGGACGCCGCCCCCGCCACACCGGACGTGATTTTCTTCGATATGTTCTCCAGCAAAACCGACGCCGACCAGTGGACGCTCACTACCTTCCGCCGCATCTTCGCTGTGTGCCGGGGCCGCGCCGCCGAGCTCTTCACCTACTCCTGCTCCACCGCGAAACGCGCCGCCATGCTCGCCGCCGGCTTCTACGTCGCGCACGGGCGCAGTGCTGGCGCAAAAAGCGAGACTACCATCGCCCTCACCCCCGCCGCGATGCCCACACGCCACGACCTCCTCGCCACCGAGTGGCTGGAAAAATGGGGCCGCTCCGGCGCGCAATTCCCCAGCGAAATCCCCGCAGAAGTGCAGCCCGCCTTTAGCCGCACCATCCTCGAGCACCCGCAATTTGTTTTGTAGAAGCGACGCCCCGTCGCTTTTGGACGCCCCGTCCGCATCGTGACGCAGGCATCTAGCCGGTGTAGAAGCGCATCAGCGCACTCTTTGCACACGCTGCGGACGGGGGCGTCCCAAAGCGACGAGGGCGTCGCTTCTACGCAATGCCCCCCCTACTCCGTCACCGAGACTTCCTCGCCACGCCCGGTGCGCAGGACTTTCGAGGCACTCGCGAGGATTTTATTGAGGCCCTCTTTGCTCACGAGGCGATACTCCACCGTGCGAGCGTGTGTGGTGAGCGGGTAGCTTTTCGCCACCTTCTTCCAAGCATCTGTGCCACTACGTTCGGCGGCTTCCGTCACGAGACTCTGCACTTTTCCGAGCGTCGCCGCGCCGATGCCACTCGGGCCACTCGTCACAGCAGGCTCCATGTAATAAAAGCGCACGGCCATTTGCCCCGCAGTATCCACATTCACCTCCGTCACGCGCGCGGCACCATCCACGATATACTCGTGGCTGCTCACGCTCAGCATCGCTCCGGCGACGACTTCATACACGCCGCCCGGCGTCGTGCAGCGCCAGATCGGGCGATTCGTCTGCACGGGAGCGGCGGTGGGCGCAGGCGTCGGTGTCTGCGCAAAGGCGGCGGTGGCGAGGAGTAGAGATAGGATGATGGTTCGCATATTTGTTTGGGTGAAAAAATTCACCACCATGCAAGCCGCGCGCAGAGTGCAGCGCAACCTCTTCGTGCGCGCCCTCCAGCATTGCGCCGACGCCTGCGAGCGGCTTTGCTCCCGCGAATATGTCGCATCCTTTGATCATCGCACCATCTGTCCTCGCCGCCGATTGGGGCCGCCTGCACGAGCACATCCGCGCCGTAGAGGCAGCGGGCGCGGACTGGCTCCACCTCGATGTGATGGATGGCCACCTCGTGCAGAATATCTCCTTCGGCCCCGCCTTCTGCGACTGCGTGGCAAAGGTCGCCACGGTGCCGCTCGACGTGCATCTCATGATTACGCGCCCCGACTCCTACTGGCAGCGCTTCGCGAAAATCGCGCGCTACATCACCATCCACGTCGAAGCCGATTGCGACGTCGCCGCCACGCTCGCCGCCATCCGCGCAGCGGGCATCGGCGCGGGCATTTCGCTGAAACCCGGCACGCCTTTCACCGCGATGCTGCCCTACTTGGATAAAGTGGATCTCGCCCTCGTGATGACCGTCGAGCCCGGCTTTGGCGGACAACCTTTCATGGCCGAGATGATGCCCAAAGTGAGCGCCCTCCGCGACCACCGCACAGCACACACGCTCGGCTACCGCATCCAAGTGGACGGCGGCATCCACGCCGCCACCGGCCTCATCAGCACAGCGGCGGGCGCGGATACCCTCGTCGCGGGCAGCAGCGTTTTCGGCGCAGCCGATATGACCGCCGCCATCACCGCCCTGCGCGCCTAGCCCGTGGCTGAACGTCTCCGGCTCGACCTCCTCCTCGTCTCACGCGCCCTCTTCGAGAGCCGGGAAAAAGCCCGCCGCGCCATCATGGCCGGGCAAGTCCGCGTGGGCGAAAACGTCGCCGACAAAGCCAGCTCCACCTTCCCCCTCGATGCCCTCATCACCCTCGCCACCCCGGACCGCTACGTCGGGCGCGGCGGGCACAAACTGGAGGGCGCACTCACCCACTTCGGCGTCAGCCCCGCCGGACTCACCTGCCTCGACATCGGAGCGAGCACCGGCGGCTTCACCGATTGCCTCCTCCAGCACGGCGCAGAGAAAGTGTGGGCCATAGACGTAGGCCACAGCCAGCTCGACTGGCGCATCCGCACCGACAAACGCGTCGTCGTCCGCGAGAAACTCAACGCCCGCTTCCTCACCGCCGCCGACATCCCCGATCCCATCGCGCTCATCGTCGCCGACGTCTCCTTTATTTCCCTCCGACTCATCTTGCCCCCCGCTCTCGGACTGCTTACCGCTGGCGGCGTGATCATCCCACTCATCAAGCCCCAGTTCGAACTCCGCCGCGAAGAAGTCGGACGGGGCGGCATCGTAAAAGACCCCGCCCTCCACACCGCCGTCGTCGAGAGGATGCAGGATTTCGTTAGTAAAATGCCCGCCTCCGCCAGCGGCCTGCGCCTCTCCTGGTGCGGCTGCATCGAGTCCCCCATCCTCGGCGGCGAGGGCAATAAAGAATACCTCTCATGCCTGCGCGCCGTCTCGGTTTAATCGCCAACACCACCAAGCCCGCCGCTCGCGGACTCACACTCACCCTTGCTCGCGAGCTGGCGCTGCACGGCCTCACCGTCCACTACGACCACGCCACCGCCGCGCTCATTGGCGAAAAAAGCACACTCACCATCGCCCAGCTCGCCGAGCGTTCCGAGCTCATCATCGTCCTCGGCGGCGACGGCACGATGCTCCAAATCCTCCACGCTTTCGACGACACCCTCTGCCCGCTTTTTGGCATCAATCTCGGCACCCTCGGCTTCCTCACCACCGTCAGCGCCGCCGACGCCCCGCGCGCCGTCGCCGCCATCGTCACCCACGATTACGAGCTGAGTCCGCGCACCCTTTTAAAAATAGAAACCATCCGCCACGGCGAAGTCATCGCCAGCCAATGCGCCCTCAACGACGCCGTCATCAGCCGTGGCGAACTCTCCCGCCTCATCCGCCTCCACGTCCGCATCGGCACCGCCGACCTCACCGAATACAACGCCGACGGCCTCATCATCGCCACCCCCACCGGCAGCACCGCCTACAGCCTCAGCGCAGGCGGCCCCATTCTCGCCCCAGACAGCGGCGTCTTCGTCGTGAACCCCATCTGCCCCCACGTCCTCACCAACCGCGCCGTCATCGTCAACGACAGCAGCCCCATCATCATCCAGCCCGCCGATCGCGGCGACAGCATCTACCTCACCCTCGACGGGCAGACCTCCCGCCACCTCTCCGCCGGCGACACCCTCCGCATCACCACAGCCCCCCTCCCCCTCCCCCTCGCCATGCTCCCCGGAGTCACCTTCTACGAAGTCCTCCGGCAAAAGCTCAAATGGAGCGGCGCAGCAGTCTAGCTACCTCCCAAACAGCAGATCCAAAACCCCACTCGCCCCCTTCTTCGCCGTATCCACCGCAGAGCCAGCCGCCTTCGTTGCCGTATTTTCCAGCCCCTCCACCACCGCTTGCCCGGCGGCGCTGGCGAGGCGCGCCGAGAGATCTTCGCGCGGGGCGGCAGTCGTGCCCGTGAGATGCAGCGGAGCCCATGCGTAGCCGTCGCGCAGCGTGGTGAAGACCTTGGCCTGCGAGCCCGGGATGTATTGCAGCGGGCCGGGGGTGATTCCGATTTCAAACACCCCATCGAGCTGATCCCCCGTCCGCGTGAGCTGGCCCGTGATCTTGATGAGCTGCTTCGTCTCCAGCGTGAAATTCGTCAACCGCAGCACCCCTCCCTCATACCGGAAGTCCGTGCGCAATTGATCGAGCTGGAGGCGGCGAAATTGATCCGTCTTCGTGAACTCCGCGATCTTCGCCAGCATCGGCAGCGCCTCCAGTTGCGCATCCTTTAAATCCAAATGCCCACTCACCACCGACGTATTTTCCGTAAAAGAAAAGACCACCCGCGCCTCCCCCCCCAGCCGCCCGTGCAACCGCGCCCGCCAATCATCCGGGAGATACGGCGTCACATTGATCCTACTCAGCGTGCAGAGCAGATCCGCCTTCTCCTTGCGGTTTATTTCACCCGAGATCGCCAGCTCCCCACCGTCCTGCCGCAGCTTCACCTCCTGCACAAAAAGCGTCGGCTCCTTATACACCACCCGCACGCTCCCCACATCCAGCGAAGCCAGCCCGAGCTGCGTGAGGTGCCCACCTTCCCCCGTCA
>JAYVQK010000208.1:0-5435 GCA_043757005.1 Verrucomicrobiaceae bacterium
TAGGCTTCGGGCGTGACGTGGCCGACGACGAAGCCGTGCGAGCCGCCGCTGAACCGCCCATCGGTAATCAGCGCGACATCTTTGCCGAGACCCTTGCCCATCACGGCGCTGGTGGGACTGAGCATCTCGCGCATCCCAGGGCCACCCACTGGGCCTTCGTGGCGGATGACAATGACGTGGCCTTTCTTCACCGAGCCATTGAGGATGGCGGTGAGCGCGGATTGTTCGTTGTCAAAAACGATGGCCTTGCCGGAGAAGGTGAGCCCTTCTTTGCCGGAGATTTTTGCCACTGCGCCGCCGGGCGCGAGGTTGCCGTAGAGCACGACGAGGTGGCTGTCTTTTTTGATCGGGTTGCTGAATGGCCGGATGATTTCCTGGCCTTTCGGATACGACTTTTGGCGCTTGAGATTATCGGCCAGCGTCTTGCCCGTCACCGTCATGCAGCCGCCGTGGAGCAGCTTTTCTTCGAGCAGCATCTTCATCAGCGGAGTCTGCCCGCCGATGGCGACCAGCTCGGACATGAGGAAGCGCCCGCTCGGTTTCAGATCTGCCAGCACTGGCACGCGCTTGCCGATTTTTGTGAAGTCATCCAGCGCCAGTTTCACACCCGCCGAGTGTGCCATGGCGAGTAAATGCAGCACCGCATTCGTGGAGCCGCCGAGAGCGATGACGACGGTGATGGCATTCTCAAACGCCTCCCGCGAGAGGATGTCGCTGGGCCGCAGCCCGCGCTTTATCAGCTCCACCACGGCCACGCCAGCGGCGCGCGCGTCGGCGGCTTTTTCTTTGCTCGTCGCGTTCTGCGCGGCGCTGTTGGGCAGCGACATCCCGAGCGCCTCGATGGCGCTGGCCATTGTGTTGGCCGTATACATCCCGCCGCAGGAGCCTGCGCCGGGGATTGCGTTTTCTTCGATCAGTGCGAGTTCGCGTTCGTCGAGCTTGCCCGCTGCGAATTGGCCCACGGCCTCGAAGCACGAGACGATGTCCAGTGGCTTGTCGGCGAGCAGCGCGGCGCGCTCTTTATTGAGCCGCCGATCCGCGAGGATGCCGGTGATGCAGCCGGGCAAAATGGTGCCGCCATAGACGAAGACCGCAGGGCGATCCAGCCGCGCCATGGCCATGAGGCAGCCGGGCATATTCTTATCGCAACCGCCGATGGCCACGAGGCCGTCGAACTGCTCGCAGCCCATCACGGTCTCGATGCTGTCGGCGATGACATCGCGCGAGACGAGCGAGTATTTCATCCCCTCGGTGCCCATGCTGATGCCGTCGGAAATCGTGATTGTGCCGAAAATGACGCCCTTGCCGCCGACTGCATTCACCCCCGCCTCGGCCTGCCGTGCGAGCCCGTCAATGTGCATATTGCACGGCGTGACCATGCTCCAAGTGCTCGCGATGCCGACTTGGCTCTTTTTAAAATCCTCCCGCGCAAACCCGACCGCGTGCAGCATGGCCCGACTGGCAGCCCGTTCGGGGCCGTCAGTGACGTTTTTAGACCAGTGGCGATGGAGGTTTTCAGGATACTTGGATGGTGGTCGGCTCATAAGAAAGAGCGCGGACGCTAGACAGCTAAAAACCATCTGACAAGCCCCGCGCGCAATCTCCCGCCTTGCGCCGCGCTGCGCGCTCTGCGAAAGAGGCCGCCATGTCCGAAATGAACGAAGCCATCATCGAGCAAGCCACCATGGAAGATCTCCCTCAAATGGTGGATCTGCTTTACGACCTCTTTAGCCACGAGGGCGACTTCGTCCCCGATCGCGCCAAGCAAGAGCGCGGGCTCCAGCTCATCCTAGAGCAGCCCAGCCGGGGGCGCATCTTTGTCTATCGCTGGAATGAGCGCATCATCGGCATGGTAAATCTTCTCTTCACCATCTCCACCGCCGAGGGCGGCTTCGTCGTGTTGTTGGAAGATGTCATCGTCCACCACGAATTCCGTGGGCGCGGCGTGGGCACTCAGATTCTGAAACACGCGATGGAATATGCGCGGCGAAAAGAGTTCCTCCGCGTCACACTCCTCACCGACCGCATCAACGAAGAAGGGCACGAATTTTTCACCCGCCTCGGCTTTTTCAAAAGCAACATGAACCCCCTGCGCCTGCCCCTCGCGCAGGATGCCGCCACGCTGCCGAAGGGCTAAATGAACGACGGATTCACCGACCTCGGCTACGCGCGAGTGGATACAGATCGCCGCCGCCGGTGCGGCTTCGCGGAGGTCATTTACGGGCAGGGGAAAACGCCCGCGCAAGTCGCTGGCATCGCCGTAGAGTTGCTGAAAACGGAGCCCGTCCTGCTCGTCAGTCGCGCCACCGAGGAGCAGTGGCGCAGTGTCGCCGCGCACTTCCCCGAGGCCCGCTGGCACACGCTTGCACGGTGTATCACCGTGGAGCGCCCCGCTTTCCAGAAGCTCCCTGGCACCATCGCGGTCGTCTGCGCGGGCACGAGTGATCTGCCCGTGGCGGAGGAGGCGGCGGTGACGCTGGAGACGTTTGGCAACCGAGTCGCCCGCTACGCCGATCTCGGCGTCGCTGGCATCCACCGGCTGCTCGCCGTGCGCGACGAAATCGAAGCGGCCAACGTCATCGTCGTCGTCGCCGGGATGGAGGGTGCGTTGCCAAGCGCCGTCGCCGGGATGGTCAGCAAGCCCGTCATCGCCGTCCCCACCAGCATCGGCTACGGCGCGAACTTCGGCGGGCTCGCCGCGCTGCTCGGGATGCTCAATTCCTGCGGCAGCGGCGTGACTGTGGTGAATATAGACAACGGCTTCGGAGCCGCCTACGCCGCTGCGCAGATCAATCGGCTGGCGGCGGGCAGGGCGGCGGGTTGATGGATGATGGTTGATGGTTGATGGGAACGAAGGCGCTGCGCGCCAATCAACCATCAACAATCAACCATCATTAATTTTTCCCGCGCGTGGGCGCGCTGGTGAGTGCTCGCTTCGCCGTTGCCAGTCACAAATACTGCGCGTAGTTTCACCGCACGGAAATGGAACCCATCATCAATATGCAAGACCCAGTCGGAAAGACCGTGGGGCGGCGGAAGCCACCTGCGGCTCTTCTGTGCAGTGCTGGGCAGAAAGAAGCATCACGAGCATGGGCGGCTGTGTTTAAATTTCCGAAAGCCAGACCGGGAGTTTATCGTTTCAAAACATATGAAGAGGCAGACGCATGGTGGATGAACCAGATGACACAGCCGAGGTAGAATACTGCCGCGAGCCCACCCCAAAAGATCTCGCAGATCTTTGCCGTGAATTAAACGCACGACAGGCGCGTTACGTTGTCATTGGAGGATTTGCGATCAGCGCAGCGGGCTACAATCGGCGCACGATGGATGTGGATTTGCTCATTGATACCTCATTGGAAAACGAGGCGCTCGTGAGGGCCGCACTCGATACGCTTCCCGACAAGGCGATCCGCGAAATGAACGCTGGTGAAGTCTCCGAATACGGAGTGGTGAGAGTGATGGATGATTTCGTCGTAGATTTGATGAAGGCCGCGTGCTCCATCGAATATGCGGAGGCGGCGGCGGATGTCGTCGTTGTCGTCATAGACGGCGTCCCCATCCCCTTTGCCTCGCCCCGCCTGCTCTGGCGGATGAAAAAGAACACCCACCGCGAGAAGGATGCGCCCGATCTTTATTTCCTCCGCGAATGGTTCCGCGCGCGTGGCGAGGAGCCGCCCGAGTGCTGAGATTCGGCGGTATCATACCGCGCCCCTCCCGCCGCTTGCGCCGTCGCTGCTGCCTCGTATAGTCCGCGCCTTTTTATGCCTACGGAACCACTCATCATCGCTGGTCGCTCATTCGCCTCGCGCCTTTTGCTCGGCACGGGGAAATTCTCCTCCAACGTCGCAATGGCGGGCGCGCTCGCCGAGAGCGGCACCGAGATCGTCACCGTCGCACTGCGCCGCGCCGACCTCTCGGGGAAGGGAGATCGCTTTGCCGACATCCTCGATTTTATAGACCCGAAAAAGTATCTCCTCCTGCCCAATACGAGCGGCGCGATGAACGCCGAAGAGGCCATCCGCCTTGCTCGGCTGGCGCGCGCGGCGGGCATCAGCGATTGGGTAAAGCTAGAGATTCACCCCGACCCGCGCTACCTGCTACCCGACCCTATCGAGACGCTGAAAGCGGCAGAGGTGCTAGTGAAAGAAGGCTTCATCGTGCTGCCCTACATCAATGCCGACCCCGTGCTCGCCAAGCGCCTCGAAGACGTGGGCACCGCCACCGTCATGCCGCTCGGCTCGCCCATCGGCAGCAATCGCGGCATCGAGACGCGCGCACAAATCGAGATCATCCTCAGCCAATGCAGCATCCCCGTGATCGTGGATGCCGGCATCGGCGCACCGAGCCAAGCGGCGGAGGCTTTGGAAATGGGTGCATCCGCCGTGCTCGTGAATACCGCCATCGCCATCGCGCCGGACACCATTCGCATGGCGCGCGCCTTTCGCATGGCCGTGGAGGCCGGGCGCGAGGCGTATGAGACGGGGCTCGGCGCGCGCGGCATCACGGCCAGTGCGAGTTCGCCGCTTACCGGTTTTTTACACACCATCGCATGAATCTCCGCCGCCCGCCCGCCGTCACCGCTGTTTGTTTTATAGCCAGCGTCACCGCCATCTTTGGCATGGTCACTTGCTTTGCAGACTTCAGCCAGATCGGCACAACTGAGACGCTTCACGACCACCCCATCGCTGCAAATATGCGGCTCACCCTCCACCTCCTAGATCCCGGCATCAGCCTGCTCACCTGTTACTTCATGCTCCGCGCGAGGGCTTGGGCGCGTTGGCTCTACGTTCTCTGGAGCTGGCTGCTCTACGCGATCGCGTTCGTCTTCCTCGCCCTCCCTCATCCACCCGCCGGGTTTGAATTTCTGGAGTTCACCGGCGGGATGGTGCCCGGCGTCCTCTTCATCATCTTCGCCACTATCGTCCTCTTTCGCAGTGAATCGCGGGATTATTTCGCCGAAGGCGGACGCCCGTGGTGGCAGCGCGAGAGGAAAGCGTAGCCCATGCGCGCCGAGATCGAGGACTTCATCCTCTACCTCGCCACCGAGCGCGGGCTGTCCGATAACTACCAGCTCTCCACGCGCCGCTCGCTCGAATCCTTTGCCGATTGGGCCGAGAAAACGAAAGTCCCCGGCGAAGTCACCGCCATCGCACTCACCCACCTCCACGACTACCTCGCACACCGCAAACGCAGTGGGCTGGCTGCTGCGAGCATCAAACTCGAAGTCGTCGCCGTGAAGATATTCTTCCGTTGGCTCGCCGCACGCGGGCGCATCCCCTATGACCCCGCCGACGTGCTGCCGCTCCCACGCATCGAGCGATACCTGCCCGAGGCGCTCAACGAACAAGAAGTCCTCCGCCTCCTCGACGCCGTGGATCTCAACGCCCCGCGCGGCCTCCGCGACCGCGCCATGATCGAACTCCTCTACGCCAGCG
>JAYVQK010000209.1:0-5389 GCA_043757005.1 Verrucomicrobiaceae bacterium
TTGTCAATTAGTGTAAACACGCCCTAGGACTCCACGCCTTGCCGACTAAAGCCGCTCGCATTTCACCCCGTTCGCCTATACCCATCCACACCCAACCCAAAACACTACGCTCTATGAAAACGAACTCACGCCCGGAACCTCTCGAAACCCGCATCGCGCCTGCGACTTTCCTCGTCAGTGCGGTGGATTTAAAAGTCACCGATGGCGGCAATCCCGCGGTGAGCGCGATGGATCTGGCCAACGAGTTCGCCGCCGCTGCAAATGTGCTCGTGGATTTCGCCTTTCTCCAGGGCGCTACGGACAAGTTGTTCTTCGACTCGAATCGCAATGGCGCGCTGGATGCGAGCGACCTCTTGCTGGTGCAGATCAATACGGGTAATGCGATGGTCTTTTTGAAAGATCGCGATGGAGACGGCGTCTTTTCGCCGGATGAGCTGACGGGGCTGGCGGTGAGTGATGGCTTCGATGGGATCGTGAAAACGGATGTCGCAGGGAGTATCGCGACGGTGCTGAAAGCGGGGACCAATGAAGTGCTGCTGACGGGCGGAAAACTCACGCTGGAGGCGGGCTCCATCGCAAAGCTGGAAGTGGCAGGCGTGGTGAAAAACACCATCGCGGCGGGCGGGAACATCGCCAATGTGAAGCTGGGCAAGGGTGTCTTTGCACCGTTTCAAAACTCTAGCGCAAACCGCATCCTTACTGGATCGGCGGTGAATGGGAACACTCTCGATTTCGGCAACGGAGCGATCGCTGTGAACACCTTCACGCCGCTCGGCGCGGGCGGGAACATCACCCACCTTTTACTCGCTCGCGGTGCGAATACGATCACAGCGGGAGATGGCGCGGATAGCGTGGCGGGGGATGGTTTCGCGGGCGGGGCGATCTCGGATGTGACGATCTCGGATGCGTTCGAGGCAATCGCGATCACGGCGGGCAAAGGCGGCGCTGCGAGTGCAGCGAGCGCGACCACGGGCGGCGCGGGCGGCGCGATCTCGGGGGTGAAAATCGCGGGCAAACTGGTCGCCGGGACTCTCACGATCAAAAGCGGCGCAGGCGGCGCGGCGACGGGTGTGGCGGGTGGAAATGGCGGGGCGAGTGGTGCAGTCTCGGGGGTGACGGCGAGCTTTGCGCAGCTCTTTGGCAGTCTCACCGTGAATAGCGGCACGGGCGGCGCGGCGACGAATACGGGCGGGGGGAATGGCGGCAAATCGGGCGTGGTGGATCACGTCTCGATCACTTCCACGGCGATCCTCGTGGGAGATGTGGCGGTGGGCTCCGGCACAGGCGGGCGTGGGGAAACTGCGGGCACGGGTGGCGATGCGGGCGCGGTGAGCAGTCTCACTTTTTCCGCCGCAGAGGTGCATGGGAATGTGACGCTCGGCACGAGTAATCTAGGCGGCGCGAGCGAAGGCGGCACCTCGGGGATAGGCTCCAGTATTAGCGGAGTGAGCATCGCGGTGAAGACGCTCATGGATGGCAGTGTGACCGTGCGCGGGGGCAATGGCGGCACGATTACCGCCAGCAACACGGGCTCGTCTGGCAATGGCGGCGGCGTGGGCAGCGTCACCGCGACCATCGCAAAACAGATCGGTGATTTCAGCGTAGTCGGCGGCAATGGCGGAACGAAAGGCGGCGGCGCGAGCGGCACTGGCAGCGGCGGCAACGGCGGCAGCGTGGGGAGCATCACGCTCACGATCCCGAGCATCCTCGGCGACATCCGGGTGGATGCGGGCGACGGCATCGGCGGGCGCTCGGTGGGCAATGGCGGGAGCGGCGGCACGCTCGATCTCGTGAAGATCAGCGCCGCGAAAATCACCGGCAGCATCAGCCTCACCGGCGGCACCGGCGGCAACGCGGGAGGCACGCAGGGCAGCGGCGGTAGTGGCGGCGGGGTGACGGCTGTGATGCTCAAATCCGCGAGCGTGGGGGATGTGAGCGCGAGCGGCGGCAACGGCGGCATAGGCCACGGCACCAGCGCGGGAGGGGCGGGCGGGCTCTTTCGTAAATTCACAGCTACGCTCGGCACGGCGGGCGGCGTCACCCTCACAGCGGGCAGCGGCGGCGTGGCAAGCGACACGGCGGGCGTGGGTGGAAAAGGCGGCGACTTCAGCGAGGTCGCGCTCACTGCGAGCGGCACGATCGCGGGCTTTGCTGGAGCCGCTGGCGATGGCGGCGTGGGCGCGGGCAGTGATGCGGGCGGCGCGGGCGGGGCGTTGACTCGTGTGAAATTCAAAGCCAGCGAAGTCCTCGGTGACGTGGGCGCGACGGCGGGCGCAGGCGGCGCGGGCGGCGGCACAAATGGAGCGGGTGGAGCGGGCGGCGCACATTCGCTTTTTAGCGCCAGCGTGCTGAAGGGCATCGGCAGCGTGGACGTGCGGGCAGGCAATGCAGGCCCGGCCAGCGGCAGCGGTGCAGGCGGGGCGGGCGGCTCGCTGCGCGATGCGATCCTCGCGGCAGGTCGCGTGAGCGGCACGGTGAACTTCATCGCGGGCAATGGCGGCACGGGCGGCGCAATCGGCGGAAATGGTGGCGGCTTTGGCGCGGTGAAAATCACGACGGGCGAGATCGGCAGCACCGTCACCACGCGCTCGGGCGATGGCGGCGATAGCGGCGTGGGGGGATCAGCGGGGGCGTTCCTCGGCCTCACGCTCGCGGTGCGCGGCGACATCGGCGGCGATGCGGATGTCTTTGGCGGGAATGGCGGCGACTCCACCGCAGGCGCGGCTGGCAGCGGCGGCACGCTCTCGGGCGCAAAGATCAGTGCCGCGAATATTTCTGGCAGCGTGCAATTTTTCGCAGGCGTGGGGGGCAACGTGACTGCGGGCACGGGCGCGGGCGGCGCGAGCGGCAGCATCCTGCTCAATAGCGTGACCGTGCAAAACTTCATCGGCGCAGTGGATGCCGAGGCGGGCCAGGGAGGTGCTTCGCGCGGCGCAAATGCTGGGCGCGGCGGCGACCTCCGCTCATTCACCGTCTCGGCGGCGGAAATCGGTGGAGATCTCAATGCCAACGCGAGCGGAGGCGGCTCGGTGAGCACTGGCTTCGGCGATGGCGGCATCGGCGGTGCCCTCGACACGGTGAAGGCCGCCGTAAAGCGACACATCAGCGGTGTTGCAACATTCACCGGCGGCAACGGCGGCTCGTCCCCCTCCGGCAAAGGCGGCGCGGGCGGCGCGACCGGTCACATCACCCTCGCCGTGCCCGTGGTAAAAGACGTCACCGTGACCTCCGGCAGCGGCGGCTTTGGTGGCGGCGTGAGCGGCGACGGCGGCAACGGCGGCTTGCTCGATACCACCACGATCACCGTCCTCAGCACGATGGATGGCACATTTTCCTACATAGCAGGCAACGGCGGCGACGCGTCCGCGAGCCTCGCTGGCAGCGGCGGCACGGCCCAGGGGCTCATCGCGAAAATCGGCGGCATGACCAATCGCAACCTCCACGTCGCAGGCGGCGACGGCGGCGCTGGCATCACCGGCGGCGGCGGTGGCGCGTTCTTAAAAACGAGCATCACCCTCGGCACCCTCGCCGTCGTGAATAACAGCACCCTCGGCGGCGGCGCGGGCGGCAGCGGCACCACAGGCGCGGGCGGAAAAGGCGGCGACTTCAACCACTTCATCCTCCTCAGCGGCGCGGTGAACATCAGCGGCATCACCGCCAGCGCCGGGCGCGGCGGCAATACTGCGGGCGCGAGCGCGGCAGGCGCAGGTGGCGCGGCGAGCGATCTCCTCTTCACCTTCTCCGGCTCGCTCGGAAGCTCCATAAGCAGCGCGGGCGGTAGCGGCGGCAGCAATACAAGCAGCGGCGCAGGCGGCGCAGGCGGCGCACTTTCCCGCGTCACATTAAACCTCACTGGCAATGCAGCCCCCGCCGCCACCGTCCTCTTTAGCGGTGGCAATGGCGGCTTCTCCAGCAATGGCGCAGGCGGCACGGGCGGCGACACCACTTTGCTGAAACTCACGGATGCCCACGCCATCTCCAGCTTCTTCGCAGGCTCGGGCAACGGCGGAGCGAGCACCACAGCGGCGGGCGGCGCAGGTGGCAAAATTTCCGGCGTCACCTTCACCGGCACCCAAGCGACACTCAGCGCTACCGCTGGAAATGGCGGCGCAGGTGGAGTCGGCGGCGGCGCAGGCGGGCTCGTGGAAAATTTGACCGGCAAAATGAGCATCCTCCGCATCCTCGGCGGCAACGGCGGCGACGGCACCACCACCGGCAGCGGCGGAGCAGGCGGCGACGTGCAAAAGATCACCGCCACCGTCGCGCGCTTTGCCCAAATCCTCCGCGCAGGCGCAGGCGGCAACGGCGGCGCCTCCGCCACCGGCGGCGCGGGCGGCGACGTGAGCGACGCGAAGATCACCGGCGACATCGGCAATCTCGCCAAAGCGCCAAACGCCGCTGGCAGCCAATTCGGCATCGGCACCACGCAAATGGGCGGCCTCTTTGCAGGCACCGGCGGCACCGGCGGCACCGCAGGCATCGCGGGCATCGCCCTCAATATCACCGCCACCCGCATCGCCGCCATCCTCGCCGTGAATAACGCCACCACCGCCAGCAACCTCACCGCCGCCAACGCCATCACCGCCATCAACAACGTCCACGCCAGCGCCTACGCCGCAGACAACCTCAACGCCGGCGTCTTCGACTTCACCAACACCGGCGCAGCAGGCTTCAACCTCGGCGACGGCGACACCGCACTCGACGGCCTCATCATCGTCAAAAACGGCGGCATCATCCCCCCCCTCTCGCCCGCAGTCCCGCCCGGCTTCCTCCTCATCGTGCCCTAACAGCGCCAGCGGTTGCATTTCCGAAATGCGCCGCCTACCTTCCGCGCCATGCGACACCTTTTGCACAGCCGACTTACGCTGCTCTCTGGCCTCGCTGGGCTCCTGGCCTAGCGGTTTGCCTGGGGGCTCCGCGCGTCTTTATGGCTGGCTCGCTGGTGGGTGGAAAGTGAGCGCGGCTTTGTTTTTCTTCACCCGTCTTTTCTTTTCTCATGTTGTCATATCCTTCTCAAAAATATCGTCCCTTTCCGCCGGTGCCGCTTGCGGATCGGCAATGGCCTTCGCGCTCGCTCACGGCGGCACCGATCTGGTGCTCGGTGGATTTGCGCGACGGCAATCAGGCGCTCGCAGTGCCGATGAATGTCTCGCAAAAACTCGCGATGTTCGAAGCGCTGGTGAAGTGCGGCTTCAAGGAAATCGAGATCGGTTTCCCGGCGGCTTCCAATACCGAGTTTGCCTTTAATCGGCGGCTCATCGAGGAGGGCCGCATCCCGGACGACGTGACGGTGCAGGTGCTCGTGCAGGCGCGCGAAGACCTCATCGAGCGCACCGTGGAGTCGCTCATGGGCGCAAAACGCTGCATCATCCACCTCTACAACAGCACC
>JAYVQK010000210.1:0-5373 GCA_043757005.1 Verrucomicrobiaceae bacterium
AGCCTCCGGGCTCTGGCAGCCAAAGCTCGTGCCGTAGTGGAAGTCCATCTTCACCGGCTCGATGTGTAGCGTGCTGCCGGGCACTTTGCATTGCAGCCGTAGCGAGATGCCCTCGTCTGGCTGGATGCGGATGACGAGCTGATTCGGCCCGAGCGGTGTCTCCCCGCTATTAAAGAGAACGCCGGGCGCTTCTTTGAATTGCACGGCGATTTCTGCGCCGGTTTTTGCGAGGCGTTTGCCCACGCGGATGTAAAATGGGACGCCGTGCCAGCGCCAATTATCCACATGAAGTTTTAGCGCCACAAACGTCTCCGTCTCGCTATCCGTCGGCACACGATCCTCGGTGCGATAAGCGGGCACGTGCTTGTCGCCGATGGCACCGGCGGCGTATTGGCCGCGCACGATGTCGCGGCCTACGGTCTCGGGTGTGAGGCGGCGGAGGGCGCGCACGACCTTCACTTTTTCATCGCGCACCGCATCCGCCGTGAGGCTCGTCGGCGGCTCCATGGCGATGAGACACATGAGCTGGGTGAGGTGATTTTGCACCATGTCGCGCAGCGCGCCGCTCTTGTCGTAGTAAGGCCCGCGCGCCTCCACACCGAGCGTCTCAGTCGCGGTGATTTGGATGTGGTCAATGTAGCGGTGGTTCCACAGCGGCTCGAAGATCGCATTGGCGAAACGCAGCACCATGATGTTCTGCGCCGTCTCCTTGCCGAGATAGTGATCAATGCGGAACGTGTCGGCCTCGGGGAACGCCCGCGAGATCACCGCGTTCAGCTCCTGCGCCGAGTGCAGATCTTTGCCAAATGGCTTCTCCACGATCACGCGATTCCACGAGCCCGGCTTCGCTTTCGTAAGCCCGGCGGCGGCGAGTTGATTGAAGATGCCTTCGTATTCCGAGGGCGAGACGGAGAGGTAAAAAAGACGGTTGCCGCGCGTGCCGCCCGCCGCGTCGAGAGTGTCCAGTTTCTCCGCAAGTTTGAGGTAGCCTTCCGCGTCGCCAAATTCGCTCTGGTGATAGTAAATACCGCGCCCGAAGCCCTCCCAGACTTCTTCTTTTAATCCCGAACGCGAGCACTTCGCCGTCGTCTCTTTTAGCTCCGCGCGCCAGGATTCATCCGTCTTTTCGCGCCGTGCAAAGCCGATGATATTCGCCGCACTCGGCAGATCGCCATCGGCGGCGAGATTGTAGAGGGCCGGGATCAGTTTGCGGAAAGTCAGATCGCCCGAAGCGCCAAAGATGACCACATTGCACGCCTGCGGCATGGGGCGATTGGAGAGCCCCTCGCGGAGCGGATTAGAAGAAGTTTCGTTGCTCACGGTAATAAGATGAGACGGGAAGATGAAAGCCCGCCCGAAGGCTGGCAAACTCTTTCCCAGAAAAGAAACTGCGACGCTCCTAGCGGCGTTCGTTCAGTTCGCCGCAAGCGCCTCGGGCGAGAGGAATTCATTCGTCCGCATGAGATGCCGGATTTCCACGGGGGCCAAAGGCCGGTCGGTCAGAATCAGCTCGTCTATTTGCCCCACGAGCCGCGCGCTCTCACTCGGCACGGTGCCGAGCCGCAGGGTTTGCTCAGTTTCCGGCGCAGCCGTTTGGCGCTGCGCGAAGTGGCCCGAGGGCGACTCCAGGCGACCATCAACGTAGAGCAAGATGGAGGGTCTGCCCGCTTTGGGATTATTGCCAAAGACGGCGGCGAGGTGATGCCAACGTCCATCGCGCAACGGCGTGGAACCTACGATGTGGGCGGTGCCACTCTGCAAGCGCAGCGCGCCAGGCGTGCCATCGCCGGGGCGGGAGTTCACGAGGAATTCCACGCATGGCATCCCCGGTTTTCCCAGCGGGACGGTGGCGATGCCGTCGCCACTAGCGGGCGAAGATTCCGGCAAGCGCACCCACATTGCGACGGTGCGCATCGGGCGGCGTAGAGCGGCGTCGAGATATGCGATGGTGTTGCCATCCAGCGCGAGCGACTTACCCCAGCGGCCCTCGGCGAAATGTGCAGCGCCAGCGGGCTCCAGCCACAGCGCGCGGGTGGAGAATCCGCTCGTCTCCACCGCCGCGATGTCGCCCGCCATTTCATCGAAATGCCAGCGCGCAAAATTGAGTGGTTTGGCGAATCGCTCAATGCCCACTTTGCGCGCGAGGCGCTGGAATTTCGCATCGCTATCGCGCACTTCGCTGCCGCCGAGTTTTGCAAAACGGCGCGCTTGTTTCTCCCGCATCACCGTCTTGGTTTTCGCGCCATTACGGGGCTGCACTTCGATTGCGCCTTTTAAAACAAACACCTCCGTCGCCCCGCCGCCGTCCGCCGTCATACTAAACTCCGTGCCGAGATCCACGACCTCCACCTCCGCATTGGCCAGCCGAAAACCGATGGCCTCCGTGGGCACATTTGCTTTCACCGTGCCGCGCTGGAGTTCCGCCTCCCACGCCGAGCGCAAATCGAGTGTGGCTGGGCCTTCCAGCACGAGCTGCGCGCCACTGTCGAAGGTGATTTCCGCAAATCCCGCCTTTAGCTCCAGCCGCTGTCCGCTCGTAAATTCATCGCCATTTTGCAGCGCCACGCCCACCCACTGGCAATCTTTCGCGCCGGATAAATGGGCGATGGTTTCCTGCGCATCATCGTCCACTTTCCCACCGATGAGGAAGCGCCCGATCCACAGCCCCAGAGCCAGCACCGCCGCCGTTGCGAGTGGTGCCAGCCAGCGCCGCCACTGCGGGCGGATGATCTTCCCCGGCTCGCTCTGCATCTCTCCTGCGTAGTGGAAAAGACTCGCCGAAAGCGCCGTCGCGCGGACGTAGAAACGCCGCGCCTCCTCCGAGTCGCGCAGCATCACCGAGAGCCGCGCGTGCTGTGCGTCCGAGAGCGCGCCATCTACGAGCAGGCTGCACAGCTCGCTGAGTTCTATGCGGTCGTTGTCATTCATAGCGTCGCCTCCACCGCCAGCGCGTTCGTCACACAATCATGCAGCAGCCGGCGGAGCCTGTTCAGCGCCTTGTAAGCCGCCACGATGCTGCGGCTCGTGCGCTGCGCTGCCTCCTCCACGCCGCTCTCGTAGCGCACCATCACCAGCTCGCGGTCACGGGGATTCAGCTTTTGCAAACAGTGCGCCAGCGCCTCGTGCCGCGCGTCCTGCTCCGGCGCGAGTTCCGCCGCCGTGTGCGCCACGCTCTCCATCACCGTGTCGTCAAAGATCACCTTGCTGCGCGCAAATTTCGTCCGCGAAGCGCGCACCTGCCACCACGCGATCTGGCAGCCCCACGCCACAAAATCCGTCCCCGACCGGAACTCGGAGAACTTCTCGCAGATCACCAGCGAGGTCTCCTGCAATAGGTCTTCCGCCGCATGGCGATCAGGAACGAGCGTGTAGATATAGCCAAAAATCCGCCGCTGGTGTTGCGTCATCAGCAGCACGAGTTCCTTAGTGCGGTCAGCAGCGGCGTCAGACATGGGGTAGCAGTTACTTGTTCTTTTTCTTGCCGCCCTTTTTGCCCGCCTGCTTGCCCATGCGAGCATTCAGCGCCGTGACTTCGTTGTCGTCCAAAGTGCCGTTCGAGTTTTTATCGAGCTTCTTCAGTAAGCTGTCCGCCGCTGCTTTTCCAAACTCCACCTTCAGCGCCGCGACCTCATCGCCATCTATCTGGTGGTTCCCGTTTTTATCCAGCTCCCGCAGCACCTTGCCGGGATGCGCGCCCTTCGCAGCGGCTTTACCAGCCTTGCCCTTGCCAGCAAAAGCAGGCGTCGAGACTGCGAGGATGAGTGTGAGTAATAATGTGAGCTTTTTCATCGTGTTGATTGATTTATTTTAAGTTTTGTCGGCCCAGCAGTCGTTGCGAGCCTTCACTACGGCAATAGCAGCGCCGCGTTTGTTTGAGACAAACGAACTCCCGAAAACTCGGGCAACAGCGCCCACTCGCCGAACAGATTACCGAGATGGAGAATTAAGAGTTCGGAGTTCGGAGTTCAGAGTTCAGAGTTAAGAGTTAAGCCGCCCGCAGGGCCCGAGCCGCTCGCGAGAGTCTCAGCGCCTGCGGCGGGCTAAACTCTTAACTCTTAACTCCGAACGCTACCCCGCCGCCTCCCAACGCCCAAACACTCCGCAGGGCAAAACCTTCCCATCCCGCTCCCCCGGCAGCGCGAGTTCGCCGACGGTGATTTTTCCGCCGAAGTCCGCCAGCAGCTCGCCTAGCAGATTACCCAGCGCGATGGGCGAGAGCTTCGTGGTGTAGCTATTGAGCAGGAAAAAAAGCGGGCGCTCGCTCAAGAGCGCGCGACATTCTACGAGCAACGCCCACAAGTCTTCCTCCAGCCGCCACACTTCCCCGCCAGTGCCGCGCCCGTAGGCCGGCGGGTCCAGGATGATGCCGTCGTAGCGCCGCCCACGTCGCGCTTCGCGGCTCACGAATTTCAAACAATCATCCGCGATGTAGCGGATCGGCGCGGCGGCGAGGCCGGAGAGCGCGGCGTTTTCGCGGCACCACTGCACGACGCCCTTCGAGGCATCCACATGGCACACGCTCGCTCCAGCGGCGGCGGCGGCGACGGTCGCCGCGCCCGTGTAGCCGAAAAGATTCAGCACCTCCACCGCCCGGCCCGCCTCGCGAGCGGCGCGGATTTTCCCCCCGCACCAAACCCAATTCGCCGCCTGCTCCGGAAAAAGCCCCGTGTGCTTGAAGTCCGTCGGGCGGATCTTAAAAGTCAGCGCGCCATAGCGCACATTCCACGATTCCGGCAGCGCGCGGCGGAATTCCCAGCGCCCGCCGCCCGTCTCACTGCGATGATAAAAGCCATCCCACTCGCCCCAAGCCGCGCCCCGCTGCGGCCAGATCACCTGCGGGTCGGGCCGCACCAGCACGATGTCGCCCCACCGCTCTAGCTTCATCCCGCCCCCCGTCTCCAGCAGCGAATAATCCTCCCAGCCGTCTGCGAGCAGCAGTTCGTGGGCGTGTAAAAGAGCAGCGTTTTTCATCCAGCGCACGATAGCTGCAAGCGCAGAGAAAGTGCAACCCAGCCGTGACTCATACCCCCTTCCACACGTCGTTTTCCGCGCCACAACTTACTCACGTATTTACGCTCGTAGCCACAGAGCTGGTAAAACTCATCAAGCAATTTTGCCCCCTCCTCGCGCCCCTCGGCCTCATCGCCGCCATGATTTCTTCGGTGCTCGTTTCGCTCATTTTTAAAGACATCAGCCCGCTGTCCTTCATCCTGAGTCAACGTTCCATTTCCACTCCCCTCCTTCTCACCGCCCTGGTGTCTTTTTGATTTGAGTCAATTCGCTACCATCGTTGTCCGCCCTTTTGCCTTTCCATCGCACCCGCGTTCGTTTTACCTCCGCTCCTCATGCCGAAGAAACCTGCGAAGTCCACCA
>JAYVQK010000211.1:0-20814 GCA_043757005.1 Verrucomicrobiaceae bacterium
CACCGGCGCAGCCAGCCCGCAGTCCACCACGCGCACCTCCCGCAGCGTGGCCTTTCCCCCGAGCGCCGCCTTGTCTTCGCGGATCATTTCCCCCACCGCCCTCTGCTCCTGCGGGCGCGCACCATACATATAGTGGGTAAAAAGCGCGCGTAATTCGGGTGCCCGCCGCTCCAGCCATTCGGCCTTCGTCCCCACGCGCGAGCCATCGCGCATCGTGAGCACCTCCGGCAGCGCCGCGCTCGCAGGCAGCGTGTCGGGAGCGGGGAAATCCATGGCGAGCGCAGTGGCGGTGAGTGTGAGCGAGAGCAGCAAAGTCGGTGTGAGCATGGTGCGACAATCGCGCAGGCGGCGCGCACTTAGCGAGCCTTCACCTCACAAAAAAAGGCCAGACCGACGAGCGGCCTGACCTTTTAAGAAATCCCGCAAGCGGGACGAAAGGAGACTACTTTTTGTAGTGTCCCATCTTTGCGGGCTGCTGAGGAGCAGCCTCGTGCGAGCAAGCGGCGAACCCGAAGGTCACGGCTGCGAAAGCTAGAAGAGCGATAATGCGCATTAAAATGTCACCCCCTTTTGTGCAAGTTGCATACGGCCCGCAGTAAGGAGAGTTTCACTTTCCCTGCCAACGAAAATCGTTCGCAAGTGTGTTGCTTGCAGCATTTCCCCCGTCCGATAGTTTGCCCGTATGGATCCAAAACCACGCCTACCATCCCCCGAACTCATCACTGCCGCCGTCGCCATCGCCTGCATCGGCAATCTCGTCGCCCTCACCGTGCTCGGTATTTTACAAAAGCTCCCGCTCGCCGCCGCCGTCGCCATCGTCGTCGCCGAATTGCTCGCGCCGCTCATCGTCTATCGCGTGCTCCAGCGGCGGCAGCAGAAGTAACGGCTACTCCACGATCTCCACCGCCGTGCCCACGCCCACGAGGTCGTAGAGCAGCACGATGTCGCCATTCCCCATCCGCACGCAGCCGTGGCTCGTGGGCACGCCGAGGCGCGATTCCGCGTTCGTGCCGTGGATGTAAATGTAGCGATCCTTCGTGTTCCCATTCGCCGCCTCCAGCCCCTCCAGCCACAGGATGCGCGTCTGCACATGGTCGCGCTCATCGTCGTCGCGGCCAAATTCCCCCGTCGCCACACGCGACCGGAAGATCATCCCCTCCGCCGCGCCCTCGCCGTGCTTCTCCGCGATGCGGAAAAGCCCCACCGGCGTGCAATGCGACCCCGGCTCAAAGCCCGCGCCCTGCGCCGCCGTAGAGCAAACAAAGCGCCGCAACAGCACCCCGCAGTCGTCGAGCAAGTCGAGTGTCTGGCTGGGGATGTGGACGGTGATTTTCATGGCCATAAAAGTCCGCAAGATCGCCGCCCGCTGCAAGCGTGAGAGGAGGAAAAAGATCGCATCGAACTCGGATGGAGCGCCGCCGCCAAGACGTAGAACCCATCACCGCCAGCGCCTGGGCCTGGCACCTAAAGCACCCGAACGGCCACGAGGATTGATGCGCTTCCAGCGCGGAAGGAAAGCGCGCTAGGAAGAAATAAGGAAACCTCTTGGAACTCTGGCTCCAAGCCCGCAATAGCCGTGGCAGCAGCCCGGCGGGGCCGAAGGAAAACTGGACGGCGGCGTTTATCGTGGCGGTGCGTTTCCGCATCGGGCAGTAGGCGGTGGTGCAAAAAAAGGGAGATTGGGTGACTTGCTATTTTTGGGCTTGGGGCTTGTCGTTGATAGATGGAGGGGATAGTTTGAGCGCCCTCCAAGAATTCACTGAAAACACGATGCTCATGAAAACGGAATCCACACCCTCGCTCAAAACTCGTCCACGCAGTCGTAGAACCTCTGCGCCGGAACCCCTCGAAGCACGCATCGCTCCGGCCACGATCTCGTGGGATGGAGGTGGAGATGGGACGAGCTGGAACAGTGCAAATAATTGGAGCAGCAATACGGTGCCGGGCTCGCTGGATGATGTGACGATTGATTTCGCGGGGGTGACTTCGGTGACGATCAATAGCGGTGCTTTCGCAGTGAAGAGTCTGGTGGTGAATGGCGATGATGTGCTGAATATCTCGGGGGGCTCGCTGGCGTTGACGAGTGTATCGAGCATCGCACATCTGAATCTGACAGGGGGCACTTTGGACAGCACGGCGCTGACGACGATCGTGGACGGGACGTTCAGCAATGAAGCTGTGCTGCAAGGACTGGAGCGAGTGACGGGCGTTTTCAGCATCACGGGCGGATCGCCGAATGTGCGGGGAACGGTGGAGGTGACGGGGAAGATCGCGCATGGGGATGCGTATCTGGATTTCGATACGGCAGGAGCGCGGGTGAAGGTGCTGGGGGGCGGGATTTATGAGACGGTGAATGTTTCAGGCGGCTATGGCGTGCGGCAGTTTGGCGGCGGCTATGGGGTGTCGGTGGAGAGTGGCGGCACGTTCCGCACGAGTGGGGCATCGTTTCAATTCAACGTGGGGAATGCGCCGACTTTCGATGTGAATGGAGGAACGGTGGAGGTGACGGGTGGGCCGTTGTTGTTGAATACAGGCGGCACTTTTACGAACGCGCTGCTGAAGGCGTCTGCGGGAAAATCGCTGGTCTTCACGAACACGACGAGCATCGCAGTAGTAGGGACGCTGACGGGGATTGGCGCAGGGACGGTGAGTTTGCAGGATAATGCGGTCATCACTGCGGATGCGGCGGGGGCGACGCTGGCTTTCGCGCCGGGAGTGCTGCAATGGAGCGGGGAAGCGGCGATGACGGGTGGAACCTTCACGAATACGGGGACGATCCAAATTGCAGGGGGATCGCCGAATTTGCGCACGCTGCTGCGGGACGCGGGAACGATCTTGCACGGGGATTCGTATTTTGATTTCGATTTGGCGGGGGGCAAGGTGCAGGTGCTGAATGGGGGGCTGTATGAAGTGGTGACGCCGTCGAGTAACTATGGCCTTCGGCAGTTCGCGGACGGCTATGGGGTGGTGGTGGAAAGCGGCGGCGTGTTCCGCGTGAGTGGGGGGGGTGCCTTTTACGCGAATGTGGGGAATGCACCGACTTTCAACGTGAATGGCGGCACGGTGGAAGTAATGGGGGGGCTGTTTTACCTCAATACGGGCGGCACTTTCACGAATGCGACGCTGAAGGTGGCTGCGGGTAAATCGCTGATCTTTACGAATACAACAAACATCGCGGTGGTAGGGACCCTGACGGGGATGGGTGCGGGGACGGTGAGCTTGCAAGACAACGCGATTTTTACAGCGGATGCGGCGGGGACTACACTGGCCTTTGCGCCGGGAGTGTTGCAATGGAGCGGTGAAGCGGTGCTGGCGGGTGGGACGTTCACAAATACGGGGACGATCCAAATCGCAGGAGGTTCGCCGAATTTACGCACGCTGCTGCGGGACGCAGGGACGATCTTGCACGGGGATGCGTATTTGGATTTCGATGCGGTAGGAGGGAAGGTGCAGGTGCTGAATGGCGGGCTGTATGAAGCTGTGACGCCCGCCAGTGGCTACGGCTTCCGGCAGTTTGGCGGGGGCTATGGGGTATCGGTGGAGAATGGGGGCGTCTTCCGGGTGAGTGGCGGGGGAACCTTCTACGCGAATCTGGGGAATGCTCCGACGTTTGATGTGAATGGGGGGAGGGTGGATGTGACGGGTGGGGTGCTGACGATCAATACGGGCGGCACTTTCACGAACGCGCTGCTGACGGTGGCGACGGGGAAATCGCTGGTCTTCACGAATACGACGAGCATCGCCATCACGGGGACGTTGACGGGGACTGGCGCGGGGACGGTGAGCTTTCAAGACAACGCAATTTTTACCGCGAACGCGGCGGGAGCGACGCTGGCCTTTGTGCCGGGGATGCTGCAATGGAGCGGCGAGGCGGTGTTGGCGGGGGGGACGTTCACGAATACGGGGACGATCAAAGTCGCGGGGGGTGCGCCGAATGTGCGCACGGTGCTGCGGAACGCGGGGACGATCACGCAGGGGGAAGCGTATTTGGATTTCGACGCGGCGGGCGCGGAGCTGCGGGTGCTCAGTGGCTCGCTGTATGAGACGGTGAATGTGGGGAGTGGCTACGGCTTCCGGCAGTTCAGCGGAGGGCTCGGGGAGACGGTGGAGAGTGGGGGGACGTTCCGCGTGAGCGGGCCGGGGGCTTTCTATACGAATACGGGGAACAATCCGGCTTTCAACGTCCTCGGCGGCACGGTGGATGTCACGGGCGGGCCGCTTTATATCAATAGCAACGGCACTTTCACGAACGCGCTGCTGACGGTGGCAGCGGGGAAGCAGATGGTCTTTACGAACACCGCGACCATCGCCCTCGCAGGCACGCTCAAGGGCGCGGGCGGCGGCACGGTGAGTTTGCAGGATGGTGCGGTCTGGAGCGCCGACGTGGCGGGGGTGACGCTCGACTTCCCGCTTGGGTTGTTGAGTTGGAGCGGCGAGGCAGCGATCTCCGGGCCCGGTGTGGTGGTAAATGTAAACGCGATCACCGCGACGGCTGGCTCTCCGAATCTGCGCACGGAACTGCAAAACTTTGGCACACTCAATATCATTGAAACCTATTTCGACTTCGATGCCGCTGGTGGAAAGCTCCGTGTGCTCGCCGGCGGACTAGTGGAAGCGAGTAATACGGGAAGTGGCTATGGCTTTCGGCAATTCAACGGCGGCCAAGGCATATCCGTGGAGAGCGGCGGCACTTTCCGCCACAGCGGAACGGGTGCGTTTTACGCGAATACGGGGAATGATCCGGCCTTCAACGTCCTCGGTGGCACGGTGGAAGTGACGAGCAGTGGCGCGTTTTATTTGAACAGCACGGCCACACTCGCCAGCGCCACGCTGAATGTCAGCACGGGGGCCAGTTTGATTTTAACTGGGCCGAACACCACCATCTCCGGCACGCTGACTGGCAGCGGTGCGGGCGTGGTGAGTTTGCAGGACAACGGCGCGCTGAACATCGCGGCGAGTGGGGCCAAGCTGGACTTCGCGGCGGGCTACTTCTCTTGGAGCGGCGAGGGCAGCATCGGCGGCAGTGGCGTGGTGGAAAATGTGGGCTTTATCTCCGTCACGGGCGGCTCGCCGAATCTACGCACGGAGCTGCAAAACAGCGGCACGATCACGCAGGGGGAAGCGTATTTCGATCTCGATGCGGCGACGGCGAAATTGCGCATCCTCAGCGGCGGCCAATTTCTCGTAGCGAATATCGGGAGCGGCTACACGATGCGTGGATTTAACGGCCCGGTGGGTGTGGTGGTGGAAAGCGGCGGGCTCTTTGCGCGCACGGGGGCAAATTATTTCGGCGTAGATGGCAACGTGCCCTTGACCAATCACGGCACGGTGGAAGCGCGCACGGGCACGCTGCAAATCTCGAATATCACCCAGCTCGCTGCCAACGGTGCGACCCTCGGCGGCGATGGTTTGTGGGAAGTGCAGGCGGGGGCGACGCTCACGCTCGGCAGCGGCACGGCCCTGACAAACAACGCGGCGAAAATCCGCGTGCATGGGACAGGTGCGTTCAGCGGACTCGGCACGACCTTCACACAAAACAGCGGCTCGCTGGAGCTGCTGGATGGTGCCGATCTCACGCTATCGGGCGCGCTGCAAAACAGCGGCTCGATTTTCCTGAGCGCAGGCAGCGTGCTCACGGTGAATGGCGCGGGCTTTACGCAGACAGCGGCAGGGCGCGTTCAGTTTGAAATCGCAGGGACAACAGCCAGCGCGCTCGGGCGGCTGGTTTCTGCGGGGCCGGCGACGCTTAACGGCTTCGCGGCGGGTTCGATCTCGGGTGGATTCGGGCTTCAGGCAGGGCAGACTTTTCCGCTGATGTCCTTCCCATCACACACGGGGGACTTCATCGGGCTCGACCGCAATTACGCAGCGGGGCGGCAGAAATTATTCGATGCCGTTACGACCGCGACGACCTTTTCGCTCTCGTCGCTCGTGGATGCGGCGGACCTTGATGTCGTGACCGTCACAGCGCCTACCATCGGCGGGCCGGGGCAGGTCGTGACGATCAATTACACCGTCGCGAATCTCAGCACTGGCGCGACTTTCACCGATAGCTGGGTGGACTCGATCTACCTCTCGCTCGATGACACGCTCGACTCCAGCGACCGTCTCATTGGCCGTGCGCCACACTCGGGCGTGGTCGCTGGGAATGGCGGCTCGTATGCAGGCTCGCTCACGGCACCGCTGCCCGCCGTCGTCCCCGGCGATTATCGGGTGATCGTGGTTGCGGATTCGCAAGGGCGCACGCCCGATCTGAATCGCGCGAACAACACGGAGCACGCGCCGGGATTGATCGCGATAGACATCCCGCTGCTCACGGATGGTGTGGCGGTAAATGGGACCATCGCCGACGGCCAAAGCGTCTTCTACCGCGTGAATCTCCCCGGCGCTGCGACGCGCTCATTCTTTGCAAATCTCGTCACAAAAGGGCAGGCCGAGCTTTTCGTCCGCTACGCCGACACACCGCTGCCGGATCATAGCGATGGTTACGCATTCTCGACCTCGGTGGAGGACGCGCGCGTGCTGCTACCGAATGGCCCGGCGGGCACTTACTACATCGAGCTTCGTGGTCGCTCCGCTGCGGGCGCGGGCTCCTCATTCTCTCTCCTCGCCGAGACACTCGGCTTCACCGTGCTCGGCCTCGACCGCACAAAAGCGCAAAACTTGGGCGACGTGACCGTGGAGATAGACGGTTCGCGATTCACCACCGACACTGCGTTTGACCTCGTCTCTCCGACAGGTCAGGCGATCCATTCCAGCGCCTTGTTTTTTGCAGGCGGCGCAAAGGTATTCGCCACCTTCCACCTCACCGGCGCTGCGACCGGGCTCTACGATGTGCGCGCGATGGACGGCGTCGCCGTGGATACCCTCAACGACGCGCTGCTCGTGCAAAATGGCGGGCGGGCGGGCGATCTAGAGTTCCGCCTCGATGTGCCGCGCTACATCCGCCCCAATGGCCGCGTGGGCATCGCCACGATCGAGTATTACAATGCGGGCGACTCCGACATCCCTGCGCAACTGTTGCTGCTCTCGGGCGCGGATACCTACTTCCGCCTGCCGGGCGAGCAGAGTTTCAAAAGCGACGGCCTCCAATTTTTCGCGACCAATGATAAGGGCCTCGCAGGAGTGCTGCCGCCGGGGGCGCACGTCACGATGCAGGTGGAGTTTTTGCCGAAGAGCTTCGAACCGCACGGCCTCACGGATATCACGCTCACACAATATCTAGACTCCGCTCCGATGAATTGGGACGACCTCAGCGCGAGCCTGCGCCCAGTGGGCACGAGCGACGCCGCGTGGGCTGTGGTGCTGGCAAATTTCAAAGCGCACGTCGGCAACACGGCGGGCTCGCTAAACACGGCAGCCTCGCAGGATTTGAACTACCTGAGCACCATCGGCAACGCTCCTCGTGATCTCGATGAAGTGCTGAAATTCGAGACACTGCTCGCGGATAATTACGGCGAGATTTCCGCGCGCTTCAAAGGCGGTGCATTTGGCCTCGGGCAGGCAGACCCGAATGAATTCAAAGCGCGCGCGCTGCCAGGCGGAGTCGTGCGTGTGGGTGAGCTGGATTCCTTCATCGCGTTCGTCCTCGAAAGAGGGAACTACCGCAACATCACCGGAGACGGTTCGAAGCTGGCGACCATTGGCTCGAATCTCCTCCTCACCAAATCAGACGGCACGAAAGTGACGCTCGATAAGACAACTGGACGGCTAAAGTCCATCCAGCAAGTGAGCGGCGACACGCTCACCGCCAGCTACAATGCGGCGGGTCTGCTCAGCGACTACACCCTCAGCACAGGCGACACGATCCACATCACCTACAACGGAGCAGGTCTCGCGACAGCGGTGGACGGGCCGGGGACGCGCCACACGGGATTCACTTACACGGATGGCCGGCTCACGAGCCGCATCGAGGCAGGCGGCACGACGGCTTACACCTACGTCACCACCGCTGGCTCGGCGGCGCTCAATGCGCTCGCTTCGATCACCTTCGCCGACGGCACCAGCCGCTCTTTTAGCTACGACACGATAGGCCGCACTGCCTCGGTCACACAGCCGGGAGGCACCACGAGCTTTACCTATCCCGGCCCGGCGCAGTTGAAAATAGTCACGCCCACTGGCGGTGAGACGACGACTTTCTACACGTTCAGCGGGCAGATAGCGCGTATCTTTGATGGCGACGGAAACACCGTCGCGCTCGGCTACGATAAAGGCGGCAACCTCACCTCCGCCACTACGCCAGACGGCGGCTTGACGACGCTGACTAAAGCCATCGCGGGCGGCTCCAGCACGATCACGAACGCCGACGGCGTCCACACCCGGACAGACTACGACCTCAATGGCAACGTCATCGCTCTCGTAGATGGTCGCGGCGATACGACGAAGTATTTGCGCGACAGCATCGGGCGCGTGACGAACATCGTATTCCCCGACGGCTCTCGCGAGTCATACACCTACAATAGCGACGGCAACATCTCCCTCCTCGTAAATCGCCGAGGCGAAACGATCCGCTACTCCACGGAGCCAGACGGCACGCTCACAGGCATTGATTATGTGGATCTACCCGCCCTCCGCTACACCTACGATGCCAACGATCACCCAGTCTCCATCAGCTCTAGCGGCATCACAACGGTCATCGTTTACGACTCAGCGAGCAGAGTCACGCAGGTGGATTTAGGAAACGGTCACACCCTCGCCTACACCTACAACAGCAAGGGACAGCTCACCGCGCTCACGGAAGACAACGGCTTTGCGGTGCATTACAGCTACACTGCTTCCGGTCAAATTGACGACGTGCGCGACGCTGCGAATGCCCTCCTCGTGGACTACACTTACGACGCCACCGGCCAGCTCACGCGCAAGGATTACGCCAACGGCACGGCGACTGTTTTCACCTACGACGCCTACAGCCGCGTCACGAGCATTACCCATCGCGGCGCTGGGAACGTGCTGCTTGCGAGCTTCGCCTACACTTTCGATGCGAATGGTCGCCGCGATACGATGACCACCGTCGAGGGCGTGACGCACTACGGCTACGACCTCAGCGGCGAGCTCAACTCCGTCCAGCTCCCGAGCGGGCGGCTCATCAAGTATGTCTATGACGCGGCGGGGAACCGCAAGCAGGTCAACGACAACGGCACGCTGACAAACTTCACCGCCAACAACCTCGACGCCTACACCAGCGCGGGCGCGGCCACTTTCACCTACGACGCCGCTGGCAATCCGCTCACGCGCACCGACGCTGGCGGGACGACGCACTATCGCTACGACAGTCTTGGCCGTGTCATGAGCACCACGGGCCCCGATGGCACCAGCACTTACGAATACAACTCGCTCGGACAAATCGCCGCGCTCGTGCAAAATGGCGAGCGCCACCAATACATCTATGACCCGACCGATCCAGGCCGCATCCTCGCGGAATACAACGGCAACGGCGTGCTCGTCTCCCACTATATCCCCGGCGCAGTCGGCATGGAGGCGCAAGTCACCGCCAGCGGCGAGTTCCGCGCTTTTGGCTTCGATGGCAGCGGGAATACCGCGCTCATCACCGGCGCGGGCGGCGCGGTGCTGAATAGCTACCGCTACCTGCCATTCGGCGAAGTGCTCTCCCGCACCGAGACGGTGGATAATGCGTTCGAGTTCGTCGGCCAATACGGCGTCATCGCAACGGGCAACGGCCAGAATTTCGCAGGCGTCCGCCTTTACGATCCGGGCCTCGGACGCTTCATCAGCCCCGACCCGCGCCCGCAGCCGGGGCAAAACCTCTACGCCTACACGGGGAACCAACCCGTGAACCGCGTGGACTTCACCGGCTTCGATCTCGTCGGCGACATCGGCAACGTGAGCACTCCGACCAGCGCGGTGAATTCGACGATGGGTTTCGTCGTGGACAGCGTTCAGGGAGTCCGCACGGTTTTCGCGCAGGCCGAAGTCAATATCACCGGCCAAGGCATCACCAATGCTCTGCACAATGGTGGGCCAGACCAACTCGAGGCTGCGCAAAAGACATTCGGCAAGGCGGTAGATGCGCGCAATGGCATCCTCAAACAGACCCAGACTGCAAAATCCGGCATGGGCAAGCTCGGCGTGCTCACCACCTCGGCAGACTTGCTCACGCTTGGGAATACCATCAAGAACCTCAAAGAAGGTCACGGCTCCTTACTCGATCTCGCGCACGACAGCGTGAATGTCCTCTCCGACTTCGAATCGAAAATCCCCGGCATCCCAGCGCCGATCCGCCTCACGCTGAAATTGGTGCCCATCATTGATTTCGCCTCGCAGCAAGCCTTCGGCAAACTCGCGGACAAAGCATACGATCCCGGCGACATCAGCAAAGTCGGCGGCAAGCGCGCGGAAGAGATCATCAAAGAAGCCGAGCGCCAGCACCTCACTCTGGAGGAATATCTCAAGAAGCGCAAAAAGGAGACCCTCGAAGAAATCACACCCAACGACCCGAACGACATCATCGGCCCGACAGGCCCCGGTGCGGATTTCATCCCGGAGAACTCCACGCCCTCCACGCGCTTCGAGGGATTCATCAACGACACGGGCGCGTTCGACTACCGCATTGTCTTTGAAAACAAAGCCAGTGCCAGCGCGCCAGCGCAGATCGTGAAGGTCACGCATCAGCTCGATAGCGACCTCGATTTCACCACGTTCACGCTCGGCGACTTCGCCTTTGCATCCTTCACCATAGACGTGCCTGAGGGCCGCCAGGCCTACTCCACGCGCGTAGATGCCACCGCGACACTCGGCGTCTATGTGGACTTCGATGCCTCGGTGAACTCCACCGGCCTCGTCACTTGGACGCTCACTTCCGTGGACCCCGTGACCAACGATCTCCCGCTCGATCCGTTCGCCGGATTCCTCCACGCCAACGTCACTCCGCCGGAAGGCGACGCCTTTGTGCGCTTCAGCGTCGCGCCGAAAACCGGGCTCGCCTCGGGCACTCAAATTGGTGCGCAGGCCACGATCATTTTCGACCTCGAACAGCCGATCAATACGCCGCTCATCACCAACACGATTGATAACGTCGCGCCCACCAGCACCGTCACGCCATTCGCCGCCGCGACCACCTCGCGCGCGAACTTCCGCGTGGACTGGACGGCTGCGGACGCAGGCTCCGGCATCCTCGGCACGAACATCTACGTTCGCGATAATGGTGGCCCGCTCCAGCTCGTCGCCTTCACCAACGCCGTCGGCTCTGCCGCTTTCAAGGGCGGGCAAATTGGCCACACCTACACGTTCTTTAGCAGTGCCACGGATCGCGTGAATAACGCGGAGACCATCGGCCTCACGCCCGATGCCACCATCACCGTCGTCGCGCCCACGCTCATCTCGAATAAAGACACCAACGGCAAACTCCACATCTTCACCGATACCGACGGCGACACCTACACCCTCGCTCTCGCTGGCCCCGGCACGCTGAACGTCGTCCTCCTCGACCCCGATGGCGACGGCAAAGGCTCCGTGGATCAGCTCTTCCTCACTGGCTCCACGAAAGCCTCGAAAGTCACCCTCGCCGTGAAGCGCGCCAAAGACGGCCCCGACCCCGACAAGCTCCCCGACGGCGACGGCCTCGTCTCCATCGGCGACCTCAATGTCACCGGCCACCTCGGCTCCTTCACTGCGAAAGCCAGCGACCTCACCGTCGGCGGCATCGTAGCCACCGGCCTCGTCGGCAAAGTCGCCGTGCGCGACTTCGCCCCCGCCGATGCCATCGTCGCCATCCCCGGCATCACCGCCAGCGGCACCGCCCTTAGCAAAACCCAGCTCGCACTCACCGCCCGCAACATCGCCAACGGCGCAGCCTTCACACTCGGCGCGCCCATCGCCTCACTCCTCGCAGCGAGCATCGGCACTGGCAGCATCACCGCCCCCGCGCTCGGCAAGCTCACCACCACCATCGGCGGCATGAATTCCGACCTCACCATCGCAGGCGCAGTCGGCCCCGTGAGCATCAAAGGCAGCGTCGGCACTACGGAATGGGCCATCGGCAGCATCGGCCCCGTCCTCATCGGCGGCAGCCTCAGCGGCGACATAGATGCCACCGGCAAAATTGCCTCCGTCACCACCAAAAACGGCGCGATCAACGGCCAACTCACCGCCACTGCTATCGGCCCCGTGCGCATCACCGGCGGCGGACTCGGGGGCTTCATCGGCACCTCCATCGTCCCCGCCAAAACCAAAGCACTCACCTCCCTCACCATCGTCGGCGGCGACCTCACCGGCAGCCTCTTCCTCACCGGCGACACCGGCCCCATCTCGGTGAAAGAAAACAAACTCGGCGTCGGCGGCGCAGTCAGCGGTTCCCTCATCGCCCGCAGGTTCGACTCCGTCACCTTCACCGGCGGAGACTTCACCGGCGTCATTACCAATACCGCCACCGCAGCCACCCTCGGCAAAGTCGCCGCGCTCAAATCACTCGCCCTCACCGGCGGCAACCTCCTCGGCGACATCTCGCTCCTCGGCACACTCGGCAGCCTCGCCGTCAAAGCCGCCGCCAAGACCGGCCCCGGCGGCAGCCTCGACGGTGCGAGCATCACCGCCGCGAAAATCGCCGCCATCCTCGTCGGCAAAAACGTAAGCAACTCCCTCCTCCTCGCCGGGGCCAGCCTCGGAGCCGATGGGCTCCTCGGCGGCGGCGACGACACCTTCACACCCGCCACCATCGGCCCCATCACCATCGGCGGCAACCTCCTCGCCAGCACCATCGCCGCCGGCCTCTCCACCACCAACGCCATCCTGCACGACGGCGACGACTCCATTCTCGGCGGCACCGCCAGCACCATCGCCAGCCTCATCGTCAAAGGAAACGCCGACAACGCCAGTTACGTGGCCACCGGTAAATTCAAAGCCACCCCGAAATTCGGCACCACCCTCATAAACCCCGCCACCGACCCACGCTTCCTCATCGCGTAACTGCGACCAGAAAATTTGTTCACTCCATTACTCAGGAGGTGGAGTGAAGTAACGCCGCGAGAGTGCTACGCCAACTCATGTGGAGCTGTATCGGACTAAACTATTCCCGAAACTGTGCGAAAAAATCGTGGTCAATATCGTAAACGGTTCGCGGTTTCAGTCCGATCTGCTTCTTTTCGCACATCTCGACCAATTGCTCTCCGTCGATTAGTTCGATCCGGGGCGTCGTTCGCGCCGCTTCGGCCTTCGCAGGCCCGCTAAAAGTTCCAGTGGTGATCAATAACGCTTTGTCGGCCCGACCTCGCGCCGCTCCTCCCAAATTTTGAACCTCTTCGCTCGATACGGAATGTTTGTAACGCTTGCATTGGAAGACAACGACAGAGCTTACGAACGGATTTGTTTGCAATATGCCTTCGCCATCAATCCCACCATCCCGCGAGCGTTTCGTCACCGTGACTTTCTCAAAGTCATACGCCAACAACATGTGACGACAGAAATGTTCAAACCCAGTCGGCGAAAGCCCACGAAGAACGTTTAACAACGCGCTTTCTTGGATTTCTTCCGCTTCAACTACTTCAACAGTATCAGTTGTGGTTTCGATTGGCTTTTGGTTATTCGGCTTCTCCTTACTTCCATCTCGGGCTTCAGCCCAAAATTTTACCCACTTCAAAAAAATCTTCCTCGCGTCTTCATCTGTGAGGCGTGTTTTCAGTCCTCTTGGTGTTAGCGACCAAATGCCCCGCTTACTTCCGTCAATCAAGCCCTCCCAAAACAAATACTGGCGAGCGAAACATACCTGATTGAGAAAACGCTCGCCGCCATTTTTATTTACGACTTCGCGAGTGGCGGTGGAGACGAATTCTTTTTCGGCAATCCAATCAGCCGCTTCACGCGGCTTTACGGCTCCAAACTCATGAAGACAGTTAAGCAGTGGCCTAAACCATTTTAGAAACTCCGCTCCATTTTCACTGCGCTTGAATGATTTTGCCATGAGCGTGATTTGCTCTGATGAAGCCATGGTTGGCAAGTGCTACGTCCGATCGCGCTAAGTAGAAGTCGTGGAGCGCGTCCAAGGTGATTCCGCCGTGCGTCGAGAGGAGACGACTATACTCTAGCGCGCGTTGTAAGGCGGGCGGATGGGCTTGGGTGGGGGGGTGTTTTGGATGGAGGCTTGGATCTCGGTGATGGCGCGTTCTAGCTGGGGGTCGGTGCCTTTGGCGAGGAGAGCGGGGTCGTCTATGACGGGCATGTCGGGGTCCACGCCGTGGCCTTCGATGATCCATTTGCCGGTTTTATCATACACGCTGAAGGTGGGGACGGTGACGGTGCCGCCGTCGAGGAGCGTGGGGCAACCAGTCATGCCGATGAGGCCGCCCCAGGTGCGTGTGCCGATCACAGGGCCGAGTTTTTTCTGCTGGAAGAGGAAGGGGAAGCAGTCGCCGCCGGAGCCGCTCCAGCGATTGGCGAGCATGACTTTCGGCCCGGCGTGGGTGACGAATGGCGAGGACCAGTCGGTGCCGTCGCGCACGGCGTAGTAGTTCATGATGGGGCGGTCGAGGAGCTCTACGAAGCGGTCGGGGATTTGGCCGCCGCTGTTCCAGCGTTCGTCCACGATGAGTCCATCTTTGCTGACTTGCGCGCGCCATTGGCGGTAGAGCTCGGTCTGGCCTTCCACGCTGGTGCTGGGGACGTAGATATAGCCGACGCGCCCGCCGGTGGCTTCTTCGACGTGGCGGCGGTTGCTTTCCACCCATGCGAAGTGGCGCAGCGCGCTCTCGCTCGCGATGGTCTGCACGAGGACTTCGCGCGCGCCGTCGAGGGTGGGTTTGTCGTTGATGGAGAGCATCACGGCTTTGTCGGCGAGGCCCTGGAAGGCGGCGAAGGGCTCTTGCGTGGGGTCGAGCTTGCGGCCATTCACGGCGAGGAGGAAGTCGCCTTCTTTGATGGTGAGCCCGGCGGCGCGGAGAGGCGAGCGGAGGCCGTTATCCCACGCGGCGGCTTGGAGGATTTTGTGGATGCGGTAGGCACCTTGTTCGAGGGTGAAATCGCACCCGAGGTAGCCCACGCTGCGGCGCGCGCCTTCATCCATGTCGCCGCCGCTGCGGTAAGTGTGGGAGCTGTTCAGTTCGCCGAGGAGTTCGCCGAGGACGTAGTTCACATCTTGCCGGGTGGCGCAGCCTGCGAGCATCCGCCCGTAGCGTTCGCGCATCCCTTGCCAGTGGACCATGTGGAGGTGCGGATCGTAGAAAAAGTCGCGCTCGATGCGCCATGCGTCGTTGAAGATTTGCCGCCACTCGGCGACGGGGTCCACCGTCATTTCGAGCGCGGTATTCAGGGCTTTGCCGGGGCCGGCGTTTTCGGCGGCGTTGGTGATGCTCCAGGCGGTTCCTTTGGCGATGAGCATCTTCTTTCCGTCGGCGGAAATCTCGTAGCCGCTGAGGTCGTCCACGATCTGTTTTTCCGCACGGGCTTCGAGGTCATACATACTGAGGGGCGCAGTCTTGCTGCTGCCGCCCGTGCGCGATGGCCAGCGGAAGAGCACCTTGCCGGGCAGTGCACCGATCTCGTCAATGCGCCCGCTGCCAACGGGCAGGACGATGGCGCGGGCCTCGAAGTCGGCGAGGTCTATCTTCACATCCTTCACCGCCGGAGCGGGCGTGGGGGTGTCGGACTTTTTCTCGTCCGCTTTCTTTTCGGAAATGCCGGGCTCGGCGGGCTTCAGGGCGACTTCTACAGGCTTATCGCCCTTCTTGGAGTCGTCGCTTTTTTTCTCCGGGTCGCTGCTCTTCTTGGGCTCCTCTTTCTTGGGCTCGGGCTTCTTCGGCTCCTCCTTTTTCATCGGCTCTTCGTCGTTCTTGGGAGCGAGCGGCGATGGCTGGTCTTTGCGGAGCGTCACGCACATGAGGGAGTGGCTATTCACGTAGGCCCAGGTGTTATCGAAGTCGCTGTAGTGCGCCTGGAAGTTGCGCTTGCTGCGGTAGAAGAGGTAGTTCCCGGCGGGATCAAAAACGGGCAGATCGTCGTCGTAAAAGGCGCTGGTGACGGCGGTGCCGTGCTGCTCTTTTACATCGTAGAGCACGATGCTGCTCTGGCGGTTTTCGGTGTCGCGAGCGTAGGCGATCCAGCGGCTGTCGCTGCTCCAGCTCACGCGGAAGGCATCCAGCTCGCCGTGATACATCCACATCTGTTTGTCCACCTGCACGGTCTGCTTCGTCTCGGTATCGTGGAGCCACACGCGCATCGTGCTATCAATGAACGCGAGCTTTTTAGAATCCGGCGACCAGTAGGGCTGGTAGCGCCAGCCGGGGCCGAAAGTCGTGAGCTGCTTCTCCCCGCCCCTGCCGTCGGCGGGGAGGAGCGTGAGTTCGTATTCGCCGCTGCGGTCGCTGAAATACGCGAGCCACTTCCCATCCGGCGACCAGGCCGGGTAACGCTCGGCCACGCCCGGCGACTCCGTGAGATTGCGCACGATCCCATTCTCCGCAGGCACACTATAGATGTCGCCGCGCGCCTCGAAAATCGCGCGCTTGCCACTCGGTGAAATCGCGCCGTTCTTGATCTGCCCCGCGACGCCCTCCACGCGCGGGCGCAGCGTGGCTTTATCCGTGACGACATCCACCTTCACCTCGCGCGTCGCCTCCGTGGCGAGGTCGAGGAGGAAAAGATGCCCTCCATTTTCAAACACGATCTCGCGCGGCCCCACGCTCGGGTAGCGCACGTCGTAATCGGTAAAGTGCGTGACCTGCCGCATCGTCTTCGCGGCGGTGTCGTAGCTCCAGAGATTCGCGCGCTTCGCGGCGTCGCGGTCGCTGAGGAAATACAATTTGTCCCCCGCCCACATCGGCTGCGAGTCGCACGCATCATTGTCCGTCACGTTTTCCGCCGCGCCCGTATCGAGGTGATACAGCCACACGTCCGGGGCCATCCCGCCGCGATAACGCTTCCACGAAGCGCGGTCCGTATCCGTCATCGTATAGGCAAAAGTTTTCCCATCCGGCGAGATCGCCCCAAACTCGCCATACGGGATCGGCAGGCGCTCCGCCACGCCGCCTTGCGCGTTGATTTTATAAAACTGCGACACCCGATCAGAGAAGGTCTCCCGCTTGGAGACGAAGATGAGCGACTTCCCATCCGGCCACCATCCCACCAAGCGGTCGCCGCCGCCGTGATACGTCACGCGGCGCGGCTCGCCGCCGGAGACGGGCATGACATACACATCCTCGTTGCCCTCGTAATTCCCGCTGAACGCCACCTCCCGCCCATCCGGCGAAAAGCGCGGCCAAGACTCCTCCCCCCGCGGCGAACTCAGCCGGATCGCCGTGCCGCCTTCTTTCGCCACGATCCAAATGTCCCCCGCATAGACAAAGGCGAGGCTCTTTTCCGAAACAGCGGGCATCCGCATCAGCCCAGCATCGAGCGTTTGCTCCGCGCGCAGCAAAGGCGCGAGCAGAAGAGAGACGAGTGTGAAGCTGAGACGGAGTTTCATAGCCCGCGAGCAAACACACCCCACCCCCGCCGGTAAAGCGGAGAAACATCCGCCAACGCTCCAGTCAGTCGGACTTCCGAAATGTGCAGCCCGGCAGCACTGCGTTCACCTCAGCCCCGTCGCCAGCACCGTCTGGAAGTGCGGGGGCTGGGGCTCGCGGGCTACGGTGCTCACTTCGATCTCGCGGAAGCCGCTCTCTTTCATCCACCCGTGCAGGTCCGACTCGCCGAAGCCGAGCCAGCGGTCGGCATACATTTCGCGGGCTTCTTCAAATTGATGCTGGAGTAGGTCGAGGATGATGAGCCGCCCGCCGGGCTTTAGGATGCGATGCGCGGCGGCGACGGCGCGGGCGGGGTGCTCGGCGTGGTGCAGGGCTTGGCTGAGCACGGCGAGGTCCACGGTGCCGGGTGGAATGGGCGGCGTCTCCAGATCGCCGAGGCGGTATTCGAGGTTGGCGAGGCCGTGTTGCTTGGCGAGCTTCACGCCGAATTCCACCATCTTCTCGCTGTTATCCACGGCGATGACTTGCTGCGCGCGCTTGGCCAGGAGCTGCGAGAGCGTCCCCTCCCCCGCTCCGAGATCGGCGACGATGAGGGTGGGCGGCACGAGGAAGAAGAGCGAGTGGGCGACGGCCTCCCAAGTGCGACCGGGGCAGTAGGTGCGGCCAAATTTCCCAGCGAGTTTGTTAAAGTATTCGCGGGTCTTGTCGTTGCGCTTTTGCACGGCAACCTCCAGCGCCGTGCGGTCGCGGGCGGCCTCAGCGATTTCCTTTTCCGCCGTGCGCAGGAGCGGCTCCAGTTCGGTGAGCACGGGGGACTCCGCGAGCACGTAGTAGCTGTTTTTCCCCGCGCGCCGATCCCGCACGAGGCCTGCTTGGCGGAGTTGCGCGAGGTGATTCGAAATGCGCGACTGCCCCATGCCGAGGATCTCTTGCAGCTCCACCACGGAGAGCTCTTCGCGCTGGAGCAGCAGCGCGATGCGGAGCCGCGTGGAGTCGGCGAGGAGCGCGAGACTTTCGAGGAAAGTGGACATCGGCTACAGCTCCACGCGCAGCATCGCGCCCTTGGTGCGGAGGAAGAGCGCCTTGCCGCTCACCGCTGGCGAGGCCATGAAGCCCTCGTCGAATTTCCCCTCCGCCAGCTTCTCAAATTTCGGCTTCGCCGCGACCACCACGACTTTCCCCTCTTCGCTGAAAAAATACACGCGCCCCTCGGCGGCGAGCGGTGCGGCGGAGTAGTTGCCGCCGATGCGCTCGCGCCAATTCACGGCCCCCGTCTTCGCATCCAAGCAACTCGCCATCCCGCCATCATCCACCATGTAAAGTGCGTCTCCTTCGAGGATGAGCGACGGCTTATTCGGCGCGCTCTTCTTCTCCCGCCACGCCACGGAGGACTCCTCCAGCAGCCCGTGCCTGCCCAGCTTCAGCGCGATCACCTGCTTCGCCCCAAAACCCGGCGCGATGAACACCATGCCAAAGCCCGCCACGGGCCGCGCCGCCGCACTGTGCGCGCCGCGTTCCTCGAATCTCCACACCTCCTTGCCCGTCGCGGGCTCGTAGGCGTAGTGCGCCTTGGCCCCGCTGGAAATGAGCAGCGGCTTGCCCTCCCACTCCACCACCTGCGGCGTGCCGAAGCCCTTGCGCCAATCCCCCTCCGCCTCCGGCTTCCCATCCGGCTGGAGGTCTTTGTAATCAATCGAGCGATTCACATTCCACACCGTCTTCCCCGTCGCCTTATCCAGCGCCACCACGAACTGCGCATCGCTCCCGTCGAAATGATGAAACAGCAGCCCGCCCCACACCACGGGCGAACTCCCCGCCCCACGGAAATGATTGCACACAAAGTCGCGCCGCTCCCACAGCACCTTGCACGTCGCCGTATCCACACACGCGATGGCGGGCGAGCCAAAGCTCACATACAGCCGCCCCTCCTCCAGCACCGACGTCGGCGATGCGTAGCTGTTGAATTTGTGGCAAAACTGCGGCGTCTCCACGTGGAAGAGCACCTCATCGTGCAGCACCTTCCCCGTCGCCTCATCGAGACACATCACCCCCAGCTCCTTCCCATCCTCGCTCGCCGTCGTCAGCCACACCTGCCCGCCGCCGATCACCGGCGAAGACCACGACTTCCCGTGCGTCGCCGTCTTCCACTTCACATTCTGCCCCTCGCCGAACTCCACCGGCAGCCCCCTCGCCGCCGAATGTCCGTCCCCATCCGGCCCCCGGAATTGCGGCCACGGGACAGCGGCGACGGCGGAAGTAGCGAGACAAAGAGCGAGAGCGAAATGCGGGATGAGCATAGCGCAGCAGACTACCCCACGAGCCCCCGAGCGCAAGGCAAGGGATTCGCCGAGGAAGTGCCTGCACCGACGCGCAGGCATTTGGGATCAAGCCGCTGGTCCCGCCTTAGGCCACCCATCCAGCCATGCCTTGAACAGCCGGAAACTCTCCGAACGCGACGCCAGCGCCTCCGCATCCAGCTCCTGCACGACTTGGGTGTAAAAGGCCCGCTTGTCTGCATGGCCACACTCGCTCTGCAGTTCCGCCGCCAAATCCTTCCACTGCGGCGGTGGAGCTTCGGGTGCGTAGTATAGGCGCGCGAGTTCGCTATCCGCCTCGGAGAAATACGGCGTCGGCTGCGACTCCGCATCCCGCCTTGCCCGGACGATCCACGATTCGAGCATCTCCACGGGCACCGCGAGCGCCACTGGCATGGGCCATTCTGCGGGGTTCTGCCCCAACACCGTGGTGATCATTTCCTGCATCCACAGCTTGCGATTCGCACGGTTTCTCTCCTGCGCGATCAGGCGTGTGCGATCCAGCCCGTGTGTTTCCTCATGCGGCGAACGGTCATTATCCAGCGCCGCAATAAAGCACACGGATTCCGCACCACCCGCCGCAGCTCGCGCCTGACGCAGCGCGTATTTGAGCTGCATCCTCACCGCCGCTTCTCCATCGCCCTTACGATTCTCCATCGGCACCGGCGTGAACTCACGCCCGGTGATGCGCTCAGCGCAGAGCGCATAAAAGACTGCATCGTTCCCGCTCTCGGAGACTATGTAGAGCAGGCTCATGGCATCGTAGGCTTGAGAATTTCGGGCAGCTTCATACTTGGCACTCCACCGACCAAGCCGCTGAACCAAACCTGCCCCAGCGGCATATCCAGCACCTCGCCCGGCTCCAGCATCGTCTTGAGCCGATCATCGAGATTGGAGAGCGTGCTCGCCCCGTCCTTTTTTTCCACGATCACCACCGCCTCCGGCGTGTCCTTGAACTCATCAATGAGATACGGGTCGTGCGTCGTGGCGAGAATTTGCGTCTTCCCCTGCGCGGCGAGCGAGCGGAGGAACTCCACGAGCTGCTCGTAGAGGCGCGGGTGCAGGCCGCGGTCAATGTCCTCCAGCAGCAG
>JAYVQK010000212.1:0-20764 GCA_043757005.1 Verrucomicrobiaceae bacterium
TGCCGCGCTCTGGCGCTTTTTCGCCTAATTCCCTCAATTTCCCCCAATACCCTTTCCCGCTAAACGACAGACCCTTTCCAACTTTTTCGGCGTTTTACATCGTCACCACAAATTCCCGGAGATGCCGTGCGTGAGGCCCGGAGGGCTGCATCGAAATTAGCCGGTCTGCGTAAGCCACCGGAACAGGCCCCCACAAGAACCAAGCCCCAGCGGGGCGACACCCCTCCTCCGCCCCTCCTCTCCCACAGACGCGAAAAAGCCCCGCCCTCTTGCGGGAGCGGGGGTTCCATCAGGCGACCAATAATCTGTCAGTCCCTCGGCGCTCCTGCTCCTCGGCGCTCTCGGCGCTCCTAGTCCCTCGGCGCTTTGCAAAAGCAGTCATCAAAACCAAGCGCCAAAAATTTCGTCTCACGCATCGCATTCCGTCTCGTATTGGTGCGCGGCGGAAGCAGTAAAGTGAAGTGCTTTATTTTGTTCGATTTTCAAACTGTAGTTTTGCAAAAGCCTCGGCTAGCACCTCGCTCAAAGACTCCGCCCCTTTTGCATTCAAATGATGGGGGTCATAGCGATTTGCTTTCTCCCAGAAGGCGGGGTAGTCGGTGGGATCGTCGAGATCAATTAAAGGAGACGGAGGCACAGGAGGTCTTTTTTGGCGGATTTCTGGCATCAGGACAAAGACTACTCGGCATCCAGTAGTCTGTAATTTGAGGACAAATGATCGCAAGGTAGCTTCGAATAAGGTATCGCAGTAGGTAGGCAAATTCCGGCTCGCAAGTTTTTCCTTTAAAAGAAGATCAAACTCACCCACCTCCGCAGCGGTCATAGTCCGCTCGACCAAAAAGCATCCTGCCTCTCCGACATCTTTTAAAATAGGGGCTCGCTTGTTTGTGGTTATCTTTTTTAGCCAGTCATGCCCGCGTCCGAGATTTCCATAATTTCTCAGAAAGAGTATCGCATGGGAGCAAAGCCAGTTCACCTGTTCGCTATGCGAAGGATGTGGAATGGTGGCGTCTTCGCATATCGACCGCATGAGTAAGGCTGTGTTACTCAGGGTATGCCAGTATTCCGAACGCAACGACTCGTCGTAGGCTGCGCGGCGGAGGCCACCGAGTTCGATGACTACGTTGCGTAGCGATGGAACCATCGGCACAGACAGATTCAGTAAATGAAAAGTCTCCGGGAAAGTCATGCTGTCGGCTGCTAGATTATATGAACGGGTAGGTTGGCCTAGTTCTTTCATTTTCGTATCGAAGATGGCGGGGATGATTTGGCGGAATACACGACTACTCCCGATGAACAGCGTGTCGTAATGGGTTCCATACTTGGACAACCACTGGAGTTTTTCGCTCACTACGGGAATATTATCCCGCTCGGCGAGCATGCTGTGGATGAGGCCGCAAGTGATCGCTAACCCAAGTCCGAATGTAGCCAAATTCCTACAATAGCGGATACCGCGCGAGGGAATAGATAGATTATTGTCGAGATGATTCACCATCTGCATAGAACTCCTTGGTCGTCTCTGCTGTCAATATCGGAAGAGGCAGGTTGCGGTAGCCTTTAGTGAAGACGCTGGCGGAATGTGGAGCGCAGGGGGACAGTCAATGTCAATAATCAGTCAGTCTCGAATGGTATTCCGGTGGCTTACGCCGAGCGGCTAATATCGGGCAGAGCCTCCGGTTCAAAGGCTCTGCCTCCGGCTTAAATTATCCCGAGGGGCGGCGGTGGTTTGGCGGGCGGGGACGGGCGGGTGGTGGTGGTGGCGGCGGATAAAAAACGGCTGGCATCGGGCGCGGGGGTGTGTTGGGATTTGCGCCACTATGAAAGCACCCAAACTCCGGCGTAGTCACCCGCAAGCCCTTCTCGGGAAAGTGGAGGCACCGGCGGGGCTGGGGTGCATGGCGCTGGCGGAGTGGTATTTCGTGGAGGTGCTGCGGGAGCAGCGGGCGAGGGTGCGGGGGGATGGGCGGCTCGGGGTGGAGAATGGGGTGTTTTACCCTGCGGTTAGATCGTTCAACCGGATGGCTGGGTCGTTCAGCCGGGGAGCTGGCTCGTTCAACCAGGGGGCTGGGTCGTTCAACCGGGGGGCTGGGTCGTTTAACCGGGGGGCTGGGTCGTCCAGCAGGGCTTCTTAGTCGTCCAATAAAGTCATTAAACCGTTCTTCCGCGCTGGCGGGGGACAGGGAAGGAGTGACGACACTCTTGTCGTCGGAGCGGTTTCCCACGACAGGAGTGTCGTGGCTCCGGCTGACATTGCCCGATTTTCCACACCACCCGCCGGGCCAACGAGGAGGGCTATTTAACCGTGGCACTCTGGGGGCAGACGACTTGGGGGTTCGGGCGCGCTCTGGGGGCCGTCTTCCCAGCCGCCTACGCCGATTTACAAAACCAAAAAACCAAAACACACCACTATGAAACGACACAAATACTTCCCTAATCGCATCGCTGAGCGGCCCGAGTGGTCCGCCACGTTCTGTGCGCAACTGCCACTCGCCAATGCGACGCTCGGCCTGCCCGCTCCAGGCGTGACGGCCATCGTCGCGGACGCCAAATTTTGCGAATACGCATGTGGCGATTGGCTCACGGCGGTGCGCGAGTTTGGCCCGGCGGCGACGGCGAGCCTGGAGGAGCTTTATTCGGGGGGATCGGGGGGCGCTTTTGTGCTGCCGGTCTTTACCGCTCCGGCGCTGCCATGCGGCGTGGTGGCGGTGCCGGCGGGGGCGCTGGATCGCATCGCGGCCTATGTCCAGATGATCAAGAGCAGCCCCGCCTACACGCTCGCCATCGGCCTGCAACTAGGCATCGTGGGGCCGGAGGATGCGGCGGAGCATGATGCGCCGACTTTCGCGCTGAAGATCGAGCAGGGCGAGGGGCACCAGGTGGTGCGCATCGCGTTTAAGAAATTCGGCCACCCCGGCGTGGCGATCGAGAGTCGCCGCAATGGGGGCGCTTGGGAGCTGCTGGCGATTGATCTTTCCTCGCCGTATCTCGATGCGCGCGCGCTGCTGGCCTCGCCGACGCCGGAGACGCGCGAGTATCGGCTGCGGTTCTTTGATGGTTCGGCGGCCACGGGCGACTACTCGCCCACGGCGTCCGTCGTCGTAGGCGTGTAAATCGCGCGCCCCACTGCCACACCCGCCACACGCCGAAGCCATGCCTTTTGATCCCACGATGCCGCAGCAAAATACCGAGGTGGACGCGCCGCAGATGCGCGCCCAGCTCAATGCGCTGCACGACCTCATCCTAGCCCTCACCACCCGCGCCGACGGGCTCGACGCCACGGTGGCCACCCAAGCCGCGCAGATCGCGGCGCTGTGGGTGGCGCTGGCCAATACGGCGCAAAATCCGGCGATCTCGCAGATGACTTTCGGGCTGAGTGATCCGCCTTTGCAAGCGCAGCTCCAGGGCATCTACGACCAGCTCAATACGCTCACTAATTTGCTGGTGCGGGTGTAGCGGGGGGCGGCGCAGGCGGGCTTTGTCAAAGGGGGGTAGGTGTTCTTTGTGGTCGCTTTTTGTAGGGGTAAGTGTTTTCGGGGGGGATGCCCATTCTTCTCGGTAGCGAATGGGGATTAGCCGCAGCGTGGACTTCCTTCACACACCGGAGAAGCTGTAGCCTACCCATGCCGTGCAGCCGTCAAGGACGACGTTTTAATTCGAGCAAATTTCGCAACCGCACCAAGTCCGCCCGATCCTGCTCACGATACGTTGTCTTGCTTTTGATCAGCATTTCGAGGCTCAAAAATGGCACGCGAACATTTTCGATCACGATCTCTTCTGCTGTTGTCGCAGCCTCGGCATAACTCACCTGCCACGCTTGACGGCTCACATCCACTTCCACCTCGTCCGCTATTTTCACCACCACATTTTCTACGAAATCCTGCGGCGTAAGTTCAGCGGCAGCGTGATCTTCAAGTTCCGATAGCGCAGCAATCACGCGCACGAAATTCTCCACAGAGTCTTCTACTAAAACATCCACATCTTCCGTCGTCCGCACATATCCGTGGAGGATGCACGCATGGCCGCCCACGATGAAATAACGCACCCCATGCGTATTCAGTAGCCCACAAACTCGCAGCAATTGATCGGGCACTTCCATACCGCCTACCAGAACCTAGGGTTTGTCTGCGCCTTCTTCCACACTTCGTAATCTTCCCAAGTTCTCGCCTTAAAAACAAAGCCACGCGGGCGAGGAAACGGGCAGACCTTATCCGCCAGCCGCATCAACACCAGTGCCCGCTGATGGCAAGATGCCGGATCCGCAGCACGACGGCGCATCCCCACGATTTTAGTCTTCAACTCCATACCTCAAAATGCCCGCGCTCACGCCGATCGTCAACGGCGCAGTGCCCGCCGCCCGCCGTTTGCCAGTCGTAAAAGCTACTGCGCGACGTGAAAAAACCCCCGCACTTTCTCCACGACGTAGTCGCGCTGGGTGGCGGGGAGCTCGGGGAAAATGGGGAGCGCCAGCGTCTCTTGCGCGGCCTGTTCGCTCGCGGGGAAGTCGCCTTCGCGGTAGCCGAGGTGGCGGAAGCACGTCTGCTGGTGGAGTGAGAGCGGGTAGTAGATTTCCGAGCCGATGCCGGCGGCGGTGAGGTGCGCGCGGAGTGCGTCGCGGCGCGCGGTGCGGAGGATGAATTGATTGTAGATGTGGTGGTTTGCGATGCCGCTCGCTGCCCACGGCTCCACGGGCAGCGTGAGTGGGAGATCAGCGAAGGCGGTGCGGTAGGCGGTGGCGTGGGTGCGGCGTCCGGCGCTCCAGGTATCGAGGTGCGGGAGCTTCACGCTGAGGACGGCGCTTTGCAGGGCATCAATGCGGAAGTTTCCGCCGATCCACTCGTGGTAGTAGCGCGTCTCCATGCCGTGATTGCGAAAGGCGCGGAGCTTGGCTGCAAGCGCCTCGTCGCGGCAGACGACCATGCCGGCGTCGCCAAATGCGCCGAGGTTTTTCGTGGGGTAAAAGGAGAACCATCCCGCCTCCCCGATGGCTCCCGCCGCGCCGAGCGGGTGCTGGGCGCCGAGGGCTTGGGCGGCGTCTTCGAGCACGGGGATGCCGTATTTTTTCCCCAGCGCGACGAAGGCCGCCATGTCCGCGCAGCAGCCGTAGAGATGCACGGGGACGATGGCTTTGATGCTGGGCGTTTTCTTTAAAACCTCTTCCGCTGCGAGTGGGCAGAGGTTGTAAGCCGCCGGATCTATATCCGCAAAAACAGGCCGCGCGCCGACGCGCGAGACGCAGCTCGCGGTGGCGAAAAAGGTGTAGGGCGTGGTGAGCACCGCGTCGCCGGGGCCGATGCCGAGCGCCATGAGGAGCATGAGCTGCGCATCCGTCCCGCTGCTGCAGCCGATGGCGTGGCTCGCGCCGCAATAGGCTTCCACGCTACGTTCCAGCGCCTCGGTCTTTGGCCCGAGCACGAGGGCTTGGGAATCGCACACCTCTTCGATGGCGGAAAGAAACTGACTTTTCAGCGGAGCATACTGCGCACGGAGATCGAGAAGCGGGACGTTCATTGTGCGCGCACGATGCCGGAGGAGCGCGCGGTGCGTCCAGCACGGAGCGCGCTCGGGCGATGGGGAGGAGGGGGGATGCGGGCATCTATAGGGAAACTGCTGCAAACTTCGAACTCTGAAGTTCAGAGTTCAGAGTTCGAAGTTTTTAGCGGTTCCAAATTTAAAAGACTTTTAGAAATGGCGACATGGGACGCACGAGGGACGCGCAGCTTTCCCTACTGCCCTTCTTCCGCTGCGACGATGGTGATTTGCTCGCCTTTCCCTCGGATCACGTCGCGGATGGCGAAGCCGCGCGTGGCGTCGCGGCTGAGGATCGTGTCTTTGGGCGGCGGAGTGGTGCCCTGCGGGTAATCTACGACGATCAGCGCGGCGCTTGTGCCGGGCTTGGTCGGGTCCGCATTGGGGTCGCGTAGCGACTCGCGGGTGCGCAGCGCGATGCGCTGCCCACGGATGCCGGTGACGACGAAATCGCCGCTCAAAACAGCGGGCTCCGCCGCTGCAAAAGCCTCCACCAAAAGACTCGCCTCACTCGTGCTCACCGCACGGCGTGCAGGGCGGATGGGCTCGGGCGGCTTGGGCGTGGCGACCGCCACAGCGATAGGCGCTGGCGTCGGCACGGGTGCGGGCGTCGCGCGGACGATGGCGCGCGGCACGAGGGGCACTGCGGGCGCGGGTGTGGGGATGGGCCGGGCGGCGGGTGGCGTGGTGATGAGTGGTGGGTGGCGCGGCGGCGTCGGCGGGGGTGCGGGCGTGGGCGCGGCGAGCTTTGCTACGAGGGCAGTGGCGACTTCGCTCGGCTGCCCGCGAGCGGGCTCGAAGCGCACCAGCTCGGGCCCGGCGAGCGCGGCCTCGTCGTCCCTAGCGTTGGCGAGGGTTTTGCGGCGGTGGTCGCTGTAGGTATCGAGCCCTTTTTGTAGGCGCTCGGCGCGCACGATGGGGAGCGTGGCTTCGATCTTGATGCCGAGAGCGTCGTCTTCTTTTTCCAGCTCCTCGGGGGACTTCAGACTAAAACTGCCGCGCCCATTTTTCACCTGCCAACCCGCGTAGAGGAGCGGCACGGTGGTGAACTGCATCCGCCCGCCCGCGATGCGTTCGACGTGGACGAGTGCGCAGAGATCGCGCGAGCGTTCGAGCGTGATGTCGCCGCCAATGGGCAGTGCATCGCGGATCGCTGGGACGGTCTTTGCGGGTGCGATGAAGAGATTCTCTAGCAGGACTTGCGGGAGATCGAGCGACTGAGCGAGGAGGGCGACGCCGCTCGGGAAAAAGTCGGACTGAGTGAGGGGGTATGTCTCCACGGAATCGAATTTGCCGACGAGGTAGAAAACGTGTTGGCGCGTCTCGCGGTAGTTCATGAGGTAGGCGCGCAGCAGCTCGGTGTTTGCGTTGGCCAGCTCCACGGGGCCGAGCTTGCCAAACCGCTCCAGTGCTTGTTTGGCGGTGAGGAATTCGCCTTTGGGCACTTTCACGCGGTCTTCTTTTGCGGCTTTGGCTTTCACTCCGCTGGGCAGCTCGGCAGTCTCGTAGAATCGCTTCGGTGAATCGAGCCGCTTTGCTTTTTTCAGGATGCGGTAGCAGCGCGGTTCCTCGGGGTGGCCGACGATGTAAAAGCTGCCGAGCCAGCTCGCAAAGCAAGCGCCCGTGAGGAGCAGCAGAGCGAGCGCCCACCAGAAATAGCCGTGGCCTTTTCGCGGTGTGTCGTCGTTGTAGTGGAAGAGATCCATCGTGAGCAGGAGGGGAGGCGGGGACTAAGCTACGGTCTCCGTCTTTTCTGCATCCGCTGCTGGCTCGAAGGAGGTGCCGCAGCCGCAGGAGCGTGTGGCGTTGGGGTTTTGGATGCGGAAGCCGGTGCCCGCGAGGTCGTCGCAGTAATCCACGGTGGAGCCTTGCAGGTATTGGATGCTGTTCGGGTCCACGACGATCTTCACACCATCGCGCTCGGCGGTGAAGTCGCCCGGCTGCGGTTCGTCGAGCGTCATGCCGTAGCTCATGCCCGCGCAGCCGCCAGTCTCAATGAAAATGCGCAGGGCTTTGCCGGGCTCGCCTTTTTCTTCGAGCATGGATTGTAGATGTTTCGCGGCGGATTCAGTCAGCGTGAGCATGGCGGCAACGTAAGGTGTCGCTGGATAAAAGCGAGCGGCGTGTGCGGGATGTAGAAGCGACGCCCCGTCGTTTGCCTCGTAGCGCGGACGCCCTCGTCCGCAAACGCGCGAGTTTAGCGACGGGGCGTCGCTTCTACGCTTTCAAACCGCTCGACTTTCCGCGTGGCAATCGGCACTCGTGGGAGCGTGAGCCGCATTGCTTTATTACCGGAAATTGTCGCCTGCCAAGTGGCGGCTGGGGAGGTCGTGGAGCGTCCGGCGAATGTGGTGAAGGAGCTGGTGGAAAACTCGCTGGATGCAGGCGCGACACGCATCGAAGTGCAGATCCGCCGGGGCGGAAACTCCAGCATCCGCGTGGTGGATAATGGCTGCGGGATGGATCGCGACGATGCGCTGCTGTGCCTGGAGCGCCACGCCACGAGTAAGATCCGCACGGGCGCAGATCTCATGGCGATCCACACGCTGGGCTTTCGCGGGGAGGCGATGCCGAGCATCGCGAGCGTCTCGCGCTTTCGCCTCGCGACGCGAGAACACGGCGCGCTGGCGGGCACGGAGGTGCTGGTGAGCGGCGGCAAGCTGGAGACCGTGCGAGATTGTGGCGAGCCGGAGGGCACGCAAGTCGAGGTGCGCTCGCTCTTTTACAATCTCCCCGCGCGGCGGAAATTTCTACGCACCGAGCAGACGGAGAGCAGCCATGTGGAGCACGCGCTCCAGCTCCAGGCGATTGGCCACCCGCACGTCGGCTTCGTTTTTCTAAATGATGAGCGCGTGGTGTATCAGCTCCCGCCGGGGCAGAGCTTGCGCGAGCGGCTGCGCGATCTTTTCGGCACGGCGCTCGTGGCGGAGCTGCTGGAGATGCCGGAGACGGAGAGCGCGGGCATCCGCGTGCGAGGCTGCATGGGCCGCGCGGGGGTGAGTCGTTCGTCGCGGCAGCAGCAGATTATTTTTCTTAACGGGCGACCCATTGAGGATAGCACGGTGAGCTTTGCGCTGCGCGAGGGCTACCACACGGCGCTGATGAAAGGGCAGCACCCGGTCACGTTTCTCTCCATCGAAATGGACCCCGCCGCCGTGGATGTGAACGTCCACCCGGCCAAGCGCGAAGTGCGCTTCCGCGACCCTGCGCTGCTGCGCGAAGTGCTCGTGGAGATCGTGCGGCGCACGTTGGAAAGTGATCGCGGTTCGTGGACGCGCACCTTTGCCCCGCCCGAGCGCGCCGTCGCACCTTCGCTGGAAAATATGCCGCTGCTCCCACGCTTCACCACGCCGCCCGCGCCCTCGGTGGTGGAGGTGCCAGCGGCGCTCGCGGCTGCGCCAGAGCTGCATGGGAGTGAAGGGAAGCAGGAGATGAATGTGCCCACGCCGCTTGCCGCGCCTGCCGCGCCCGCGCCGGAGTCTGTCATCAGCAAGGCTCCCACGATGCCCGCTGGTAAAGAGTTCCGCATCCTCGGCGTGCTCGGTCGCCTTTACATCCTCATGGAAAACGCGACGGGGCTGGTGATGGTGGATCAGCACGCGGCGCACGAGCGCATCCTCTTCGAGGAAATGATGCGCCGTATGGAGGGCCAAGGCGTGCCCATGCAGCGGCTGCTCCTCCCCATCACGCTACAAGTTTCCCCCAAAGACGCCGACTGGCTCACTCGCAATCTCGACGCAATGTCCCGCGCGGGCATCGGCCTGGAACCCTTTGGTAGCGGGACTTTCAAGATAGACGCCCTCCCGCAATTCCTCCGCGCCGACGACCCGCCGCAGCTCCTCCGCGACATCATAGACGAACTCCGCGAGACCTCCGCCGAGACCAGCAAGCTCCGCCTCGGCGAACACATGATCGCCAAGACCGTCTGCCGCCACGCCGTGAAAGCCAACGACGTGCTCCGCGACCCCGAGTGCGTCCGCCTCATCCAAGACCTCCTCGCCTGCGACCTCCCCTACTGCTGCCCTCACGGTCGCCCCACGATGATCCAACTCAGCTACGGCGAGCTGGAGAAAAAGTTCGGGCGCAAGGCGTGACGCCACCTCTCAGAATGGAACCTCCGAGCCCTCGCCGTTGACCCCGCTCGCGCTCGCGCTACTGTGCGCCCGCCGATGTCCTGCACAACTATAGACCCAGCACTTCACCAAACGCGCAAGCCTGACTGGATCAAGGTCCGACTGCCGAGCAACCCCGTCTTTTTCTCCACGAAGGCGCTCGTCGCGGACTTGAAACTGAACACCGTTTGCGAGAGCGCGCAGTGCCCGAACCGCTGGGAATGTTGGAGCAGCGGCACCGCCACCTTCATGCTCGCCGGGGATCGCTGCACGCGGGCTTGTGGCTTTTGCGCCGTCACCACGGCCAAGCCTTTTGCGCTGGAGGCCGACGAGCCGGAGCGCGTGGCCGAGGCGGTGCGGCGGATGAAGCTCAAGCACGTCGTCATCACCGCCGTCGCGCGGGATGATTTAAAAGACGGCGGTGCCGCGCATTTCGCCCGCACCATCGAGGCCGTGCGCGTGGCGCAGCCGGGCGTGGTGATCGAGGTGCTGGTGCCGGATTTTCACGCCAAGGAGGAGTGCCTGGAGATGATCGCCACGGCGCGTCCGCATATTTTTAATCACAACATCGAGACCGTCGAACGCCTCACCCCGCTCGTGCGCTCTCGCGCGAAATATCGGCTCTCGCTTTCCGTCCTCCGCCGGATGAAAGAGATCGCCCCCGAGCTTGTCACCAAGAGCGGGCTCATGCTCGGCCTCGGCGAGACTGAGCCGGAGATTTTGCAAACGATGGACGACCTCCGCGAGCACGGCGTGCAGCTCCTCACCATCGGCCAATACCTCCGCCCGAGCCCGCAGCATCTGCCCGTGGTAGAATACGTCCACCCCGATACTTTCAAGCTCTACGAGCGCATCGCCACGGAAAAAGGTTTTGAATTTGTAGCCAGCGGCCCCCTCGTCCGCAGCTCCTACCACGCTGCCGACTACGCCCCCCGCGTGCGCCACGGGCTAAAGGATTGAGGCGCGCTTTTGCGGGGGCGGCAGCTTGGGCATCCAAGAACAGAGCGGGTCGCGGGTTGAGCGTGTGTCTTTTCATACGCTCGATGCACGGTCTCCGCTCCATCTTCTTTTCTGCCACACTCGCCGCGCTCGGGTGTCGCTCGGCGTGGGCGGTGGACTTTGTAAAAGAGATACGGCCCTTGCTGGAGAATCGCTGTTTTTCCTGCCACGACGAGACGGCGAAGGGTGGGCTAAATTTGGAGGCGATGGTGGAGCCAGCGGCGTTTTGGCGGGAGCCGAAGATGTGGGAGAAAGTGCTCACGCAGCTCCGAGATCACGCGATGCCTCCGGCAAAAAAGGAGCAGCCGAGCGACGAGGAACGCGGGCAGATGATGGATTGGCTGGCGGGCACGCTGGAGCATCCCGATCTCGCGAAAGTCCCGCGCGATGCGGGGCGCACCGTCATCCATCGGCTGAGTCGGCTGGAGTATAATAATACCGTGCGCGACCTGCTCGGCGTGGATCTGCGGCCAGCGGATTCCTTCCCGCCGGACGGCGGCGGCGGCGGGGGCTTCGATAACAATGCCTCCACGCTTTTCGTGCCCCCGATCCTTATGGAAAAAGTGCTCGCCGCAGCGGGTGATCTGGCGGCGGCGGCGAAGCCCGAGCGGGTCTTCCGCGCGCGCTCCGGTGCGGGCAAAGACGAGCGCACGGCGGCGCAGGAAAACCTAGAGTGGCTCGGCACGCGCGCGTGGCGTCGGCCCGTGCTGGGCGAGGAAATGGCGGGCCTGCTCGGCCTCTACGACGCAGCGAGGAAGCGTGGGGAATCTTGGGAGGACTCCGTGCGACTCGGCGTGCGGGCGTTGCTGGTTTCTCCGGCATTTCTTTTCCGCATAGAAGCAGACCACTCGGGCACGGGCGCGCAGCCGATTAGCGACTTCGAGCTGGCGGCTCGGCTGAGTTACTTTCTGTGGGCGACGATGCCGGACGACGAGCTGCTCGCGCAGGCCGTGGCGGGGAAACTCCACGAGCCCGCCGTGCTGCAAGCGCAAGTGCTACGGATGCTCGCCAGCCCAAAGGCGCGCGCGCTGGCGGAGAACTTTGGTAGCCAATGGCTGCGCACAAAAGAGCTGGGCACCACGGTGCATCCTGCGCCGGACAAGTTCTCGGAGTATTCCCCCGCGCTGCGCGATGCGATGGCGGCGGAGCCCATCGAATTTCTCCACGGCTTGCTGCGCGAAAATCGCCCGCTTACCGAGTGCCTCGCCGCCAACTACACCTACGTGAACGCGGCCCTCGCCAAGCACTACGGCCTGCCCGTAGTCGAGGGCGATACGATGCAGCGCGTGCCGCTCGCCGAGGGCAATCGTGGCGGCGTGCTCACGATGGCCAGCGTGCTCACGCTCACGAGTTACCCACGCCGCACGAGCCCCGTCCTGCGCGGCAAATGGATCATGGAGGAAATCCTGGGCACCCCACCACCGCCGCCACCGCCGCTCATCAAAAGCCTGCCGAGTAGCGAGAAGCCTCGCGATGGTCTCACCTTTCGCCAACAGCTCGAAGCGCATCGCAAAAATCCCGAGTGCGCAGGCTGCCACAGGGCGATGGATCAGCTCGGCTTTGGGCTGGAAAATTTCAATGCCGTCGGCACGTGGCGCGACAAAATAGCCGACCTCCCCGTGGACGCCGCAGGCCAGCTCCCAGGCGGCGAACGCTTTGCCGGAGCCGCTGAGTTGAAGGCCGTGCTGCTCCAGCGCAAAGATGAATTCCTCCGCACGCTCACCGAAAAACTCCTCGCCTACGCCCTCGGTCGCGGCCTCGGCGCGGGCGACTGGATCACCGTGCGCGAAATCGCCCGAGCCGTCGCGCAAGATGGCTATCGCACGCAGCGTCTCGTGCTAGAAATCACCCGCAGCTTTCCATTCACCAACCGCCAACCACGCCCGTGAAAATACTACTCCGCACCCATGAAATTCCCCGGCACGAAATCTCGAACGTTCATGGCTCCATGCAGGACGCGGCTGATTTTCACCTGCCCATCGCGCTCCCGGAAAATCACCAGATGACTGCCGCAAACGCGGGCTCGGCAGCCTTTGAAAATATCGTCGCGCAATCGCCAGCGTTTTGGAGCCGATGAAATCTCTTCCAACGCATCCCACAGTGCCCTCACGTATTTCTGCGCCTGCTCTTCCCCCCATTCATCGGCGCTATAGTCGTGAATCAGCGCAATGTCTTCGAGGGCTAATGCCGAAAGGATCAGGCGCACGATTTCGACGCTCTCCGCTTCGCCAGCCGCGCAAAAAGCTCCTCGCGACTGAGCGTCTCACACGCGCCTGCATCGAGTTGGGCAAACCCGTTTGCCGCCTGAGCGCGCACCCATTCCGAAACAGAGTCCCGCTCAAACTCGTGGCGCAGAGCTTCACAAACCAATTCCGTCTCGTTCGCGTAGAGCCCGGAATTTACTTTTTCTCTCACGATATGATCGAGTGTCGGCGGAAGAGTGATGTTCATAGCGGCGAGATTACCGCTCGATTTATCGTCGCGCAAGACGGCTATCGCACGCAGCGACTCGTGCTAGAAATCACCCGCAGCTTTCCATTTACCAACCGCCAACCACGCCCATGAAAACTCCACTTACTCGCCGCACGATGCTCAAAGGCATTGGCGCAACGCTCGCTCTGCCTTGGCTGGAGGCCATGCTCCCCGCCCGTGCTGCCGCCGCTACGCAACCCGTCCGCATGGCCGTGCTCTACATGGCGAATGGCGTGCATCCCGACCAGTGGACACCGCAGGGCGTGGGGCGCGATTTCCAGCTTTCGCCCACGCTCGCGCCGCTGGCGGGTGTAAAGGACGAGCTGCTAGTGATGGGCCAGCTCTGGAACGCTGCGAGCAATACGGGCGACGGCCATTATGTGAAGACAGCGGGCTATCTCACGAGCACCACGATCACGCGCACCTCGGGCGAAAATTTAAACAGTAACGGCACCTCCATGGATCAGCTTGCTGCGCGGAAAGTGGGCATCCTCACCGCGCTTCCATCGCTGGAGCTAGGGCTGGAGCCGCCGTCCACGGGTGTGGATACGAACGTCGGCTACACACAGCTCTACGGCGCGCACGTCTCATGGAGCACGCCGACTACACCCATCGCCAAGGAGATCAATCCCAAGCTCGCATTTGACCGCCTCTTTCGCCCCAAAGCCGCGACCTCCCGCGAGGCTGCCGCACTCGCCGCCACGCGCGACCGCAGCGTGCTCGATCTCGTGATGACCGACGCCAAGCGGCTCCAGCAAAGGCTCGGCACCGCTGACAATGCCAAGCTCGACGAATACCTAGAGAGCATTCGCGCCGTGGAGCGCCGCATCGAGTGGGACGCCAAGCGTCAAGAGACCACCGCGATGGAAGATCCGCTCGCCCGCAAAGCCATCGAGGAAATGGGCCGTCGTGTGGACGCCTACAGCGACCCTGCGAAACTCAGCCAACGCTCGGGCGATCACACGGAGCACGCCCGACTGATGCTTGATCTCATCGCCCTCGCCTTTTGGACGGACACCACGCGCATCTCCACTTTCATGTTTGGCAATTCCGTGAGCGGTCGCAGTTTTGCTTTCCTCGGCGACGGCTTCGGCTCGCACCACGAGACTTCGCATCACGAGCGGAAAGAGGACAAACTTGCGCGCTACCAACGCATCAACCAATGGCACGTCGAGCAATACGCCTATCTCCTCGAAAAGCTCCGTGGCATCAAGGAAGGCGAGCGCACGCTGCTCGATAATAGCATGATTCTTTTCGGAGCCGGGATGCGGGATGGCAATGCGCATGACCCTCACAATCTCCCCGTCATCCTCGCCGGGCGCGGCGGCGGCACGCTCTCGCCGGGGCGGAATTTAAAATACGATACGAATACTCCGATGGCCAATCTCTGGCGCTCCATGCTCACGCGAGTTGGCGCGCCCGTGGATCATTTCGCCGATTCTACCGGCGAATTAAAGGGGCTAGACGATCCGGATTTCAAAGGTCTCGCGTAGGATTGGCCAGCTATCCCAGCGCCTCGACGAGCCGCAGAGACTTCGGGCCGGGGAGGACGCCGGGTTCCATTTGATTCATCACGTAGGCAAAGGCGAGGCCGCGCTCGGGATCGGCGAAAGCGTGACTGCCGCCTGCGCCGGGGTGGCCAAAGGCAGTGGGCGAGGGGCCGAAAGTGGCGCGCACTTTTTCGCCGTTCGGCGAGATGGGATCGCGCATGAAACCCGCGCTGAAAGCCGTCTCCATGAGCAACACGCGATCGTGGCCTTGTGCGAGCGTAGTCGTCATCCATCGCATCGTCTCGGGGGTGAAAAAGCGCACACCATCGAGCGCGCCTCCCATCGCGAGCATGGCGTAAAATTTCCCCAGTCCGCGCGCCGTTCCGATGCCGCCAAATCCCGGCAGGCTGGCTATGCGTGCGGCGGGTGTATTCATCGCCGCGACGCTGTGTAGGCCGCTCGGCGAGCCAAAGGCGCGCACGGTGAAGGAGCCGGGCGAGGCAAAGGCTTCGTAGAATGGGTCGCCTTTTGGCGGCGCAGTTTTTGCCGGAAAAATGGGCGCGACTTGCTCCGCGAGCGACTCCGGCACGCCGATCCAAAACTCCAGCGCTAGCGGTTCGGCAAAGGTCGCGCGCCAATACTCCGCGAGCGTGCGACCCGCGATACGGCGCACTAATTCATCCAGCAAAAATCCATGCAATCTGGGTGCGTAGCCTTGCGCCAGGCCGGGTTCCCAATGCGGCGCTTGCGCGGCGATAGCGGCGGCGACGGCGGGGTGATCGAGCACCGGCACCAGCGCATCCAGCACGGGCACTCCGGCTTGGTGGGAGAGAGCTTGGCCGAGGGTGATATGGGCTTTCCCCGCCTGCGCAAACTCTGGCCAGACATCCGCGACGGCTGTGTGCAGGCCGAGTCCGCGCGACTGCATCGCGTGCAGCACGCAAGCGGCGGCGGGGCCTTTCGTCGCGCTCCACACGAGCACCGGCGTATCGTGCGCCCATGGCCGCGACTCGTGCCGATCCTGCCAACCGCCCGCCAGTGAGAGCACCTCGCGCCCGCCCTGCCACACGCTCAGTGATGCGCCGACTTCGCCGAGGCGGGTGAAGTTTTCCACGAAGAGGCTGCGGAGGTTTTCCGTATTCATACGGGCAATGGTGAAGCGACGTGGGCGTCGCTTCTACGCCGAGCGGTAGCCATCGGGGTCTATCTCCACGGCGGCGTAGCCTGTGGCTAAAAGCGCGCGCTCCAGCGCGGGTTGCACGGCAGTGAGGTGCGGCATTTCCTCCGGCGCAATGAGCACTCGCGCACGCGGAACTTCGCCTGCGGCGACAAGATGCCGCACTCGGAAAACGCGAAAGCCCAGCGCGCGCACTTGCTCTTCGCCGCGCTCTACCATCGCCAGCGCATCGGGCGTCACGGGCGTGCCCCAAGGGATGCGCGAGCTGAGGCAAGGCTGCGCGGGCGCATCCGCAGTGGGCAGGCCCAGCTCGTGGGAGAGTGTGCGGATTTCAGCTTTTGTCAGCGTGGCATCGCGCAGGGGTGCGACGATGCGGAACTCCGCCGCCGCCCGCCGTCCGGGCCGTTCCTGCATCATGTCGTCCGCATTTTCGCCGTAGGCGATGGCCGCGTAGCCACGGCTGTGCGCAAGTGCATCCAGTCGCTGGAATAGCTCGGCTTTGCAAAAGTAGCAGCGATTCGGCGGGTTCGCTGCGTAGTCGGGATTGTCGAGTTCCAGCGTTTTTACGATTTCGACTTTCGCCCCAAATCCCGCTGCCACCGCGAGCGCCTCCGCCAACGCAGCGCGAGGCAGACTCGGGCTGTCGGCGATGACTCCGAGCACGCGTTCGCCGAGCACACGATGCGCCTCGGCGAGCAGGAACGCGCTATCCACCCCGCCGCTGTAGGCCACCATGAGCGGCCCGTTTTCTCCGAGCTGCTGGAGCTGCGCACAGAGCGCGGCACGTTTATTTTCCAACGTGCTCACAGCATGAGACGGCGGAAAATTTCATCCACCGGGAGCTGGAGTCCCACGTAAAATTCGCCGAACTCGGCATACTGCGCCGTCACTTCATCGAAGCGCATTTCATACACGATGCCCTTGAGATGGATCGGGTCGTGCGCGAGCAGCGTCACGCCCCACTCCCAATCATCCAAGCCCGTGCAGCCCGTGATGAGCTGCAAAATTTTCCCCGCCCATTGCCGACCTACGCGAGCGTGCCCGCCCATCAGCTCCTTGCGCTTTTCATGCGGGAGCGCATACCAATTTTGCCCTGCCGCGCCGCGCCGTTTGATCATGGGGTAAAAGCACATCACCTCCCACTGTGGCAGCACCGGGTAGAGCCGATGCTGCAGATAGTGCTCGATGCGCGTGCGCCATTCCGCGAGTGCCTTGTCGAATTCCGGCCCCGCAGAAAGCCCCTTTTCCTCCGCCAGCTCGGCGATGTATTCCGCCTCGGTGCTCGTGTATTCGCTGCGCTCAGTCATTGAGTAAAAGCTATACGTCGGCACGAGCACATCGGGCCCGAGCGAGAGTGTGAGGCGTTTTTCAAAATGATTCGCGAGCTGCAAATCCGCGCACAGCAGCATGAAGCCGAGGTCGGCTTTCGTCATCATCGAGAAGGTCAAAATCTGGCAGCCTTCCGTGCTGCGGATTTCCTCGATGAGGTCGCTGAGATTCGTGCGGGCCTGCATCTTGTCGCCATTATCGAGGATGGCCCACTGGCCGTGTTCGACTTTGTAAAAGAGATGCAGGACGTGCCAGCCTTCGGCGGAAATGAGTTGCGGAATTTCAGTCATAATACGGCGGCTTGTGTAACGCAGAGCCCGCGCCGTGTGCCAACGGAAACTTGCGGAGAGTGAAATGGGTGAGAGGGAAACGCGCTTCCTTCTTGGCAAATGCGGCGGCTTCCGTAGTTTCCCGCGCTCTTATGGCTACCTACAAAATTGCAGTCCTTTCTGGCGATGGCATCGGGCCCGAAGTCATGGCCCAGGCCCTTCGCGTCCTCGATGTCGTTGAGACGAAATTTGGTTTTACCACTCAGCGCACTGAGGCGCGCGTCGGCGGCATCGCCATTGATACCGATGGCAAAGCACTGCCCGAGGCCACGCTGGCACTGTGCAGCGAGAGCGATGCGATTCTATTTGGCAGCGTCGGCGGGCCGAAATGGGAGACGCTCCCGCCAAACGAGCAGCCAGAACGCGGCGCGCTGCTGCCGCTCCGCAAACACTTTGGACTCTTCGCTAATATCCGCCCCGGCATCTGCTACCCACAGCTTGCGCACGCTTCACCTGTGCGCGCTGATCTCGTGGCGGGCGGCTTTAATATGCTCTGCATCCGCGAGCTCGTGGGCGGTTTGTATTTCGGCCAGCCGAAGCGCACGTATGAGGAAAATGGCGAGATCATCGCGGTGGATACGATGGTTTATAAAAAGAGCGAGATCGTGCGGATCGCTCATGTGGCCTTTCAATCAGCGCGTTCGCGGCGGGGGAAATTGTGCTCCATTGATAAAGCGAATGTGCTCGAAAATTCGGTGCTCTGGCGCAAGACCGTCATCGAAATCGCCAAGGAATATCCCGACGTTCAGCTCTCGCATCTTTACGTGGATAACGCCGCGATGCAGCTCATCAAGACGCCGCGCGATTTCGACGTGCTGCTGGCGGAGAATCTCTTTGGCGACATCCTCAGCGACGAGATGGCGGCCATCACTGGCTCCATCGGGATGCTCCCGAGCGCGAGCCTCGGCGCGAGCAAAGCAGGCGGGCTCTACTTCGGCCTCTTTGAGCCCGGTGGTGGCTCCGCTCCCGATATCGCTGGCAAAGGGATCGCCAATCCCATCGCGCAAATCCTCAGCACCGCGATGATGCTGCGTTTCGCCTTTGGCGAAAACGAAGCCGCCGTCGCCATCGAGACCGCCGTGCAGCGCGTGATCGAAGCGGGCCTCCGCACTGGCGACATTTATAGCGAAGGCACTCGCCGCGTGGGCAGCGCCGAGATGGGGCAAGCGGTGGTGGACGCGCTGGCGTAGCGTCACTCGCCGACGCCAGCGAAATTCAGCCCCAGCTTGAGCCAAAGTGGGATCGTGAGCAGGCCGAGCATCGTGCTGGCTACGACGATACGGACGGCAGTGCCCGCGTCTGCTTTATACAAACGCGACATGACCACGGGCACCATCGCGCAAGGCATCGCGGCTTGCACGACGAGCACGCGCTTTAGCTCCGTGGAGCAAGGGAGCCAGCGGGCGGCGAGCAGGATGAGTGGTGGGAGGATGAGCATTTTCACGGCGCAGCCGGCGAGCGTGCGCGGCCAGTCGCGGAGTAGCCCGCCCTCTCGCACGGAGTCCGCAAGCATCGCTCCGGTGAGGAGGAGAGAGAGGGGAATCGCGGCTTGGCCGAGGAAGTGGAGCGAGTGCGTGGCGAAGGCTGGGAGCCATTCGGCGGCGTGGACGAGGTTCAGCAAGAGTGCGCTGAGGATGGCGAAAAATGGGACATTCAGCGCGCGTCGCCAGCCGCCTTCGCCGCTGAGGACCCATACTCCCAACGACCACATACACAGCTCAAAGCCGATATTATGGACGAAGAGAACGCCCGTCGTGCGTTCGCCAAAAAGCGCGCCGACAATGGGGATCGGCAAGTAGCCCCAGTTCGGCATCGCGGCGGTAAAAGTGAAGGTGCTGGCGGGTTGCGGGCGCTGGATTCGCAAGACGCGCGCAGCGATGGCGGCCACTGCAAAACTGCTAGCGAGCAAGGCTGCGCCAGCGATGGGAGAGAGGAGGAGATTGCTGAGATCGTTAAGTGCTGAGTTGCCGAGCACGGTGTCGGCGATGAGGCACGGGTAGAGGAAATTGACCGCAATCGTGAGCAGGCTGCTATCGGCGGCAGCGTGCAATTTCCCCAACCGCCGTAGTGCGAATCCGCTAAGGACGACGACGAAGACAGGAGCGATGTGGGAGAGAAGATCGGAATAACTGGTCATCGCCACGCCCTAATCCGCGAGGCGAGGGAGATCCAACTCCGACGCCCGCCGCCGCACCGATGCAGCATTCGTGGGCGCAGGTGGGAGATCGCGCGCAGTTCGCGAGCGCTCCGGCGGAGTCGTCGGCGCGACCGGGCGGCGGCGATCAATACCCCAATCCGTGCCGTCATCTTTCTTCTCTTTCACTGGTTTCGCTTTCTCCACACCGAGCACTTTAAACTGCTGCCGCATGACCGCGATCTCGATGTCCGTGATGCCCTTTGGCACCGTGATGACGCCATCCGTCACAGGCCGATCAATCATCATATCCGTCACCTGATGTTGTCCCTTTTTCGTCCCGATAATCACCACCAACGCCGTCCCGCGACTCTCTGTGCTGAGCGTCTCCAGCCTTATCCGCCCTTGCTCCGAGAGCCGAAAGGCGCACCCCCAAGTGCCGTCCGTCGCCGGAAAAGGAAAGATCGCCGTGATCTGCAATTCGCTGAACTCCGGCACACGATTCAGATGCGCATCGCGCTGCATATTCTCCAGCCGGGCAGGCATCGCAAAAGTGGAACCAATCTGCGCATTCGTCTCCGTGTAAAAGCGCACTGAAACCTTCGGCTTTGAAGACATCGCTGAAGCCGGAAGAGCCCCCAGCACCACGACAGAGGTGAGAAAAGAGAAAAGACGGCGAATTTGCATAAAGAACCATAGCCTTCGCGAAAACAGATTTGCAACCCAGCACGCAACGCGCACACATTCACCCCATGAAATATATGTTCAGCCTTGCGCTGGCTCTTGCCACGTTACCCATCCACGCAGCCGATCCCGCCACGACCGGCTTTTGGGAGCGCACTTGGCAGAGCACAAAAAATGGCAGCAGCCGCGTATGGGACTCCACCAAGCGAGTCGGAGCAAAAACCGCCGACCTCGCCAGCGCGCCTTTTCATCGAGGCAAAAAAACAGCCAACGAGCCAAAGACCATCTGGCGGCAATTTGCTGTCAGCCTCACCCTGGACCCCGTCGCTGTGAAACTCCCCGAGTGCCGCTCCATCCACGCAACCGTCGTCCTCATCAACAAAAGCAAAACCCCCGCCCAACTTGAATTCCCCAGCAGCCAGCGGATCGAAGTCCTCGTCAAAAACGAAGCTGGAAAGATTCTCTCTCGCTGGTCCGACGATCAAAAACTCGATAAAGAACAAGGCTTCCTC
>JAYVQK010000213.1:0-20575 GCA_043757005.1 Verrucomicrobiaceae bacterium
CACGGAAGCGCACGGAAAACATTTGCGGCTTCCGTGCGCTTCCGTGTCTTCCGTGGACAAAATAGAATCATGGCCGGGGAAATTCTCCCGCGAGGATGACGGTGTAGCCGCGCTGGAGGGCGGAGTTCATCACTTCATCGCGGAGCCCGACGGGGGTGTTTTTGTCGGCTTTGATGATGACGGAGCGGCCCGCTGCGTGATCGAGATCGAGCTGCGCGGTGAGCTCCGTGGTGCTCATGCGTTGGTCGCGAAAGTAGATGGCCGGAGCGGGCGCGGCGGTAAGGCTGATGATCTGCGCATTGCGCTGTGGGCCGATGGCAAAGGTGGTCGCGGGCAGCACGACTTGCACGCCGGGCTGGAGGATGAAGCGCGAGCCGAGGCTGTAAAAGACGAGGACGAGAAAGAGCACATTCAGCATGGGGACGATGCCAAAAAGGGCGGGGTTGAAGGTGAATGTGCGCTGGAGTTTCACGGGTTTTTTTGTCCACGGAAGGCACGGAAGGACACGGAACTGGCCACTGCAAAACTCTGAACTCTGAACTCTGAACTCTGAACTCTGAACGTCGGCAGCAACGATTGCAGCGAGGTTCGGAGTTCAGAGTTCGGAGTTCGGAGTTCGGAGTTCAAAGTGATGAGCGTTTCTCCGCGCGCTGACGGGCTTCGTCGAATTCGATGATGTCCGACTGCTCGCGGCTCTCGACGATGAGGTTCACGATCTCGATGCCTGCTCGCTCCATGTCGTGCATAGCACTCTGCACGCGCGCGTTCACGTAGGCGTAGGCGATGGCGATGGGGAGGCAGACGCAGAGCCCGGCGGCGGTGGTGAGGAGGGATTGGTAGATGCCGCTCGCGATCTCTAGCGAGCTGCTGAGACCGCTGGCAGTGGACATATTTTGGAAAGCCTGGATGAGCCCGGCGACGGTGCCGAGCAAGCCGAGCATGGGGGTGATAAAGGCGAGTGTCGTGAGCATCCCGAGGCGGCGCTCCAGCTTCGGCACTTCGAGCTGGCCGGCTTCGTGGACGATGTCTTTTAGCTCCGGGCGCGTGGCGCTGTGACGGATGATGGCGGCGTGGACGACACGCTGAATGGGCCCTTTCGTAGAAGCCGCCTCCATCTGCGCCTCGGCGTAGCGGCGCCCCCGGATGAGGTTTGCGAGGCCGCGCATGAATTCCCCCACGCTCACCGAGATGCGGCGGAAGTAAAACAGCCGCTCTAGGAAGACAGCGCTGGCGAGGACGCTGCAAAACAGAATGGGCCACATGAACGGGCCTCCTTTTTGCATAAAATCGAGCATCCCTGCTTTTACCGCGCCCCCGGCGTGGGGAGAAAGCGCGAAGTTTGCATTTCGCTCCCCGCCTCCCGCCGAGTAAGCACAACGGCGTGCGCATTATCGCCATAGATCCATCACTTCGCTCCACCGGCTTCGCAGTCCTCGAAAGCAACGGCTCGCAAATCCGCGCGCTCGAATACGGCGCGCTCAAAAATGCCACCGCGCTGCGCCAGACGCAGTGCCTCGTCTCCATCCACAGCCGCATCGCGGAAGTCATCGCCCGCCATTCGCCCGAGTGCGCGGTCTTCGAGGCCGTCATCTTTGTGCAAAGCCACCGCACCGCCATCGTCCTCGGCGCAGCGCGTGGAGCGGCGCTCGTCGCTGCCGCTTCGGCAAATCTCCCCATTTACGAATACGCTCCGCGCCGTGTGAAGCAGAGCGTCGTCGGGCGCGGTGCCGCGCAAAAAGAACAAGTCGCCTTCATGGTGCGCGCCCTCCTCGGCCTCACCGAGACCCCGCAAGCCGACGCTGCGGACGCCCTCGCCATCGGCCTCACGCATTTCAAAACCGCCGACAGCGTGCGCGCCGGAGTCGGCTCGCTGGAGGCGATATGAGGGTGCAGTGGCTCGGGCGCATCGCGTATGCGGAGGCACTGGCTTTGCAGGAGCGCATCATGGGGGAAAAAGAGGACGCGCTTTTGCTGCTGGAGCACGAGCCCGTCTTCACCATCGGGCGCACCGCCGACCAAAGCTCCCTGGGCGATCCCGCCGCACTGCCCGCGCCGCTCGTCGTCATCAGCCGGGGCGGGCAAGCGACTTGGCACGGACCGGGGCAGCTCGTCGGCTACCCGCTGCTGGACTTGCGCCAGCGCGGCTCGGACTTGCATCGCTACCTCCGCGAGCTGGAGGATTTTCTCGTCGGCATCTGCGCGCACTTCGGCGTCGTCGCCCAGCGCCGCGAAGGGCTCACCGGCGTGTGGGCGGGCACGCGCAAGCTCGCCAGCATCGGCGTCGGCGTGCGCCGCTGGGTCTCCATGCACGGCTTCGCCCTCAATGTCTGCGGCGACCTCGCGGGCTTCGATCACATCACACCCTGCGGCCTCGCCGATGTGGAAATGACGAGCCTAGAGCGCGAAGGTGCGAGCGGCGTGACGGTGGAGTCCGTCGCGCAAATTGTGGCCGAGCGGTTCGCGGATTTTTAAAGGAAGGACGGTATCATACCGCCCTGCCGCGCAGCGGCACCCGCACACGTGTCCCTTCGGGACACGGCGGTATCATACCGCCGCTCCAAGACACGGCCAAATTTTAATACGCGCTCCGCTTGAGCCCCCCGCGCTTCTGCGCATAGTGCGCGGCCATGAAACGTCTCTCGTATCTTCTCACGGTGGTTCTTCTTTTTGCAGTCAGCGCGCTGGCGGGGATCAAGCGGGACTCGATGGGTCTGCTGCGCGATAGCGAAGCGGCGTTTGATAAACGGGACTTCGACAAGGCGGCGGAGTTGCTCTCGCAGGCCATCGAAGCAAATCCAAAACTGACCCCCGCTTACATCCTGCGCGGCCTTGCGTGGGCGGGGAAAGAGAAGCTGGATGCGGCAATCGCGGATTTCTCCAAGGCCATCGAACTGACGCCGAACGACGAGCGAGCGTATCTGCTGCGGGGCACGGCGTATCAGGAAAAGAAGGAGTGGGAAAAGGCGGCGGCGGATTTTACCGAGGCCGATCATCGCAAGCCGGGCGAGGCAGCCACGCTCAATAGCCGTGGTATTTGCTACGCAGCACTGGAGCAGCAGGAAAAGGCGATTGCGGATTTTAGCGCAGCGGTGAAGGCCGATCCGAAAGATGCGCGGTCGCATCAATTGCGCGGCGGCGCGTATGCGGAAAAAGGAGAGAAGGAAAAGGCGCTGGCCGACTACAAAGAGGCGATGGATTTAGCCCCCAATGATCCGGTGACTTATCTCTACCGCGCGCAACTTTACCTGTTGGAGCAGGAGCCGGAAAAGGCGCTCGCAGATATGGAGGAGCTGATGCGGCGCGCGCCGGATTACTCGGGAGCGACGAATGACTACGCATGGACGCTGGCGACGAATCCAAAAGACGGCGTGCGCAACGGACGAAAGGCGGTGGTGTATGCAAAGAAAGCCTGCCACGCGACAGACTACAAACACGCGCCGACGCTGGATACGCTGGCAGCTGCGCACGCCGAGGCGGGAGATTGGGAAGAGGCAATCCGCTGGGAAAAAGAGGCGCTTGAGCTAGCGGAGAAATCCAACCCGGATGACATCGGCGGCATGAAGGACAGGCTGGCGCTTTACAACGATAAGAAGGCGTATCGCGAGACGCCAAAACGGGAGAAAAAGTAGGCGGACTTACTCCAAAGGCAGCGAGCTGATGACGGGGATCTCGGTTTCTGCGAGGTCGGGAGTCATCACGCGCTGGAGCGTTTCGTAAAAGCCGGGGTAGCTCGTATTCACGCACTCGGTGTCGCGCACGGTGGTCTCGCCCTCGGAGAAGAGGCCGAGGATGGCGCAGGCCATGGCGATGCGATGGTCGCCGTAGCTCTCCACTTCCGCGCCGTGGAGCGTGCAGCCGCCTTCGATCTCCATGCCGTCCTCGCGCTCTTCTACGCGCACGCCGAAAGCGGTGAGGCATTTGGCGACGGCGGCGATGCGGTCGGTTTCTTTCACGCGAAGTTCGCGCGCGTCTTTGATGATCGTGCGGCCTTCTGCCAACGCGGCGGCGACGGCGAGGATGGGCAGCTCGTCTATGACGTTGGGGATTTCTTTGCCGCCAATGACGGTCGCTTTGAGCTGAGTGCCGCGAATTTCCACGGTGCCGCGCGGCTCGCCCTCGTCGTCCACCACGACTTCGCCCACGTGTGCGCCCATGCGGACGAGCACGGCGAGGATGCCGGTGCGGGTGGGGTTTAGGCCGACGTTTTTCACGAGTAAATGGGAGCCGGGTTGCGCGGCGGCGGCGACGAGCCAGAAGGCCGCGCTGGAGATGTCGCCGGGGACATCGAAGTCGCGCGACTCCAGCACTTGCCCGCTCTGGACGCTGACGGTGAGCCCATCGCGCTGTGGTGGGGCGACGTGCCAGGAGAGCATCCGCTCAGTGTGGTCGCGGGATTGCTCGGGCTCGGTGACGGTGGTGGTGCCGCTGGCAAAGAGGCCTGCGAGGAGAACGGCGCTTTTGATCTGCGCACTGGCGACGGGCGAGGTGTAGGCGATGCCGTGGAGTCCGCCGCCTTCGATGACGAGCGGGGCGCGACCGTCGCCACCTTCGGCGGTGATCTTTGCGCCCATCTGTGTGAGCGGGAGGATGACGCGCTTCATCGGGCGCTTGCTGAGTGAGGCGTCGCCGACGAGGCGCGAGCGGAAGGGCTGCGCGGCGAGGATGCCGCTGAGGAGACGCATGGTGGTGCCGGAATTGCCGCAATCTATGTCGCTGCTGGGCGCGCGAAATTCGCCGCGCGTGCCGTGGACGATGAGCGTCGTTTCGTCGAGCCGCTCGATTTTCACGCCGAGCTGCTGAAAGGCTTTCATCGTGCTCAGGCAATCCTCGCTGGCGAGGAATCCGGTAATCGCGCCGGTGCCATTCGCCATCGCGGCGAGCATGATGCTGCGGTGCGAAATGCTTTTGTCGCCGGGGACTTGGAGTTCAGTGTGGATGGCCGGTGCTCGGCGGATTTTCCATTCGGTCATTGTGGGAAAGTAAGTTGGTCGCGTGTTTGTTTGGCGGCGGTGAGCGCGGCGGAGATGCCGTCGGCGTCCGAGCGGGCGAGGGTTTGGCGAAATTCCGTGAGCTTGGCAATCAAAGCATCCAACGCACTGCCGACGGCGTCCGCATTTTCGCGCAGAATCTCCACCCACATCGCAGGCGGGCCGCTGGAGACGCGCGTAGAATCGCGGAAGCCGGGGCCGACGACCTCAAAGGCGTGGGCGTTTTTGGCAGCGACGGTGTTCACGAGATTCGCCGCGACGAGGTGCGGGAGGTGGCTGATGAGCGCGACACATTCATCGTGCTCCTCAGCGGGCAGCGAGATCACGCGACAGCCGAGGCTTTGCCAAAAAGTGCTGACCTCCGTGAGCGCAGCGGCATCTGTGGTGGCGGTAGGTGTGACGATGCAGGTGGTCTTTTCAAAGAGCGCGGCAGTCGCGGCTTTCATGCCGGTGTGCTCGCTGCCCGCCATCGGGTGACTGCCGACGAAGCGCCCATGCCCCGCGAAGATGCGGCTGAGTTCCTCCACGACCGCGCTTTTTACACTACCCACATCGGTGATGAGCGCCTCCGCGCGGATGAATGGCGCAATCTCTCGCGCGAGGGCGGGCATCGCGCCGACTGGCACGCAGAGCACCACGATGCCCGCCCCCTCCACAACCATGCGCAAGTCGGTGGAGGCCACATTCGCGCAGCCCAGCGCGCAAATTTCCTCCACCGCCTCCGCGCGCCGAGCCCAAAGCGCGACGTGGTTGCCGCCCGATGCGCGCAATTTAAGCGCGATGGAGCCGCCGAGGAGGCCGGGGCCGAGGATGGCGATGCGTTTCATTTTTTCCGATGAGATGCGGGATAAAAAAGACCCCGGCTTGCGGTGCTGCCGACAAGCCGGGGACGTAAATGCAATGGTCGGCCCGGGACTACGGGGGGACTAGGAAAGTGCGGTGCGTGTAAGGATCTTCCGCCTCGGTGCCGGGTGGCAGACCGCGAACGTCAATCGGGCGGCCTTGGTCGTCGTAAGGGCTCTTCACGTAGCCAGATTTGCCTTCCAGTTTGATGGCGTAATCAGGCGCGCGATTCGGCGTGGGCTCGGGGATTTTATTACGCTCGATGGGCTTCGGCTCCACCGCAGCATCGTCGTGCGGGTGGCGCGTCGGAGCTTCGATGGGCTCGCCATCCGGCGAAAGCGTGGGCGTGGCGGGATCCCGCATTTTCTCCATCGGCTTATTAGGAGCCGGTAGCTTGCGAGGCGGGTTCTTCTGCGGGTCACACGCGGAGAGCGCGAGGATCGCGGCAAAGGCAGTTCCGATAAAAGTGAGTCGTTTCATAACGCAGTGGAGATAAACAATCAGCAGTTCGATGCGCAATGCTAAATTTGCAGCATTTGAAGGAAAATCCCGCTATTGCCCGCTTATTCAGAAGCAGCGTTAAACTCTGGCTCCCTATTGCAGCGGCTCCACGACCATCAGCGTGCTGGTGATCGTCCACGCATCATCGGCTTTCATATGCTTTAGCTCGTGGCCTGCTCCCCAAGAATCCGAGTAGAGGATATCTTGAGTCTTGGCGTTGTAGCCGATGATGAGGCGCATGTGTCCCCCAGTGGCTTGATGGAGCGCGGGCGTCTCGGGGACGAGGCCGAGATTCACACTCCAAAGCAGCGGGATGCCAGCGTCCACATGGCTGGCGACTTCGCGCTGGAAGCGGTTGAGGTCGGTTTTGGTGTGCGTTTTGGCCTCCTTGAGCACGTCCGGTTTCATCTGCTCGTAAATGAGCGGGACGTTGAGCATATGACCTTGGTCAGGGATCTCTTTAGCTCCCGCACGCTTGGCGGCACGGTTGTAGTCTTTGATGAGATCGAGGATTTCTTTGATGTCCATTTTCTCCACCTCGCGGACGCGCACCTTCAGCCGGGCGGCGACTTTTTTCATAGCCGTGCGGATGGCCTCTACACTCGTGCCGCCGTCGGAATCGGAGTTGGCGATTTGGGCCAATTCGTTCTCGTCCACATCCCGCCCGTAATAGCGCATCACCCGCTCCGTGCTGGCCACCACGCAGTAGCCCTTTTGGCCCTGATCCACCATCGGCACATCTTGCAGCCACACGTCCCCGCTGGCCGTATCTCGCTTCACGTGCGCGGGCCCCTCGAATCGGCTCTTCCCAGCACCAGCGCTTGCGAGAGCGGCGGCGACGAGGCCGAGCTTCTCCTTTTGCGAACGCACTTCCAGGCGGATAAATTCCGCGCGGAAATCCACGTCGCGCCCCTTGGCTTTCGTGAAGCTGTATTCCAGCAAGTATTGCGACTTCGTGGTGTTCCAAAGGATGCCCTCCGCCTTCACCGCGCTCGTCGCATCCTTACCGCGCTCCACCGACTTTACCCCCGTGACTTTATTGAGCGTCTCGATGGTCTCGCCGAGGAGTTTTTTAAAAGCCGCTTCGCTCAGATCGCCCGAGTCGCCACGAGTGTAAAAGTTCGCAGTGATGACGCTCAGTTTACTCTGCGCAAAACGCGCAATGACCTCCACGACCGGGCGATCAAAGAGCGTCATCTCGCGGTGATCCGCTGCACGCGCAGAGTCTTTCGTATTCGAGGTCCAGCGGAAAGGCAAGCCCGTCGTGGCTTTTTGAAACGCATCCTGATCGAGTGCCCAGAGCTGCTCGACGGTGAGGAGCTGATTAAAATTCGCCGGCCCGCTCTGCGCGAAAGTGAGGCTGACAAGTGCTAGGAAGATGAGGACGATTTTCATGGTGCTGTGCATTCGATGCTAATTGTCCAAAGCCGACCCGTGCAAGTGCGTCGCACGCAAAAAAGCCGCAGACTTTCTTCGTGCCCTCTGTGCCCTTCGTGGTTCACAAAGAGTGGCGATGCCCACTTCACTGCGCGCCTGGCTGCAACTCTTTCGTGTCCCAAACCTGCTCACGGTTCCGGGCGACCCGCTGGCGGGATTTCTCATCGCCACGGGCGGGCGGCTGGATGGGCGCGTCGGCCCGGCCATCGTAAGCAGCCTCTGCCTCTACGCGGCGGGGCTGGCGATGAATGATCTGGCCGATCTCGCCGAAGACCGCCGCGAGCGCCCGCGCCGCCCGCTCGCGAGTGGTGCGATTGGAAAAAGCGCCGCCATTTACGCCACCATCGCCCTCATCGTCTGCGGGCTCGGCGTGCTAGGGACAGAGCCGGGGCAGGCGGCGGCGATGGTCGGCACGCTGCTGCTCGGGGCGGTGGCGTTCTATAATTTCCTCACCAAACGCATCCCCTTCCTCGGTGCTGTGAATATGGGGCTCTGCCGCGCACTCAGCATCTCGCTCGGAGCGGCGGCGGCACTCGGGCCGGATGTGCCGATGGTCGCCAGCGCGGGCCTCGTCAGCGCGCTGCACCCTATGCTCGTTGCGCCGATGCTGCTCTTTGCCTCCGAGCGCGGGCAGATGCTCTTCACCTTTGCGGCCATCGGCGGCGGGCTCGTGGGCCTCTACATCGCTGCCGTCACAAACCTCGCCCGGCACGAGACGCGGCCCGATTATCCGAAGCTCGCCCGCGTGCTCCCGCTCGGCTCACTGCTGCTCGGCTACGTCGTCCTAAAGCAAGCGACCGGCACCCTGCTTCGCGATCAATCGCCCACGCTCTGGCTACTCGCGATCATCCTCTGCGCGATGAATACGGGCGAACTCATGCGTGTGCCGCCGCCGCCACTGCCGCCGCGCATCGGCGGCTACATCCGCATCCTCCCCATCCTGCAAGCCTCGCTGTGCCTCGTCCCCAGCGTCCTCGGCCCGCTCGGCAAAACGCCCGCCAGCTTCCTTGTCGCGCTCTGCCTACTCGCCTGCGTGCCGCTGCACGCTTGGCTGGGGAAAAAGTTTTACGCGAGCTGAGTGGGTATGCTTTCTCCACAGCCGATGAAGCGAGTGGCACTCCAGCTTTTCCGCATCGCGATGCTCGTGGCGATTGCGTGGGTTCTCCGCGATCACGCGGTTCGTGCTCGTGTGGAATCGCTGCGCCCAGTCTCGCTCGCGGAGGTGCAGAGCATCTTCCCCGTGGCCACGGCGATCCGCATGGATGCAGGGCCGCGCGGCGGGTGGCACGTGGTGGGGAGTGGCGGGGAGGAGATCGGCTACGTATTGCAAACGGCACCGCTTTCCGACGGCATCATCGGCTATCGTGGGTGGTCAAACGCGCTCATTTTGTTCACCCCCGAGCAGCGCGTGCTCGGCGTGCGAATCCGAGCGAGCCAAGACACCACCGAGCACGTGGCGGATGTGCGTGCAGACCGTTCTTTTTTGAAAACATGGAACGGCCAATCGTGGGAAGAAGTCGCGGGGAAGCTACCGGAGGAAATGGGAATCGAGGGCGTGAGCGGCGCGACGATGACGAGCATGGCCGTGGCCGAAAGCATCGTGCGGCGGCTGCGCGCGGCGACATCGGCGGAGGCGGAGGCTGCTCTGCCGGCGAGGCCCGTGCGTTGGCGGGCGCACGATGTCGGGCTGGCGGCGGTGGTGCTCGCGGGGCTCGTCTTGGCTTTCACGGGGACGCATGGGCGGGCTTGGGTGCGGCGGCTTTTCCAGCTCGTAGTGGTGGTGTATGTGGGCTTCGTGGGCGGCGATCTGCTCGCGCAATCGCTCATGCTCGGCTGGGCGGCAAACGGCGTGCCGTGGCGCACCGCGCCTGCACTGGCGCTGCTGCTGGCGGCGGCGCTGCTCGTGCCGTGGGCCACGGGGAAACCGCTGTATTGCCAGCAACTCTGCCCCCACGGACACGCGCAGGAGTGGCTCGCGCGCGTGGCTCCGAAGCGTTGGCGCATGGCAATCCCGCGCGACATCGCAGCGGGTTTGCGCTGGCTGCCGTCGCTCACGCTGGCGTGCATCCTCGTGGTGATGATGCTCATTTTACCCTGCGACCTCGCGGGCTTTGAGCCGTTCGATGCCTACCTCGTGAAGTCGGCGGGCTACGCCACGCTCTTCGTCGCAGTGTCCGGCCTGGTGGCCTCGTGCTTTGTGCCCATGGCCTATTGCCACTACGGCTGCCCCACGGGGGCGCTGCTGAATTTCGTGCGCTCACGCGGGAGCGCGGATCGCTTCGGGCGGCGCGAGCTGGCGGCAGTGATTCTCTTCGTGCTCGCCTGCCTACTATCGTGGGCGAGCGTGCCCTTTAATGAGTGGCTGCAATCGGCGGCGGCAGACTGGCTGTAGGGGGTAAAAAAGAAACCCGACCTTTGCAGGCCGGGCTTCTCGTAAATTGTAGATGCTTCGGGACGCTTACTTGTTCTGCTTGTCCTCGATGTATTTCACTACGTCGCCGACGCATTGGAGCTTCTCGGCGTCTTCATCCGGCACTTCCACGCTAAACTCTTCCTCGAAGGCCATGACGAGTTCTACGGTGTCGAGCGAATCCGCGCCGAGATCCTCAATGAAGGAGGCTTTCTCGGTGACTTGCTCAGGGTTCACGCCGAGTTGTTCGACGATGATATCTTTGACTTTCTCTGCGATGGTTTTTTCAGACATAAAATTAGGATTTGGTTTAAGGAATCGGGCGCGTGCTTTAAGGAAGCTGCTACGCCTTGGCAACTGTGAAGTGCGAATTATTTCTAGGATGAGAGGGCGGCATCCTGTTTTGATCGGCTTTGTCGGCCCACTCGCGCGGCATCGCTTTTATACCGCCACGCCGTGATCCAGCGCGGCAAAGACTCGGGTGGCGTAGGTTTTGCGGATGTTGTCTTCGGAGAAAGTGGAAGCGGTTTTTCCGGCGGCGATGAGTTCGCCATTCAGCAGCACGACATGATCAAAAATCTCAGCGACGCTGGCGAGATCGTGGTGGGAGACGAGGAGGAGTTTCCCTTTTTCGCGCAGCGTGCGGAGGGTGGCTTTGAGGCTGTCTTGGTTCGGCTTGTCGAGGCCGGTAAAAGGCTCGTCGAGCAAGAGCACATGGGCTTCTTGCGCGAGGGCGCGAGCGAGGAAAGCGCGCTGCTGTTGCCCGCCGCTGAGGGCGCTGATTTGGCGGGATTGGAGGGAGTCCAGATTCATCGCGGTGATCGCGGCGTCCACGGCGCGGGCGTCTTCCTCGCGATAGCTGCGCCACCAGCCGAGGCGCAGGTAGCGGCCCATCTCCACGAGGCCGCGCACGGTCGTGGGGAAGTCCCAATCAATCTGCCCGCGCTGCGGCAAGTAGGCGATGTCGGGCGTGGCTCCGCGGACTTCGCGTCCGTGGAAAAAGATCGTGCCGCTTTCGCGATTAATGAGCCCGGCGAGCGTTTTGAGCAGCGTGGTTTTCCCCGCACCATTGGGCCCGAGTAGGGCGACGCATTGGCCGCAGCAGACCTCGAAGCTGATGTGGTGCAACGCCGGGATGCGCTGGTAGCTCACCGTGATGTCGCGAAGTTGGAGTGCGTGGTTGTGCATCTTAAAAACCTACATGCGGCATCCCAGCGTGAGCAGCACATTGGCCCAGAGCGATTGGTCGGCGGTCTGGATGGTGAGGACATGGTCGGGGCTTTCTACGTGTTGGTAAAAGTCCCATTTCAAGATCGGATCCAGCACCAGCGCCGCGCCAGAGCCGGCGATGACTTGGCGGTATTCCTCCCACACGGGCGGCTCGCCGCGGCTGGCATAAGGATCATCCGCCGGGATGCCCATAGTATTGATTTGGTCAATCGGCAGCGCACTGAGCAGCGCACGCAGCACTTGGGCGACGGTCGGCACGCCGGGCATGAGTTGGAGGCAGACCAGCTCGGCGTGGGGCCCGCGTTTCGTGGCAGCGGGGTAGTTCCCATCGGCGATGAGGATCTTGGAGTGATGCCCGGCGCGTGCGACGACGCGGAGGATTTCAGGATGGAGCAGCGTGGTTTTGAGCATGGTGAAAAGGGTGTGGCTCTAGTGCTGCCGAAAGCTCGCCATCGTCTGCGCCGCCGCCGTCGCTGCATCCGGCAGCGGCAGGATCTCTGCGGAGAGGTAACCCGCGTAGCCGATGTCGCGGAGCGCCGCGAGGATGGGCGCGGGGGGCGTATGACCGAGGCCGATGGCGCGGCGATTTGAATCGGCAAAATGGACGTGGCCCACGAGCGCGCCGCAGTCGCGCAGAGTGGCGCCGATGTCGGCCTCCTCGATGGCCATGTGGAAGAGGTCGCAGAGCAGCCTGACATTGCGCGTGCGGAGCGTGCCGAGCCACTGCGCGGCGTCGAGTTGGCGATTAAAAAGATTCGTCTCGTAGCGGTTTAGCGGCTCGTAGAGGAAGTGCGTGTGATGCTGCGCGGCCAGCTCGCCAAACTCCTCCAGCGCCTCGCCAAGCCAGGCCAGTGCTTGCGCGCGCTCGACTCCATTTTCCACCCGCCCCTGCATGGAGCCGAGGATCGCCGGTGCGCCAAAGCCGCCCGCCAGCTCGATGATCGCGCGGATGAAATCGCGTGCATGCGCGCGGGTCGCAGCATCCGGCGAAGTCAGCGAATACTGGTGGATGACCCAGCCCGCGCCAGTGCCGACTGCCGCCACTTTCAGCGCATGATGATCGAGCAGCGACTGTAGCTCCGCGATGTCCAGAGCGCCCGCGCTGGGCGGGAAAATCTCCACCGCATCGAAGCCATGCTCCGCCGCCTGCGCGCACCCCTCCGCGAGCCCTTCGTGAAAAACGAACGGGCCGAGGCGAGCTTGCGGGACGAGGCAGATAGTAATGGCAGAGCGCATGGGAGCGACGCTATCGGGGCGATGCCAGGGAGGGAACTCCCGAAAGATGGTATTAGTTTAGCGAAAGCAGATACGCGAAGAGGTCGCTCGCTTGCTCGGGCGTGAAGCCGTCGAGCAGCCCCTCGGGCATGAGGGAGCGGCGCTGGTAGCTGGTCGCGCGGATTTCGCTGCGCGGGATGCGGCGGTCTTCCGCGCCGGGGAGGCGGATGACGACGGCGTCCTTGTCCTCGCTCACAAAGAGGGCGTCCACGAGGTCGCCGCTTTTCAGCTCCACGCGGAAGATGCGATAGCCGTTTTCCATGGCGGCATTGGGCGTGAGGATATTGCGGAGGATGGACTCCGGCCCCATCGCGCCGACGGCACTGAGGTTTGGCCCGATGTTCCCACCCGTCGTGCCGAAGAGGTGGCACGCCATGCACACGGCGGCGAATTGTTTGCCGCGCGCAACGTCGCCGGGGTGGAAAATAAGCGCGCGGTATTTGGTAAATTTCACATCCAAAGCGGTGGCCGCATCGGCAGTGAGGACAGGCGGGAGGTCGCTCGTCTTCACAATCTTCGCGCCAGCGTGCAGCTTGCCCGCGATGGGGAGCGGCGAGGCTCCTGTCGCTGTGCGGCCCGCACCGGGCTGCTGCTCCGCAGCAGAGAGCGACAGGAATGTCGCCCCTCCGAGTGAGCGATCAAAGTCGCGGCGGATATCGTCTGCCGTGCGGGCGTGATCCCACAGGCGATACTCGGCAAACGCTGCACTGGTGCCGCCTACCGCGCCCGTCCAGCCGATGCGCACGTTTTCCAGACGCCCCGGAGCGGGCTTGCTGTCGGCGTTCTCGAGTTCGCCATTCGTGTAGAGTTTCCAGCGTCCCTCGGCATCGCGCACGGCGGCGAGGTGCGTCCAGAGGTCGGCGATGATCGGCTTTTTCGAGATGATAGCGTCGGCGATTTTCGGCCCGGCATAGACGCGGAATTTAGAGTCGTAGAAATTCAAATCCACCACGCCCGGCACGCCGAGGATGCCGTCGGCATTGCCGATCCCCGGAGCGAGCCGCACCCACGTCTCGACGGTGAGCGGGCCATCGAAGCTAAGCGCGGTTTCCACCCACGCCTCCTCGCTGCCATCCAGCACGAGCACCGGGCGGAAGAGCGCGCCGAGGCTATCCACGAGCGCGTTCAGTGCGGGGTCGCTCGTGCCGAGCACGGCCTGCAAGCGGTCGAGCGTCGCCGCATCGAGATCAGTTTTCGCAATCGCACCCGAGGTGAGCGCGGCGACGACGGCGGCGGCTCCGGGCTTGCTGGTGGTAAGCTTGTCGAGCGCGCTGCGACGCTGGGCGGGTGTGAGCTTTGGATAAAGCGTAAGCACCCGCGTTGGCGCATCTGCGGCGTGGGAGGCGGCGAGGGCGGCGAGGGCTTCGTCGCGGATTGCCGCATCGGGTGAGAATTCGGCTAAATTGGCAAAGAGGTCTGTCCGTGTGCTGCCGAGTTCCGTCAGAGCGCGCAGTGCGGGTAGCGCATGCGCCTCGCGTGTTGTGCCCGGTGCCTCGCCGGGCTGGCGCGTAGCGCCTGTCTTTCCGTCAACACTCACAACATTTTCCGGCGGGGCGCCGGAAACAACACGCGAGGGCGCGTGCGCTACCCGCACCATCTCCGCGAGGATCGGCTCTACGGCAGATAGTTTGAATCCGCCCGCGAGTTTCACCCCCAGCTCGACACTGTCGGCGTCTTTGCTGGCGAGCAGCGTGGCGGCGGCATCCGCGAGGAACGGCGTGAGCTTGGCCGCGTCGAGCTTCGTGCGCACGGCAAGCAGTGACTCCAGCGCGGCGGTGCGTGTGGCGGGGTTATTCAGCACCGCCTTCAGCGCATCGCCCACGCCGGGTTCGCCGGGGAATTGGGCCAGCCGCAGCACTTCCTCCTGCCCCGGCGCGCGAGTGAGCAGCGGCAGCAGCGCAGCCACGCGCGTGGCACTGGTCCTGGGATCCAGAGCAAGCGAGGCGAGCAAGCGGGCCTCGACGGGGAGTTTCTTGGCGTCGTCGGAGTCGAGAAACTTGGCACCGGCCTCGGGATGTTTTTCGAGAAACATCCGCACGAGGTAACGCTCGAATTCGCGGTCGTAGGCCTCGCGGACTTTGATGGGTTTGCCGTTCTGCGTGGACTTGTCCATCGGCTCGGCGAGTGGCTCTAACGGCTGGGACAGTAACTTCCAAAGTGCCGCTCTCCCATAAGTCTCGAACTCTAGTGGCTCTCCGATGGCACCGCCAAAGAGCTGCCCGCACACCCGAATCAACTCTGCTGCCACTTCCGGGTCAGAGCTCGTCTCAACGTTTTCGATCACGAAGTTTATTCCTTTTGGTAAGATCGGTAAGATCGGGATTAAGCGCACGGCTTCGCGGCGGATGTTTCGATCTGGCGAGTCCAACAGCTCACCCAACATTTTGCGATCTGGCTGCAAAACGTTCAATCCCTCCAGCGCCCACAGCGCGGCGATGCGGCGTGCGGCGGCTGTCTTTGCATCGGCCACGATCTCCTTCAATTTCGGCACCAGCTCTTTCATATCGCGGTCAATGATCGCTTGCCATGCGAGATGGCTCTGCGCGAGCGAGTCGCCGCCGAGTTTGGCCAGCAGCTCTTCGCCGGTCGCTTTGGTGAAATCGGGGACTACGAATGCAAGCGTCGCTTTTGCGCGGACGCGCCAGATGCGGCCTCGGGTTTTGTCGCGGTCGGGGTGGTTGCGGGCGACTTCGTTGTGGGAGATGATTTTGTTATACCAATCCACGATGTAGAGGCAGCCGTCGGGGCCGATGGTGATGGCGACGGGGCGGAACCACGGGTCGCTCGACTCGATGAAGTCGGGCAATTTTTCCAAACGCCAGCGCGGGCCGTCGCGGTGCATTTTGATGGCGTTGATGCGATTGGTGATCGGGTTTGCCACGAGCATCACATCGCGCCAAGCGTCTGTGAATGGGCCTCGGGCGTCCGTGAGCGCGAGGCCGCTGAGGCCGGTGCCGCCCATCGGGATGCCGGGTGTGCCGGGGAATTCGGGGGCGTAGCTTTTCCACTGGGCATTCGAGCAGCCGGGGTAGTTCGCGTATTCGTGGAAGGGCATCACGGGGTAGCCGTAGTCGTTTGCCTCCTGGATGAATGCCTCGCCTTCGCCGTTCAGCACGAGGCCCCAGATGTTGCACGGGCCGTTGCTGGTGATGGTAAATTCGCTGCCGTCCGGGCGGAATTTCGCCATGCGCGTTTGGTCAAATTGCTGCGCCTCTTTCTCGTGGCCGGGCTGGGAGACTTTGCCGTAGTTGAACGCCCCCTGCGCCATCCAAATCCAGCCGCCGGGTGCGCGCATGAATTGATGCGGGAAAAGATGCGAGTCCTGCACGCCGAAGCCGGTGAGGACGACGGTGCGTTTGTCGGCCTTGCCATCGCCATCCGTGTCTTCCAGAAAGGCGATGTCGTGCCCGTGCTGGACGTAGCAGCCGTTCTTGTAAGGCAGCACGCCGAGCGGGATGGCGAGGCCCTCGGCAAAGACGCGCGGCGTCTGCGGGCCTTTGGCGAACGGCGTGTCGAAGACCAACACTTTGTCCTTCGCCTTGCTGGCGTAGAGCGCATCGGCTGCTGGCGGGTTCTCGTTGCCGTCCACGGGATACTCAAAGGCGGTCGTCGTCCACAGCCGGCCTTTTTGATCAAAAGCGAGCGGGACGAATTTGCCGACGCCCTCGCTCTCAGCGGCGACGAGTTCCACCTCGTAGCCCTCGGGCACTTTGAAAGACGTGCGCTCCTCCTCCGGCGTGCGTGCGCCGCCGTTCGGCGCTAGCGCGTCAGCGGCTTTTTTTTTTTCGCCGGGCCGTCCCACTTTATCCCACGTCGGCGCATCGGGCGTGGCGGGGAGTTCTTCGATGGTCACGTCTTTCACCTGCACCTTCGTATTACCGCCGCCGTGGACTTGCAGTCCGATGATGCCGTCCTGCGCGATGGCCGGGGCGGCCTCCGTGTAGTCCACACCTTGCACGCCGTTCAGCCACGTCTGGATGTGCGTCCCCTCGGCGCGGATGACGTATTCATTCCAATCGCCGCGCTTCAGCACGGGATTCAGCGCCGCCATGTCGGACGGTGCCATGAGCTTGTTACGCCGCCCTTCGTCGTAAATCGCGCCCCACCAAGTCGGGTCGCCGTAATCGCACTGGTAGCCGCTCACCTCGCTCTGGCTAGGGATGCGCGACGTGCGGATTTGCACGCCGGAATTGATCATGCCCGTCGCCGCATCGCCCGTGAGTTTGATTTTCAAACGCAGCACAAAATTGCTGTAGCTCGCCTTCGTGCAAAGGAAGTCGTTGTGCGGAATTTTCGTCGTCCCATCGCCGCCCGTGAGGCAGCCATCCTCGACGCGCCACAGCGCAGGCGTGACGGACTCCCAGCCCGCGAGCGTCTTGCCGTCGAAGATCGGCACTGGTGCTGCATGGGCGAGTGCACCGAGGATGAGAATGGTGAGTGAGGTGAGGTGTTTCATTTTTAAAAGAAGGACGGCAGAAGCGAATACTTAGAGAGGCTCTGAACAAAGCCAAGCTGCGCGCGTTGACATCGCCCGCACTTCACGGCTACTCGGGCATTTTACAGCCATGAAAATCACCCACGCCATCGCTACTCTCGGAGCTCTCACATTTCGCACCACCGCGTGCGACCTTTGTTCCTGCGAACTTCCGCTTTTGCAGCTCCAAAACCGGCCCGGCTGGCACATCTCGGCGCGCGAGCAATACACGAGCTTTGCGACGCTCCGGCAGGACGGCACCCGCATCAGCGATCCCGCCGGGCAGTTTCTCCATAGCAGCAATACACAGCTCATCCTCGGTTATGACTTTACAAAATCCTTCGGCGTGCAGCTCCATGCGCCCTTCATTTCGCGCAGCTTCCGGCGTGCTGAAAGTGGCCGCATTGAGACGGGGCACGTCGCCGGCCTCGGCGACCTCTCGCTGCTTGCGCACTGGACGCCGCTCGCCGTGGAGCGCGGCGACCTCCGCTTCACCGCGCGCATCGCCACCGGTCTGAAACTCCCAACTGGCGATAGCAGCCGCTTGGCAGAAGAGGGCCATGAATCGGAAGGCGAAGGCACGCCCAGCGGCATCCACGGGCACGACCTCGCGCTCGGCACAGGCAGTGTGGATGCGCTTCTCGGGGCCGATGCACATCTCGATTGGCGGCATCTTTTCCTCCAAGGTGGTCTGCAATACACGGTGCGCGGGCAGGGTTCCCACGACTTCGACACGGCGAATGATCTCACGTGGTCAGCGGCTCTCGGCGCGACGGTGGTGAAAAGCGACGCCTTCACGCTCACCGTCGCCGCTCGCCTTTCTGGCGATACGAAGGATCAGGATTATTTCCGTGGCCAGCGGCTCGACGATACCTCCAGCACAAACGTCTATGTCGGCCCGCGCTTCGTCGCCCTTTTTGGCGTGAAATTCAGCGCCGATCTCGGCTTTGATTTCCCTATCCGGCAGGAAAACTCCGGCGTCGGTTCCACGCCTGATTGGCGGATGCAGGCGGGCGCGAGTTGGCAGTTTTAAATCAGCGAATGGAAGGGCGGTATCATACCGCCCCTCCTAACGGAAGAACGCCGCTCTGTTTTCACAGAACGGCGTTTGAAAGAAGAAAACCTTCCGAAAGGGGGAGACGCCTTAGCGCATGAGCAGCGCTTGGCGGGCGCGCTTGATGGCGTTGGTGATTTTGCGGTGGAAATTCGCTGGAACTCCGGTGGCGCGACGCGAGAGGATCTTGCCGTTTTCGGTGACGAAACGCTTCAGAAGCTCAGGGTTTTTGTAGTCAATGGCGTCCAGCGCGATGTCCATGCGCCGACGGGGCATAATGCGGTTGGTGCGACGAAAAGCGGATTTGCGCTCGGGCGTTTTTGGTATGCTCATATTAAATAAAGAGTGCTGTGTGTTACTTGATTTCGCGGTGGAGCGTGCGGCGCTTCAGATGCGGGTTGTATTTTAATTTTTCGAGCCGGGTCGGGGTGTTTGGGCTCTTTTTATTCCGGCTAGAGATGTAGCGGGATACGGGTTTGCCTTCGGCTTTCGCCTCGGTGCATTCGATGGTGATGTTTTCGCGGGCCATAATATTGTGTTAGTCTTCTTGCGGTTTTGCAGGTGTTTCTTCGGTTTCTTCGGTCTCGGTTTCTTCCTCTTCGCTATCGGTGAGCCCGAAGAGCGAGGTGACTGGGACGCGATTCTTTTGGTATTTACGTTGTTTCTCCAGTTCCGTCTGACACTCGACGGTGTAGCGGGCAAATGGGAGAGCTTCGAGGCGGGCGACCATGATGACTTTGCCGCTCATTTCGCAGGTGCCGTAGGTGCCATTATTGACACGCTTGAGGGCTTCCTCGATCTCGTAAAGTGCGTCTTGTTCCTGAGAGAGGAGACTGAGCGCAAAATCTTTGTCGTAGGCATCCGAACCAGCATCGGCCTGATGCTGTCCGAAGGCGCTGCCTTCGCTGCCCTCGGGGCGCGAGCGGAGCGTGTCTTTGGCGACGCCAGCCATGGAGTCGAGCAGGCTATCGCGGAGGAATTGCAGGCGCTCCTTTTGCACTTTGAGGAAAGGCGTGAGCTTTACCGGGATATTTGAGACGACGGGGCGGCGATGATTGATCGCGGCGTTGTCGGCGACGGTCTTTGCGTCAGCGGCGTTCTGGGCGTTCTTCTTTTGCTGCGCGGGCGTCTCGATTTTAGCAACGGGCGGTTTGACTGGCTTGGCTGCTTTGGCGGGCTTCGCTGGCTTCTCCAGTTTGACGGGCTTGGCAGGTTTCAAAGCTATCGCGGGCGCGGCTGCTGGCTTTTTGGGAGCGACTTTGGCGACTACCTTGGGTGCCTTTTTCTCGATGACTTTCGGCGCTTTTTTGGCGACGGGTTTGGGTGCTTTCTTCGGGATGACTTTCTTGGCGACCGCCTTCACGATGGCTTTAGGGGCTTTCTTTGCAGCAGCTTTCGGCGCGCTCTTCGCGGCTGGCTTTTGGGCCTTCGCGGGAGCGGGTTTGGTTTTCTTGACTGCGGCTTTTTTTGGCGGCGTTTTTGGCATGATTTTAATTCTCCAGAACGGAAAGGGGCGGGATAGATACGGAGTTCGTTCTTTTGGAGCAAGGGGGAACTTTGTGTTTTTTACCGCCGCCGGAAGCCTTGCACGCGGCCCGGGGTGCCGCTGAGGTAAATTTGTCGCAGGCCAGCGAGGCTTTTGATGGTCCAGGGGTTCGCGGTGTTTTCGCCGTTTTTGGTAAAGACGAGATCGTCGGCGATGAAGACGCAACTGTGGTAGGCGTTGCCCGCTTCGGCATCGAGGAAGAAGAGCACGTCGCCAAAGTAGTAGGGGGCTTCGATGCGGTCGAAGTTTTCGAGCACGTGTTTGGCGGCGAGGCCGGTATTGAGGTAGTAGCCGCGTGGTTCGTAGTTAAAGAAATTGAGCGAACTCCAGTGGCAATCGGGCATCCGCCCGTGCATGGCGAGATCGAGTGGGGGGTAGCTATTGAGCAGCTTGCGCGGCAGCGGGGGGAGGAGGTGGATGAGGTCTAGCCCGCCGGGCGGCGGGTTTTCTGCGAGGCTCTGGAGCATGGGGCCAAAGTCATTGCTGCGGCCCCCGGCGGACCAATACGCGGCGAGCGCGGCGAAGTCCGTTTGTGGTGTTACTTTTAAACGCGCTAGGATGGCTCTTGTGCGAGAGCAGAGCTTGAAAAGCCGGGTGGCTTCGGCATCGCTCTGGGCTCGGCTCATTAGCGCGCGCAGGTCGGAAAAGCACAGCACTCCGCCGCGCCGGTAGCACATCCGCGCGATCCAGCGCACGTGCTCGGGGGCGATGTCTGTGCCGCGTAGGAAGTCTTCTACATTTCCGCACACGATCACGACGGGGTCGCGGTGAAATTCGTTCAGCTCGGTCTTGGCGAGTTCCTTGTAAATGTGCGCGC
>JAYVQK010000214.1:0-20544 GCA_043757005.1 Verrucomicrobiaceae bacterium
GCGGAGCGCCGATCGTTTTCGAGGGCACGACTTACCCGAAATCCTACGCCGACGAGCTCACCGCGTTGCTCGGAAAATGGCCGGACTTTCCAAAAGAAAACGCCGCCGCCCTGCTCGGCAAGCTGATGCCCGCAGGCTGGGTCCCCTCCTCGAATACCGCGCAAAATCTATGGACCACGCGCGCCCTCATCGAGGGGCTGTGGAGCAAGGGTGTGCCGAAATATTCCGTGCTCTGGCTCGGCGACCCCGACTACTCGCAGCACTTCACCCAGCCCGGCGCTCCCACCGCGCTCGCGGCGATCCGCGATTGCGATACGCACCTCGGCATGGTGCTCGCCGCGCTAGAAAAGCGAGGCGTGCGCGACAAGACGGACGTGCTGCTCGTGAGCGACCACGGCTTTTCAACCGTCGAGCGCGCCGTGGATTTTGCCGAGATGCTGCGCAAATTCGGCACCACCGCGAAGGTGCCATTCCACGCCGAGACGCAATTTAAACGCACGCCAAAAGCAGGCGACGTAATGATCGTGGGCGTCGGCGGCAGCACCCTCATCTACGCGCACGAGCACGATGCGGCGATCACCGGCGAGATTGTGGATTGGCTGCAAGCGAGCGATTTTTGCGGCGTCATCTATACGCGCGATGGGCTGCCCGGCACCTTTCCATTGAGCGCCGCCGCGATAGATTCGCCGACGCCACCGGACATCGTCTTCAGCTACGTGTGGAGCGAGCGGCCCGACAAAAGCGGCGCGCCCGGCAGCCTCACCAGCGAGGGCAAGACCACCGGCAAAGGCACGCACGCCTCTATGAGCCGCTTCGACATCCACAATACGCTGCTCGCCGCCGGCCCCGACATCCGCCCCGGTTTGCGCAGCGAGCTACCGAGTGGAAATGTGGACGTAGCTCCTACGATCTACCACCTCCTCGGCATCGCCCCGCCGCTCGCGCTCGATGGTCGCGTGCTCGTCGAAGCCCTCGCAGGCTGGGCTGGCACCTCGCCTACCGCAGAGACCTCTCGCAAAGAAATCACGCGCGACTTGCCGAACGGTAAGACATGGAAGCAGTGGATACAGACGACCAAGTTCGGCGAGAAAACCTATCTCGATGAAGGCAACTCCAGCGCCGCGAAGTAACGTGGGCGAGACGCCCATGTTGCTTCTCGCCGTCCTCCTCGCCACGGCCGCCCACGCCGAGCCCTACCGCGAGCGGCTACTTTCTGATCACCCCGTCGCCTACTGGACCTTCGACGAATTGCCGGATTGCTGCTTCGAGAACCAAAGCCACGCCACCATCTACGCCAAGCCGCAAGACAGCGTCGGCCTCGCCTGCCCCGGCCCGCGACCGCCGGAGCACCCGCTTTTTGAAGCCACGAATATGTCCCTCGATTTCACCGAGGCTCCGCAGGGCGTCTATGTCGCGATCAAAGATCCCGGCTCGGCCAGCGTCTTCGATTTCACAAATGGCGACACCTTCACCGCCGAGGCGTGGGCACGCCCGCTGCGCCTCGCAAAAGACCAGATCGCCAGTGTCCTCGGTAAAGGCCGCACCGCCGCTGCGAGCGAAAATCAAAACTGGGCCCTCCAGCTCCGCGAAATCGGCGGCACCGCGCGGCTCACCTTCCTCTTCCACGATAAAGAAACGCCCGGCCCGCAAGGCTGGCACCGCTTCACCGCCACGCGCGGCTTTCCTGCTGGCGATGCGTGGCATCACCTCGCCGCCACTTACACCTTTGGCCAGCCGGACAGCGCGCGCCTTACTCTCGATGGCGCAGAAATCCCCGGCGCGTGGGATCTCGGCGGCCCGACCACCGCCGCTCCCATCGTGGACGACGACGAGGTCTGGATCGGCAGCGCGGAGGGCGGCAGCGCTGCGTTTCAATTCCCAGGGATGCTCGATGAAATCGCCATCTACCGCACCGCGCTCACGCCCGAGCAACTCCGCCAGCACGCAGGGAAGTAGCGGGGTGGATGGAACCACGCGCCCAGCGCCACTCCACCATCAACCCAAAAAGCTCCCCAGCACTTCCTCACGTGTCGCCACCGCAGTGCCCGTTTTGGCCACCACGATGCCGCTGGCGTGATTGGCCAACTCCGCGGCTTCACTCGCGCTCGCGCCGCTCGCCAGCGCGGCGGTGAAGACGGCGATGGCCGTGTCGCCCGCGCCGCTCACATCGATGACTTCCTGCGCTCGCGTGGGGATGTGGTAGGGCGCGCTGTCTGGCGCAAAAAGCATCATCCCCTGCTCACTGAGCGTCACCAGCACATGATCGCAGCGCCATTTCGCCAAAAGAATCGCGCCCACTTCCAGCAGCGCCGCGTCCGCCAGCGCGGGCTCCACCGGGTCGCTCAGCGCCCGCCCTGCCAAGCGAAACGCCTCCCCGCGATTCGGCGTGATGCACGTCACATCGTGCCAGTGAATCGGGTTCGAGGGTTTCGGATCCACCGTCACGATCTTACCCGCCGCGCGTGCCGCGGAGATGAGCGCATCTACGAGTTCCTGATCTATCAGACCCTTGTCGTAATCTTCTAAAATGATCGCATCCAGCGTGGGCAGCAGCGTGGTGAAATGCGCGAGCACCTGCGCACGCTGCTCCGCCGTGAAGCCGCGCCGCTGCTCGCGATCTACACGCACGACTTGTTGATTGCGCGCCACGATGCGCGTCTTGCGGATCGTCGTGTAGGTGGGGTCAAAGATCACGCCATCCAGCGTGACGCCGCGCGTCTCCAGCAGGCCGCGCAGTATGTCTGCATCCGCGCCAGTGCCAGCGAGGCTCAGGAGATGCACGTGGTCGGCAAACTCCCGCAAGTTGCGCGCGACATTCGCCGCGCCGCCCGCATTGAAAGTCTCCCGCACCACCTCCACGACGGGCACTGGAGCCTCCGGCGAGATGCGCGCAACGCGGCCCCAGATGAATTCATCCAGCATCATCTCGCCGACGACGAGGATGCGCTTGGCGGGATTCAGTAATTGCGAGGCACGAGAGCGAGTGAGCATTTGCGCAGCATAAAAAACGCACGGCCCCACGCTGTCCAGCACGGCGACGGCCTACTGCTCCCAGCTTCCCGAAATACTTTAGGGGACTTCCGCTTGTCTTATTCCGCGTTTCCCTAAAACTCCGCGCTCTATGAGCCTATTTGCACAACTCAACGCTGACATCATCACCGCCATGAAGGCTCGCGACGCCGACCGCCTCGGGGTTTTGCGGATGCTGAAGAGCTCCATGAAAATGGTCGCTGCGGAGAAAAATATCGAGGAAGCGGCGTTGGACGATTTGACCTTCGCCGCCGTCGTGCGCAAGGAGGTGAAAAAGCGGCAAGACAGCATCGAGAGCTTCACCACGGGGAATCGCCCGGAGCTGGCGGCAAAGGAGGCGGTGGAGGCGGAGATGCTCACTGTTTATCTGCCCAAGGCACTGAGTGCGGAGGAGGCCGAGACCATCGTGAAAGCAGTCATCGCCGAGCTGGGCGCGACTTCCAAAGCGCAGATGGGCGCAGTGATGAAAGCCGCCACGGAGCGCGCGGGTGGGCGTGCAGACGGCAAGGCGCTCAGTGCGCTAGTGGGCAAACTTCTCGCTTAAAAACTCGTATGGTCTCCGCCATCATCGTCGCCGCCGGAAGCAGCCGCCGCATGGGCTTCGACAAGCTCTTTGCGCTGCTCAATGGGAAGCCGGTGCTCGTTCATTCCATGACCGCTTTTCAACGATGCGAGGAGGTGGATGAGATCATCGTGGTGACGCGCGAAGACCGCGTGGAGGAGGTGGAGAAGCTCGCCCGCCACGAGAGGCTGACGAAGGTGCTCTGCGTGGTCGCGGGCGGCGCGGAGCGGCATCTCTCCGTGTGGAATGGCCTGCAAGCGGTGAAGAGTGAAGGGTGTGAATTCGTCGCCATCCACGACGGCGCGCGCCCGCTGGTCACTCCCGATTTGATCACGGAGTGCCTCGCGCTCGCTCGGAAAAAAGGCGCGGTCTGCTGCGCTGCGCCGGTGCCGGATACAGTGAAGCGCGCCTCCTACGAGATGGAGGTGACGGGCGATGTGGAGCGCAAAAATCTCTGGGCCATGCAGACGCCGCAGATCTTTAGCAGCGCGCTGATCCTGCAAGCCTACGCCTCGCTCATGGCACGCAATGAACTCGTGACAGACGAGGTCTCTGCCGTGCAGAAGCTCGGCAAGCGCGTGGTGTTGCTGCAAAACGAGGACTACAATTTCAAGATCACCTTCCCGCGTGATCTACTGCTGGCGGAGCAGGTGCTGGATATTCGGGAGGGGAAGGAAAAGAAGTGGTAGAGGGCGCGGCTAGAGCGAGGGGTGGAGCGCCTGCGGCGGGCTGAACTCTTAACTCTTAACTCCGAACTCTTAATTTTTAAGAGGCGGAGCCCGTCTCCCATCACTGCGAGCGCGAGCGCCGGAGCGGCATCGTTGAACATTAAGAGTTAAGAGTTAAGAGTTAAGAGTTAAGAGTTAAGAGTTAAGAGTTAAGAGTTAAGAGTTAAGAGTTAAGAGTTCCGCCCGCCGCAGGTGCTCCTCCATTCAATACCGCGCGCACTTTCCAAAGCCCCTACTTGCGTTCCTGCCTTTCACGGGCATCTTCCCCGCCCCACTGGCCGTCGCGGCTGCTGGTTATCTCCGCATGATCTCACCATATCAAGTCACCCGCCTCGCCAATGGCGCCCGCATCGCCTCCATCGAGATGCCGCATATGCGCAGCACGAGCGTGGGCTGGTGGGTAGGCATCGGCGGGCGGCACGAGCGGGCGGAGGAAAGCGGGATGTCGCACTTCTTGGAGCATCTCCTTTTCAAAGGAACGAAGACGCACACGGCGCGGCAGCTCTCCGCAGCGGTAGAGGGCGTGGGCGGCTACTTGAATGCGTTCACCACAGAGGATCACACCTGCTTTTATGCAAAGGCGGGCGCTCCCCACTTTGCGCGCGTGAGCGGGGTGCTCGGCGATATGTTGCTGGATTCGGAATTTGCCCCGCACGAGATCGAGCGCGAGCGCGACGTGATCCGCGAGGAGATCCTCATGTATCGCGACCAGCCCGCGCAGCACGTGCAGGAGCTACTCACTTCCACGATGTGGCCGGGGCACCCCCTCGGGCGCGCGCTCACGGGCACGGCGGAGACGATCAGCAAACTCAAGCGCCCGCACATCACCGCCTTTCACCGCAAGCACTACAGCGGGGTGAATACCGTCGTCGCCGTCGCCGGGCCGATCCCGCACGCGGAGGTCGTCGCCGCTTTCTCCCCCGCACTCTCGCGGCTCCCGCGCGGGCAGCGCCCCCGCTTCCAACGCACGCCGCGTGTGCCGCAGCGCCCGAGCGTGGGGCTCTACACGCATGAGACGGAGCAGACGCACCTCGCGATGGGCTTCCACGCTTGGGGGCGGAGCGATGATCGGCGCTTTGCGCTAAAGCTCCTCAGCGTCGTGCTCGGCGAAAATATGTCCTCCCGGCTCTTTCAAAAACTCCGCGAGCGCCACGGCATTTGCTACTCCGTAACCAGCGGCATGGTCGCTCTGGAGGATACCGGCGCATTGCAAATCAGCGCCGGGCTCGACCACGAGAAGCTCGAACGCGCCCTGCGCATGATCTTGAAAGAATTTGCCACCCTCGGCGAACGCGGCCCCACCCGCGCCGAGCTGAAAATGGCGCAAGACTACACCATCGGCCAGACCCTCATGGGCTTGGAGAGCACGACGAACCAAATGATGTGGATGGGCGAAAGCCTCCTCGGCTACGGCCACGTCCTCTGCCCCACAGAAGTCGAGCGCCGCATCCTCGCCATCACCCGCGCCGACGTGCAAGGCGTGGCCAAAGAATGCCAAGAGCGCGGACGCCTCGGCATCGCCCTCGTCGGCCCCGAGAAGGATGCGGAGAAAGTCGCGAGCTGGCTTTGACGATGAATGGCGGGGGTTGTCCCCGCCGCTACGCCGCGCTTCCGCTGGCGGTTTGCTCGCTGTGGAGATTGGGTGATTTGCCAAAGCTCTCGGCTACGCTCGGGATCGGGGTGGGGTTGCTGTTGCCGAGGATGTCGCTGGTTTGCGCGCTGTCTTCGCGAGCGCGGAATTTCACGCCGACGAGCTTGCTCACGCCGTGTTCTTCCATGGTGACGCCGTAGAGGGCGTCGGCGCGGGCGATGGTGCGCTTGTTGTGGGAGATGACGACGAACTGGCTCTGGCCGACGAAGCGGTCGAGGATTTTGATGAAGCGGTTGATGTTGGATTCGTCGAGCGGGGCGTCCATTTCATCGAGCACGCAGAAGGGCGAGGGCTTCACCATGTAGATCGAAAAGAGGAGGGAAACGGCGGTCATCGTCTTCTCGCCGCCGCTGAGGAGGGTGATGGTGGTGAGCTGCTTGCCGGGCGGCTTTGCGATGATCTCGATGCCGCACTCCAGCGGGTCGGCTTCGTCGGTCATGATGAGGTTTGCCTGCCCGCCGCCGAAGAGTTCTTTGAACATCTCTTGGAAGTTCACGCGGATCTTTTCGAAGGTCTCGGCGAAGAGGGCGCGGGTGGTGATGTTGATCTTGTTGATGACCTCCATCAGCTCGTCCTTGGCTTGGAGGGTGTCGGTGATTTGCTGGGTGAGAAAGCCGTGGCGCTGTTCGAGTTCTTCGTATTCGGCGATGGCATCGAGGTTCACGGGGCCCATGCTGGCGAGGCGGGTATCGAGGTCGCGCACGAGAGTCTCGACGCGCGCCCAATCAATGCCAGAGCTGCTGTAGGCGGATTCTTCGAGCGGCTGGTCGTTGCTTTCCTCGGCGGCGGCAGGGGCGGCGGAATCGTCGCTGGAGGTGTCAAATTTCCGCACGCGCTTGCCGATGTCGCGCAGGCAGGTGGCGAGGGCGTAGCTGTCGGCGGTGAATTCGCGGAGGTCTATCGTGTAGCGTTTCGTGATGTGGTCATGGATGGCGTCGGCCTTCATCTCTAGCTGGGTGGCGCGCACCTCGATGGCTCCGCGTTTTTCCACGCAGACATTTTGTTCGCGGCGGAGGATGCGGAGGTGCTCGGAGAATTCCTGGGCGGCGGAGACCATGCCGACGCGCTCTTCTTGGAGCTGGGCGACGGCGCTCTCGGCGTCGCCGATGCTGCCGCGCAGGCGTTCGAGGTTGGACTCGATCTCGGCGTTCTCGGCGTAGAGCGCGCCGCCGCGATCTTCGTAGCTGGAGATGTCTTTGCGGCGGTCTTCCATGACGCGCTGGAGCTCCTCGATGCGCTCGGCCATCGGCTGCCGCTGGTGGTGGAGCAGAGAGTGACGCTGGCGCTCCATGGCGACTTTGGTTTTGAGGTCGTTCAGCTCTTCAGAGACTTCGCTCTCCTGGGCTCGGAGGGATTCGATGCCCATCTGCGCTTCGGCACGCTGCGCGATGAAGCTCTCAAACTGCTCCATCGCAGCACGGGCGTCGTTTTCCAACTCCTCGACGCGCGCGGAAGCCTCTGCCACACGGGCTTCGGCGCTCTGTTTCTCCCAATCGAGCGACTGCGTTTTCTTTTCCGTCTCAGCCTGGTCGCGCTCCAGCATGGCGAGCTGATTGCGCAGCGTGGAGACTTGCACGGTGGCGTTTTGTTTCTCCTCGCGGACTTCTTCGATGGTGAATTGCGCCGCTTCAATCGTGGCGGTGGCCTCGGCGTAGCGGGCGTTTAATTCCGCGAGCTGGGCGTGGAGTTCGGCGGCTTCTTGCTCCAGCGTGGCGATGAGGTTTTTCCGCGCGAGGAGGGAGTTTTGTGCGTCGGCTTTGCTGGTGCCACCATAGAGGATGCCGTGGCCATTGATGACCTCGCCGGTGAGAGTGACGATGGACGAGCCGCGCATCTGGTGGAAGACGCGGAGGGCCGTGGAGAGGTCGGGGACGAGTGCGGTGTGATTGATGAGGCGCTCGACGAGGCGGGCGACTTCGGGCTGGGGGTTGATGCGGTTGATGAGCCAATCAATCGCGCCCTCGGGGAGCTTCATGGCGTCGTTGCGCTCGTGGGTGAACGCGGCCTCCAGCTCGCGCAGGGCGAGCGAGGCTTTGCCGAGTTGCTGGCCGGTGAGTGTTTTCATCACGGCCTCGGCGACCATCGTGTCTTTCATCACGATGGCTTGGAGATTGGCTCCCAGAGCTGCTTCCACGGCGAGGACGTATTCCGGCGCGACCTCGATGAATTGCGCGAGCGCGCCGTGGATGGCGGGTTTGAAGAAGTCGGGATTGTCCAGCCCGCGAAGGACGGCTTGCGTGCCTTCGCTGAGGCCCTCGCCGCCGGCGTTGAGTTGGCGGAGGACTTCGAGGCGCGATTCGCGGTCGCCGAGTTGGCGCTGCACTTCGCGCTGTTCGCGGTCAATTTCCCCGATGCGGCTCTGTGCCTCGCGCAAAGCAATCTCCGCCGCGGCCAGCGCGGCGGTGCGCTCTTCCAGGCTGGTGATCGTGTGGTTCAGGTCGTTCTGCGTGGTGGTGAGCTGCTCGCTGGCGCGGCTAAATGCGAACTCCAACTGCCCCAGCTCGCCCGCCAAAACGGCGAGCCGCGCCTCCGAGCCTTCGCGCTGCTGCACGACGCCGGAGAGCTGCATACGGATGCCGCTCACACGGCTCTCGGTGCGCGCCGCTTCATTTGCCAGAGCCGCGATGCGGGCGTCGGCCTCCTGCCGGAGATGGGTAAAGCCCGCTGCCCGCGCTTGCACTTCCTCCATGCGACGAAGCTCGCTCGCGAGGGTATCGGTGATATTCGTCAGCTCGGTCTCGGTGTCACGGAGCTGTGTCTCGGCGTTGCGGAATTTCTCCTCCGCCGCCGCGATTTCGGAGCGGTAACGCTCGGCGAGTTGCTCGAATTCCACGGTGCGCTCGGCATTAAATGCGAGGCGGTTTTCGTGATTCGCCACGCGCTGCCGCAAGTCCTGCACGGTCTGCCGCGCTGCCGCGAGACGGCCCTCCATTTCCTCCACCGCCATCTGCCGGGCCTGCGCCTCGGATTCCTCGCTCTCGATCTGCGCATCCAGCTCAAATTGCCGCGCCGTGAGCGCGCTCAGTTCCTCGCTGCTCGCCCCGCGTGAGCCGTCCAGCTCGTCCCACTGGCGCTTGGTGTGATGCGTCTCCAGCGTGCGCAAATCTTCGAGCATCCCCTGGTAGCGCCGCGCTTTCGCAGCCTGCCGCTGCACGCTGCCGATCTGGCGTTTCACTTCTTTGATGATGTCCTCCAGCCGCAGCATATTCGCCTCCGTGGCCTCCAGTTTCCGCAGCGCCTCTTTGCGCTGAAACTTGTATTTCGTGATGCCTGCCGCTTCCTCGAAAATCGCGCGCCGATCCTCCGGGCGGCTCGACAGGATCTGATCAATCTTGCCCTGCTCCATGATCGAGTAAGCCGATCGCCCAATGCCTGTATCCATGAAAAGCGCATGGATGTCCTTCAGCCGACACGGCGTCCCATTCAGTAAATACTCCGACCCGCCCTCGCGGAAAACCCGCCGCGTGATCCGCACCTCGTGCCAATCCAGCCCGAGCTGCTCCTCACATTCCGTGAAAGTCATCGAAACCTCCGCCATCCCCAGCGCCGGACGAGAATCCGTGCCGGAGAAAATCACATCCGTCATCTCGCCCCCGCGCAGCGCCTTGGCCGATTGCTCGCCGAGCACCCAGCGGATCGAGTCGAGCACGTTGGACTTCCCGCACCCATTCGGCCCCACGACGCACGTCACACCGCGATCAAAATTGAGGATGGTTTTGGGAGCGAAAGACTTAAATCCGAAGATTTCGAGCGACTTGAGATACATGGCGGTAAAAGCGGTTTTTGGAGTGAGACGGACACAGTGTCCAAATGACGCGCAATTCGCGCAAGCACTATTCCATGTGGAGTGAGAAAAAGAGAAACCACTCTATAGTGTGGTTTCCGTCGTTTCAGCAGTCCGCCCTGTTTCCAGCTTTTTGCCTAAAACCCACGCTTACTAAAAAATGCGCCTACCGTCGGCTTGGCAATTCCTCCACGGCGATGGCGGAGCGTTTGTTGGGGTTCAGGCCGCGTGCTACGCTGCGATTTCGCAGTAGGAAGCATGGGAGTGCGGCTCGGGCACGGGCTCTCCGGCTAAACGTAGGCCCTCGATGTGAAATTCCATCGCTTCGCGCATCTCCCGCTCCACCTCATTGCGAGTGCTCCCCGTCGCGGCGCAACCTGGCAAGTCGGGCGAATATGCAGAGAAGCCCGTTTGGGTGTCTTCGATGATGACGAGGTAGCGATTCATTTGAGTCCGGCTTGTTTGAGAATACTGTTCTGCGTTCCCGGCGCAAGGTCGTCATTGGGTTTACCAGCAATGGTGACAAGGCCACGTTTCTCTGGATGCTTGAATTGGCGATGACTCCCGCGAGTGCGGTCGAGACGCCAGCCGTCGTCTTCAATCAATCTGAGGATTTCGCGGACTTTCATTGAGTCTCACTTTTCAAAGCGGATGCTCGCCGATCTGCCGTGCGCGTCGAGTCCCTCGACGCGGCTGAATTGCTCGATGGTCGCCACGCTTTTGCGGAGCGAGGCGGCGTCGAGGCGGATGAAGCTGGTGCGGCGCTGAAACATATCGGCCATGAGGCCGGGGAAGCTCTTGCCTGCGCCGCCCGTGGGTAGCGTGTGGCTGGGGCCAGCGATGAAATCGCCCGCTGCCACAGGCGAATAGCCGCCAAGGAAGATCGCGCCGCTGGTGGTGATGTGCTCGGCGATGAGGTCTTCGTTTTTCGCGACGATGGAGATGTGCTCGGGGGCAAATTCATTGGCGATGATCACGGCGTCTTCGAGCGACTTCACGAGGATGAGGGCGGCGTTTTGATCGAGCACCTCGTTGAGGTATTGCTGGCGGGAGAGCTTCGCGGCTTGCACACGGATTTGGCGCTCCACGGCGGTGAGGAGTTTCGCGCTATTTGTGATGAAGAGGATGCTGCTGCCGTGGCCGTGCTCGGCTTGCGCGAGGAGGTCGGCGGCGACCCACGCGGGGTTTGCGGTGGAGTCGGCCAGCACGAGGATTTCGCTCGGGCCGGGGAGGAGATCAATCGCGGATTGGCCGAAGACTTGGCGCTTGGCCTCCACAACCCACGGGCTGCCGGGGCCGAAGATTTTTTGCACGGGCCGGATGTTCTTTGTGCCGTAGGCGAGCGCGGCCACGGCTTGCGCGCCGCCGATGCGGTAAATCTCGGTGGCACCAGCGGTGACGAGCGCGTAGAGCAGCGCGGCGTTCACGAGGCCGTCTTTTCCGCAGGGCGTCACGGCGACGATCTCCGGGCAGCCAGCGGCAGCGGCGAGCGTGACCGTCATCACCGCCGTGGAGACGAGCGGCGCGGTGCCGCCGGGGACGTAGATGCCCACGCGCTGGAAAGCATCGAACCGTTCGCCGACGAGCGCGCCCTGTGCGTTGCGCATACTCCAGCTTTTGCGGAGGCTCTTCTTGGCAAAGGCGAAGACGTTTTTGTGCGCCGTCTCGATGGCCTTCGCCGTCGCACCGTCCACCGTCGCTGCTTGCTCCACGGCCAGCGTGCTAGGGCGCAGCTTCGGCCCGCCGAATTTCTCCGTGTAGTCCACAAGCGCCGCGTCGCCCTTTTTCCGCACCGCGGCGATGATCTCGGCGACGGTGCTGCGGACCTCTTCCGTCGGCTCGGCGTGCCGCTTCAAAGCGGTGAGTGCTTTGATAAATCCGGGCTGTGTGTGGCGAAGTATTTTCATGCGAGCGTGCTTTGTAAGAAACGAGAGGAGGAGATGGGAAGACGCATCACTCGCTGCCGAGTCGGCGTAGGATGAGCGCGGGGTCTTGCCGGAGATCGAGGATCGCGATGATCGTGATGCGGCTTGAGTGATCAGCGCGATAAAAGATGCCGTGTGCAAAATCCTCCACAAGAAGCCGACGATATTTGCTGCGAAAGGGAGCGCCGATTTCGGGGAACTCCGCGAGTCGTAGCAGCGCGCGATTTACCGCCGCGTCGAAGCGATCTGCGAGTGCGGGATCGAGCGCCTCGAACCAGCAGTAGGCCGAGAAGAGATCGGCCTCCGCCCCGGAGAGGACTACGATTTCACGCATTGACGCGCTGCATTGAGACGGCGGCGCACTTCCTCCCAAGAGCTGGCGGTATCGGGGCGCAACTCGTAATCGTGGTGGCGAACATCAAGGAGTTTTTCCAAAGCGTCATCGTTGGTGGTGAGCGGTTGGCGGGGGAGTAATTCATCCCACAGCTCCTCGGCGAGGCGGCGTTTGTCGCTCGGCGAGAGTTGCTGAACATCTGGCAGCCTTTCTAGAATCATGCGCGCACCGTAGCCTACTGCCCGCAAAACTTAAACAGAAACAACTCCGCCACTCCGCCCGGCAGGTAAAAGCGCAGGCCACCGTCTTTGCCGAGGAGGTCGCGTTCCACGGCGCAGCTTGCGCGGCGGCTGTGGACTTGGTGCATGCCGAGTTCGCCACGGCGGTAGAGCTCGCCCCATGCCTCCACGCGCAGGGCGGCGTGTGCGCGGGCGATGAGTAGCTGGGCGAGCGCGGGCTGGTCGTAGGCGGTGAAAGTGACGGGCGTCTGCGCTTCGATCACCGTGTAATCGAGAGCGGTGCTCTCCTCGATCATCGGCTCCGGCTTTTCCTCCTCCTCGTAGTGCGAGGTGAGGATGCCCACGCTCACACGCTCGTCAAAACCCGCATCGCGATTCACGCGAGAGAGCGTATTGATCGCGATGAGCAGCGGGCCGCAGGGCGGCACTTGCACCGTGAGCCAGACGTGATCCACCAGCTCGGGGCGCGCGGCGATTTTCATTTCGCACTGATACGGGATGCCGACGATGCGCGCATACATCGGCACGCGGGAGTCGTAAATGCGACACGCCCATTGCTCACGAGACTCACGCTGTGGCGGGCGATGCGGCACGGCTTATTTGTCCCGCTTGGTGCCCGTCACGCTGCGGCCCGAGCGGCCCTTCTTCGGCTTCTTATCGAGGTCGGTGCGGTGCTCGATCTTCGCGATCTGGCCGTGCTTGAGATACATCGTGCGGATTTTTTCCAGCATCGCATCGCGGCGGTCGTAGAGGCGCTTGAGCTTGCGCGGCTTCACCTTCGAGAGCGCGTAGGCGGTGATGATCGGGAGCGTGATCGTGCTGTCCGCGTAGCACACCACACAGTCCGGCAAATTATCCGGGTCCACCTTGCCCCAGCTCACCGCCTCTGCGGGCGTCGCGCCGCTCAGGCCACCGGTGTCGGGGCGCGCATCGGTGCATTGCAGGAAATAATCATGCCCCCGCTCCTCGATCCCCATCACCTCCTGGATCTGCGGCTCCGTTTGCAGCATGAAATTCTTCGGCGACCCACCGCCCAGGATGAAGACACTGCTCATCGCCCCGCCCGACTTCGCGTCATACACGATCGCGGCGGTTTGATTCACATCCCGGTTCACATCCATGATGAGCTGCGAGCCGCGCAGCGCCATCGCCGCCACATTCATCCCGATGCTGGAGTCGCCGGGGCTGCTGGTGAAAATGGGCACTCCATAGTGGTAAGCCGCCGCCAGAACGCTCGTCTCCTTTAGCCCCAACTGCTTCTCCCGCGCCGCCACATACTTGCCCAGCAGGTAGTGAAATTCATCCGTCCCCATCGCCCGCTGAAACTCCGGCCCTTGGATCGCCTCCCGCACAAAAGCGTCTGTATCCAGCAACACATCATAATCAAACAACACGTCGTAAATCCGAATCACCCCCTCCTTGCGCAACACCACATCATCCAGAAAGGGCGACCCCGCATACAGCTCCATGCCCAGCCCATAGTGCAGATCGTGATACAGATTCGCCCCCGTGCTGATGATCCAGTCCACAAACCCCGCCTTCATCAGCGGGATGATCGCCGCCTTCCCCAGCCCCGCCGGAGTCAGCGCCCCCGTGAGCGACATCCCCACCGTCCCCTCCCCCGCCACCATCTTCTGCGTGAAAAGCCTGCACGCCTCCGCCAAGCGACCGCCATTGTAAGCCTTAAAAGTGTGATCCACCAAATCCGTCACACTCCATCCCTTCGTGATAGATTCCGGCAGCAAACGAGCAAATTTCTTATTGAGCGACATAGTCCCCCACGCTCTACCCGCGCTCCGCGCGAAAGGGAAACGCAAACTGCCGTGCGCCGTTTCATGTTACGATTTTGCCCAATGTCCGCAGCCGGATCTTAACCCTGACACCACGATGATTGGAATGAGGATGGCTACCAGTGTGGGCTCTATGTCTGACCAAACTACGAAATCAAGACTGCACAGCCGCTATCAATTCAACGCCGTGATCGGCCAGGGAGGCACGGGAGAAGTGAGCACGGCGTGGGATACACAACTCGAACGCACCGTCGCGATCAAGCGACTCAAAGACACCGCCATTGCTGACCGGGGCGGCTGATGGAGTTCACCTGGCGGCGAAAACTTGCTGACTACTTTTTCTTCGCGCCGACTTTCTTCGCGGGCGCTGCCTTTGCGTTGGCGCGCTTTTCCTCGATGGCGGCCTGCGCGGCGGCGAGGCGAGCACGAGACGTAGGCGAGGCCGATGCGATAGATGCAGAAAAATCACCTATTCGTTGGTAGATTCAGTCCCTTCGCGCTTTAGGCTGATCTCAAAAACGTTTTGAGTTCCGATCAACGGGGGTAGGCGATTTATTTATTCAAGCCATTGGTATTTAATGTTTTATATTTTTCAAGACCGTAGCTTTTTAAAAAAGCTTATTCCCTCGGTCGTAGAACAACCGCTTGCATCTCCGAGTCCCACCCGCCTACGTTCGCCGCGCTTTAGGGAAAGCACCCACACCACTCCACATCACACTCATTTTCTAAAATACAACTTCGCGTAGCTTCGGCTGCTGTTCACCAAGAAACCTAGAAATTTCAGAGAACAAGAAACGGTTGCTTTTGCACGCCCGCTTGGGGCGTGTTGAAAGCGCCTTCTTGTGGGCTCTTCTAGGTGCCTTTGGTGGAGCGTGTGTAAGCACGTCCCACTGTATTTTAGGGCACCAAGGGGAGATTCACAAAGGAGGAGCCGTTCATGGCAGAAGCGCACACGCGAGCGCTTTTTGCCCATGCCTAATCTCGATTTCAAAGGAAAGAGTTTCATCTACACTCACCATCTCGGCGTGCCTTACCGGGAGCTACTCGTGGATGCGGCGAAAAGCTGTGCCGCCGTCGGCAAACAGCCGGGCCTCGACGACAATCTCATCATCCATGGCGACAATCTCGAAGCCCTCAAGGCGCTGCTCCCGCGCTTCGCGGGCAAGGTGGACTGCATCTACATTGACCCGCCCTACAACACCGGCACCGAGGGCTGGTGTTACAACGATGCCGTCAACGCCCCGCTCATGCGCGAGTGGCTTAAAAAAGCTGCCAACCCCGTCGAGCGCGACGACCTCCAGCGTCACGACAAATGGCTCTGCATGATGTGGCCCCGTCTCCAGCTTTTGAAGGAACTGCTCGCCGAGGACGGCGCGATCTTCGTCTCCATTGACGACAATGAAGTGCATCACTTGCGCGACATCATGGATGAAATATTTGGCGAGGAGAGCTTCGTGGGGAATTTCCTTTGGAAAAAGAAAGCCACTTCCACGAACGTCGAAGGGGCAACGGTCAGCGAACAGACGGACTACACGATTTGCTACGGCAAAAACCCAAATACAAAGGTCAAACCGCGCGTGCGAGCAAAAGAGACGCGGACTTACCCGCACAAAGATCAAGAAGGGAGCTATCGAGTTGCTATTATAGAAAAGAAAGACAAGGGCACATACAAACGCGACACGATGAAGTTCGAGATTATTGGGAAAAAGCCGCGTCCCGGTAAGCGTTGGCAAATCGGCGAAAAACTTGCGCGCAATCTCGAAACGAAAGGACGCTTTCTTGAAGAAAACGAAATCGTGAAACTAAAAATCTACGATTTTGAGGACAAGGACACGACCTCCGCACAGCCGTTGCTTTTGGAAAACTACGGTAGTTCTGACTCTGCGGCCAAGGATCTCACCGCAATTTTCGGCGAGGAAGAGTTGTTCGATAATCCAAAGCCACAAGAACTCATCGCTCATCTGGTAAGTTTAGTGACTCAAGCAGACTCCCTCATCCTCGACTCCTTCGCCGGCAGCGGCACGACCGCGCACGCGGTGCTCGCGTTGAACGCTAAGGACGGCGGGAAGCGGCGTTTCATTTTGTGCGAGACGGAGGACTACGCCGACACGCTCACCGCCGAGCGCGTGCGGCGCGTCATCAGCGGCTACGACTTCACTGGCACGCAGCAGACGGAGTTGCACCCGCCGGAGAAGGTGACGTGGATGACCTTTGCACGGGACGCGAAGCGCAACGAAATCCTCGACCGCATCGAAAGCATCAAGACGCTGGAAGGCGCGAACTACGAGAAGATCGAAACGAAGATTGAGGATGGTGTGCTGACCGTGGTGGGGAAGAAAACGGTGAAGGAAAGAATGCCCGGCCTCGGCGGCAGCTTCACCTACGTGGAGTTGGGCGAGCCGATGGATCTCGAACGCCTGCTCGCTGAGACGCCCGGCTCGCTGCCCGCCTTCGCCAACCTCGCGCGCTATCTTTTCCACACCGCGACCGGGCGGACGCTTTTGGAGTGCGCCAATGGAGCGCCCAGCGACGCTCCACAGCTCATCGGCGAGATGAAGGAGTTTCGCATCTACCTCCACTACCGCCCAGAGGAGGCATGGCTGCGCTCGCCCGCCGCCGCTTTCAAGCGCACACAGGCCGAAGCCATCGCCGCCGGGACAGATGGGAAACAGACGCTCGTCTTTGCCGCCTCGAAATATGTGACCCACCGCACCTTGCGGGAATTGCGCGTAGATTTCGCCCAGCTTCCTTACGCGCTGCATCGCGTGCAATCGGCATGAAGCATCTCGAATATCAGGAGACGACCGTCGAGCGCTTCACCGCGTATCTCGAAACGCTCGTGGCGAAGCGCGAGGCGGCGGAGAAATTCGTCGAGCTTGCACGGAAGAACGGCATGGAGCCACCCGACGATGATTGGTGCAAAAAAGCGTGGGACACGCTCAAGGCTGCGGGCGCATTGCCGAAAGCGAAGCAAGCGGACGGCACGACGTTCATCCCGCCGTGGCTACCGCGTGAGGACGGCATCGGGCGCGTAGTGCCGAGCGTGTGCCTCAAACTGCCAACGGGCGCGGGCAAAACGTATCTCGCCACGCGCTGCATTGAGCAGCTTGGGCGGCTCTTTTACCGCCGCGCGACCGGCCTCGTGTTGTGGGTCGTTCCGAGCGACGCGATCTTTTCGCAGACGTGGAAAAACCTCACCAACCGCGAGCATCCGTATCGCACCACGCTGGAGCGCGCAAGCGGCGGGCGGGTAAAGATGCTGCGGCGCGGCGATGCTTTCACGAGGGCGGATACGGAAAACTATCTGTGCGTGATGGTGATGATGTTGCAGGCAACGTGGCATCAAAACACAGACCCATTGCGGATGTTTGCAGACACGGGGAGATACGACGGTTTCTTCCCGGCAGAGGGTGATTTCGAGGCGCATCGCGAGCTTTTGAAACTCGTGCCGAACCTCGATAAACTCGACCTTGCGGAAGGCGCATGGGGTGGCGGGCCAACGGTGAAAGGAAGTCTCGGCAATGTGTTGAGGCTCACTCGCCCCGCAGCAATCATGGATGAAGGGCAGAAGTCATATTCTCCCACTGCACGGGCTGCGCTCACGCGCCTGAATCCAAGTTTCATCCTCGAACTCACAGCAACTCCAAACAAGAACAGTCAACAGATGAGCAATGTGCTCCATAGCGTCACGGGAATGACGGTGAAAAAGGAGGAGATGCTAAAAGTCCCGCTCATCCTTCATAACGCAGGGCGCGGAGATTGGAAAGACACGCTGGCTGCTGCGCACGGCAAGCTGGAGGATTTGCAAAGGCTCGCGGACATCGAGCGCGAAGAGACGGGCCGCTACGTGCGGCCCATCCTGCTCATCCGCGTGGAGCGCACGGGCAAGGATCAGACGGATGCCAACTTCGTCCACGTGGATCATGTGCGTGAATACCTTCACTCCGCGCTAAAGGCTGGAAAAGACGAGGTGGCGGAGAAAAGCAGCGCGGACGATCAGCTCACGCAGCATGATTTGATGGATGAGCAGTGCCCGGTGCGATTCATCATCACAAAGGCGGCACTGCAAGAAGGCTGGGACTGCCCTTTCGCCTACGTGCTCGCCGTGCTCGACACAACGACCGCAGGCACCGCGCTGACGCAGATGATTGGCCGCATCCTGCGCCAGCCGGGCGCGGAATGCTTCCCGGCGAGCCGCGCAGAGCTGAATCAATCGCACGTTTTCGCCCGCATGGAAAATGTGGCGGATGCCGTGGCGCGCGTGCGCGAGGGCCTCAACAACGAAGGCATGGGCGACCTCGGCGAACTCGTTCGCGCGGCGGGCACGAGCGGCGCGGGCGGCAACACGCGCACGGTCGAAGTGGAGCGGCGCGAGCAATTCCGGCGGCGCATTTTCCTCCCGCGCATCCTCGCCCGCGAAGGCGATGGGTGGCGACTGTTCGACTACGAAAGCGACCTGCTGCCCGGCGTGCCGTGGGAGGATTTGGAATGGCGCGGCGCAGCGACTTTTTCTCCCGACGACGAGACGGCGTTGCTGCACAGGCGGGTGGCTGTGGATGTGGATCAACTCGGCCCCGACCCGAAGAAGCCGCTCGGCGTGGCGGAGGCGGGCGTGCGGCCAGAGTTGAATTTCCCCGCGCTCGTGCGGTTGCTAGTGGACGTGATCCCAAACCCGTGGCAAGCCGCGCGCATCCTGCGCTCCACGCTGGCGGCGCTCCGCAAGCGCGGCGTGACGGAGGAGCAAATCCTCGCCAGCCGTTACCGACTCATCGAGACAATGCGCAAGGATTTGCAGGATGAAATCCACGTTCACACGGAGAAGATTTTCTGCGCACAGCTCACGGAGGGCGCATTGTCGTTCCGGCTCGAAGCGGGCGGACTGAATTGGGAGTTAGCGGAGAAACTGAGCTTCGAGGTGACGACGGGCGATGCACCGATTTTCCACACCTCGAGCGGGAAGCTGGTGGAGAAGTCGCTGTTCGAGCAAGTGTGGAGCAGGCACTTCAACGAACTCGAAAAGCCCGTGGCGCTCTACCTCGACGACTTGAAAGCCGTGCGCTGGTGGCACCGCATCGCCGCGCAGGACGATTGGCACCTCACGGGCTGGAAGAAGAGCCGCGTATTCCCAGACTTCCTCGTCGCGCTGGAGGAAACGAACGGCAAACCCTCGCGCCTCGTCGTGGTGGAGACGAAAGGGCTGCACCTCAAAAACGACGACACCGCCTACAAACGCCGCTTTTTCGAGACGCTGGAGCGGCACAGCGAAAACGGCGTCCCCGTGGGCGAACTGTCGCTGGATGACCAGCCAGGGCCGATGCGCTTCCGGCTTGTGCTGGAGGGCGATTGGCAGTCGCAGGTGAACGCGGCGCTGGACGCATCATAAAAAAAGAACCGCCCTGATCTTGCGATCAGGGCGGCTGTAAAGGGGCTCCGGCTACTAGAGGCGCGTGGCCCCACGAGCTCGTCGCCGAAGCGACGGCTCAAGTTCGCCTCGCGGCGAAATTTGCAGGCTAGCTTTTCTTGGCGACAGCCTTCTTCGCTGGTGCTGCCTTTGCGGGCGCGGCCTTTGCGTTGGCGCGCTTTTCCTCGATGGCAGCTTGCGCGGCGGCGAGGCGGGCTACGGGCACGCGGTAGGGCGAGCAGGAGACGTAGGCGAGGCCGAGTTTGTGGCAGAATTTGACGGAGTCAGGGTCGCCGCCGTGTTCGCCGCAGATGCCGAGCTTGATGTCGGGGCGCGTGGAGCGGCCTTTTTTTACGGCGATCTCCATGAGCTGTCCGACGCCGACGGTGTCGAGCGTGGCAAAGGGGTTCTTCTTGAAGACTTCGTTTTCGATGTAAGGCATCATGAAGTTCCCCATGTCGTCGCGGCTGATGCCGAGTGCGGTCTGTGTGAGGTCGTTTGTGCCGAAGCTGAAGAACTCGGCGGTGTGCGCGATCTCGTCGGCGGTGAGGGCTCCGCGCGGGACTTCGATCATGGTGCCGACTTGGTAGTCGAACTTCACTTTCTTCTCGGCCATGACTTCCTTAGCGACGCGGTGGACGATCTCGACTTGGAGGTCGAGTTCGCGCTTGAACCCGACGAGCGGGATCATGACTTCGGGCTTCACTTTGATCTTCTTTTTCACCACGTCCGCAGCGGCTTCAAAGACGGCGCGGGCCTGCATCTCGGTGATCTCAGGATACGCGATGCCGAGGCGGCAGCCGCGATGCCCGAGCATCGGGTTGAACTCGTGGAGCTGCGCGACGCGCTTTTGGATGACTTCGGTGGAGACGCCCATTTTCTTGGCGAGCGCGGCTTGCGCGGCGGCTTCGTGTGGGACGAATTCATGCAACGGCGGATCGAGGAAACGGATGGTCGCCGGGAAGCCTTTGAGGGCTTTGAAGATGCCGGTGAAGTCTTCGCGCTGGTAAGGCAGGAGCTTGGCGAGCGCGGCTTTGCGGTCGGCGAGGTTCGTCGCGAGGATCATCTCGCGCATGGCGTCAATACGGTCGCCCTCAAAG
>JAYVQK010000215.1:0-20256 GCA_043757005.1 Verrucomicrobiaceae bacterium
AACGATTGGGACGCCACCGGCGAACCGCTCATGGACGCCGCGCAAGTGCAGGAGTGGCTCGGCGCTGGCCACCACATCGGCTCGCACACCCTCACCCACGCCCGCCTTTCCACCCTCGCACCCGCCGCGCGACGCGAGGAAATCGTGAGCAGCCGGGCCAAATTGGAAGATCGTTTTGGCGTAGCCGTGGTGCTTTTTGCCTACCCGTGGGGAGAGTGGGATGCACGCCTCGCAGATGAAGTCGCCGCCGCTGGCTACTGCGCCGCTTTCACCACGGAGCGTGGCGTGAATGACGCCACAACCTCCCCGTTTTCTATGAAACGCCACACCGTCTGGTGCGCGCTACGTCGCCCGCGCGAGCTATGGCTGGCACTTACCAAATGAGCACCCTCAGCATCGCACTCGTCACCCGCAACCGCCCCGCTAGCCTGCGCCGCTGCCTCGCAAGCCTCCGCGCACAGGACGCTCCCGTGAGGGAAGTCGTCGTCGCCGACGATAGCGACGCCGAGCACGCCGAGCAGACGCGCGCCGTCGCCGCCGAGTTTTCCGCCCGAGTCATCACCGGCCCAAAGCGTGGCCTCTACGCCAATCGCAACGCCGCCGCCCTCGCCTGCACAGGCACGCACATCCGCACGATGGACGACGACCACACCCTCCCACCCGGCCACATCGCGCAATGCCTGACAGCTATCGCACAAGATCCGCGCGCGATTTGGACGTGTGGTGAGCGTAGCTTTCTTGGCGGACAGCCTTTTAATTTCACCGCCACCGCCGCACAACTCCACCCCAGCGGCGTCGCCTGCGCCGTGAGCGATGTGGACGATAATTGGGCCATCGCCGACGGCGCGACGATCTACCCACAGGAGATTTTTCAGCGCGGGTTCCGATTCATCGAGGACTTCACCTACGGCTCCAGCTATTTGGAATTTGGCGCACTCCTTTATAGCCGAGGCTGGCGCTGCCGCTGCATCGCCGGAGCCCACATCGAGCATCACGCCGACTCCGCCACGCTCACTCGCCGAGCCTCGCCGAGCAGCTTGTATGCAAGCCTCTGCTACAATCTGCACTTTCGCCCGAGCTTGCTAAAAGCCAGCCGTTACGCCCTGCCGTATCTCCTGCGCGACCCGAGGTTACTCCTCCGCCTGCCCGCGATTTTGCAGCGCGCCAAAACGCGATGGGCTGCATTACCCTCCTCGTCGCCATGATCTTTCGTTCGCTTTTCCGAGTCTTAGAAAAACCAGCCCGCCCGCTACTGCGCGTGCTCGGCCGTATCGTGGTGAAACTCGCCTCCTACGACACCGCACGCCTGCGGATGCACGTCGCCGGGCCGCGCGTGCAGGGCGCGAAAGAGCGCGTGTTACTCGGGCAGAACGTGGATTTGCAAAACGCCTTCCTCAACACCGTCTGCGGCACGATCACTTTTCGGGACAATGCCTTCTGCGGGCAAAATTGTATGTTCCTCACAGGCTCCCACGATACCACGCAGAGGGACGACGCGCGCCGGGTGCATCCCGATTCCGGTCACGACATCGTGATCGGTCGTGGCGCGTGGATTTGCAGCGGCGCGATCATCCTTGGCGGGGTGCAAATTGCCGACCACGCCGTCATCGCAGCAGGTGCAGTCGTCACGAGCGACTGCCCGGAGATGGGCATCTATGCAGGAGTCCCCGCCCGACTGGTGAAGATGATCGCTTTTAAAACGAACGACGCGCATGGGCTGGAAAAGTAGCGCCTTCGAGACCGTCGCGCGCGGTTATGCAGTCTTCGCGAGCAGCAGCGCAAGCGCACCGAGCGAGCCACGCAGCATTTTCGTGCTGCGCAATAACGACATCGGCGACTTGCTCGTAGTCACGCCACTCTTTGAGGCGCTGAAGCGGCGTTTTCCTCGCGCAAAAATCGTCGCCGGAGTCGGTGAATGGAACCGCGCCGTGCTGGAAAATAACCCGCACGTGGACGAAGTGATGACCGTGAGCGCGCCGTGGCATAATCAACAAGTGCGTCCGCAGGGACTCGGAGCAGCACTGCGCTACCTCGCCACTGCGAGCGAGGTGAGAGCACTTGCGGCGCGGCAATTTGACATCGGTATAGACGTGCTCGGAAGCACGCTCGGCTCGCTACTGCTGATGCGTGCGGGCATCCCGTATCGCCTCGGCGTGCGCGGCTACGCGGGCGGACACTCAGCCACGCAGCAGTGTGTGGAGTTTGATGCGTCAATCCACGTAGGCCGCATCGCGCTACGCTTTGCAGAGCTGCTCGGCGCGGAAGAATTGCCGGAAAATCGCCCCCAGATTTTCTTCAGCGAGTCGCCCGCCATGCACGGCGCAGTGGTCATCGCGCCCGGTGGCGGGTTTGCGGAGAAATGCTGGCCTCTCGCAAATTTCACCGCGCTCGTGGAGGCGCTCGCTCCCCAGCGCGTGATGATCCTCGGAGGCGCAGCCGAGCGCGAAGCAGGCGCGCAACTCGCCACTGGCCGCGCGCACGTCGAAGATTTCACCGGAAGACTTTCGCTGCGCGCGAGCTTTGCCAAAATCGCGGGAGCAGCCGCAGTCGTCTGCAATTCTAGCATGGCCATGCACGCAGCGGCGGCGTTCCGTCGCCCGTGTGTCGTCGTGCTCGGGCCGCACTTTGCCGATGCCCCACAACACGCAGCGCAGTGGGCCTATCCCGAGACGCGCGTGCTGGGGCGCAGCACGCCGAGCGAGGTGCTGCCCATCGTGCGCGAACTTTTACACCACGCATGAAGCTCGCCTTTCTCACCAGCGGCCTAGAGCCCGGCTGCGACGGCGTGGGCGACTACACCACGCTGCTCGCCGCCGAGTGCGCGCGGCGCGGGCACGCCGTCGTGCGGCTCGCACTGAATGACGAACACGCCCTCGCCGCAGAGCGCACGCCCGAGCTGCTACGCCTGCCAGCGAGCCTGCCATGGCCTGAGCGCGTGCGGCTGGCACGCGAGTGGTTGTGCGAGTTCGCGCCGGATGGAGTGAGCCTACAATTCGTCGCCTACGGCTTCCACCCGCGCGGCTTGGTGGGGCAAATCAGCACTCATCTCCGCGCGGTGCTCGCGGGCTTTCCAGTGCGCGTCTTTTTCCACGAACTGTGGCTAGGAGATGAAATCGGCGCGTCCTGGAAAGATCGCGCTGTCGGCTGGCTGCAACGCCGTGGCGTGCTGGCACTGCTACGGGCGCTCGATCTGCGTGGCGTGGATACGAGCAATGCAACCTACGCGCAGCTCCTCTCGCAGCGCGGCGTGAGCGCGCAGGTGCTCCCGCTCTTTGGCTCGCTACCACTGCCGCCGCTCGCTCCGCCGCGCGCTGGCGAGGGGCTCACCTTTGCGCTCTTCGGCACGCTGCATCCCGTCTGGCCAGCCGTGCCGCTCTTCACTCACCTCCGCTCGCTCGGCGTGCCCGTGACGCTCGCGCACGCTGGCCGCATTGGCAGCGGAGAAGCACTGTGGGCGCGGCTGGAGCTGGCATACGGCGCACACTTTTGCTTCCGCCGCCACGGCGAGCTTTTGCCCGAACAGCTCGCCGCATTTTTTGCCGAGGCCGACTACGGCATCGCCACGACGCCGTGGTCGCTCATTGGCAAAAGCGCCAGCGTCGCGGCGATGCTCGACTGCGGGCTACCCGTCGTCGTGAATCGTGATGACGTGAACTTTGCAAATATGCCTCTCTCAGCTTCTGCTGATCCGTCCCTCATTCGAATGGATGCTGATTTACCAGCACAGCTCCGTGCCTCTTATCGGCAGCCAGCGCGCTTGCGCTTGCCAGAAGTGGCAGCAGAATTTCTAGCTCGATGGGAGCGAGCATTATCACGATGAAAGCAGGCGCTGTTTCCAAATTTATCGAGCAGGAACTCCCAGCGCTTTGTCGCGCGGAAACCAGTAGCGAAGCTGGCTACGCCCTACCCCCAGGCTCACTCGCTGTCTTGCGTGGATGTGTAGAGCGGCTGGGCGTGCGACGGGTTTTTGAGTTTGGGACGGGGCAGAGCACGCATCTTTTTCTTGCAGCGGGCTGCACGGTGACGGCGGTCGAGGACAGCGCAGTTTGGCTGGCGGAGACGGAGGGGAAGATGGATGCGATGGCACGCGAGAGGTTCACGCCGCACCTGCTACCGCAGCAGCGGATATGGCACCGAGGCACCCCCGTGCAGAGCTGGGCTTTGCCAACAGCGGCGATGGATTCCTTACGCGTGGCGGATTTAGTGCTGGTGGATTCCCCCGCTCTTCCTCCCTCCCGCGAGCACGCGCTGACAATATCACTAGCGGAGGCGCGCGAGGCGCTCGTCGTGGTGGACGATGTAAATATCCCCACGGTCACGCGCTTTTGCCGTCGGCTGGCGGAGCGGAATGGCGCGGCGCATTTCCAGACGCCGCTCGATCATGGGCTCTTTTTTTGTGGCCCGGCGACGCGCGTGCCGCTCGATGACAAGCGTTCTGTGTTGGAGACGTTGAAGGCTTGGAGGCGTTATTTTCACCCACGGGGAGGTGCATGAAAATCCTGCTTTCTTCCCATTTCTTTCACCCAAGCGTAGGAGGGATTGAGGAGGTGAGCCGTGTGCTGGCGAAGCAGTTTGTCCTCGCTGGACATGAGGTGAAAGTCGTGACCACGACCGCCGCAGATGATGACGAGTGCTTTCCGTATGAGATCATCCGGAGACCAAATCCTGCGCACCTCATGCGGCTCGTAATTTGGTGTGATGTCTTTTTTCACAACAACATCTCGCTGCAAACTGCGTGGCCTCTGCTGCTGATAAAACGCCCGTGGGTGGTGGCGCATCATACGTGGATTGCGCGTGTGGACGGGAGCATCGGATGGCGGGATCGGCTGAAACAATTCGTCGCGCGCAATGCCCGAAACATCTCCGTGAGCAGCGCGATGAGCCGACACATCGCCGTGCCGACGACGGTGATCGGCAATCCATATCGCGACACGCTTTTCCGCTGCAACCCTTTGGCAGTGCGGGATCGCGAGCTGGTCTTCCTCGGGCGACTCGTCACGGATAAAGGCGTGGATTTACTTTTAGATACGCTCGTCGTGCTGCGTGCGCGTGGGCTTACACCGAGACTTAGCATCATCGGCCAAGGGCCGGAGTTGCCGCGGTTGCGGGAGCAAAGCACGCGGCTGGGGCTCGGCGAGCAGGTGGAATTCATGGGCGTGCGCGCGGGCGAGGAACTCGTTGCGCTACTGAATCGCCACCATCTCATCGTCATCCCCTCGCGCTGGCAGGAGCCATTCGGCCTCGTCGCGCTGGAGGGCGTGGCTTGTGGGTGCGTGGCGGTGGCGGCGCGGAGTGGTGGGCTGACGGATGCGATTGAGAAATGCGGCGTTGCTTTCCGATACGATGACATCGCCGAGATGGCGGGTTGCATCGCCGAGTTGCTGCGGCCTGGCGCTGACCTAGAGAAGTTCCGAGCGGCGGCTCCGGCGCACCTTGCGCGACATTCCTCGGCGGCGGTGGCGGCGCAGTATTTACGAGTAATCGAGGAGGCTGTGGCGCGATGATCCTGCTCAGTCATCCCACGATAAATGTCTTTAACCGCGCTCTGGCAGAGACTCTGGAGCTTGCTGGGATGCTGGAGCGATTGCACACGACCGTGGCTTTTGGACGGCGCAAGGTGGCCCTCCCCGCTCACCGTGTGGCGCAACATCTTTGGCCGGAGATCGGGCGTCTTGTGGCGCAGAAGCTCGGCTTTTTGCCGAAGGCCAATGGCCCGCTCGGCATAGACGCCGTCTATCGCGCGCTCGATGCGGCGGTGGCTCGGCGGCTCGGTGGGGAGAGTGCTGTCTATGCGTATGAGGATGGCGCGCTTGCCAGTTTCCGCGCGGCAAAGGCACGAGGTCTGCGGTGTTTTTACGAGCTGCCGATTGCGTATTGGGAGACTTCGCTGCGGCTCTTGCGTGAGGAGGCAGAACGACTGCCGCACTGGGCGGGCACGCTGGGTGCGCCGGAGGATTCGCAGGAGAAACTGGAGCGCAAGACGGAGGAGTTGGCACTGGCGGATGTGGTGATTTGCCCGAGCCGATTTGTGCAAGCGTCGCTGCCCGTGGGGGTGAAAAGTATGGTTGCAGAGTTTGGCTCGCCGCCTGTGCCAGCCGAGCTTGCAGCGTGTCGAGAGGGCGGGCCACTACGGTTGCTTTTTTGCGGCGCGATGACTCAACGCAAGGGGCTCGCGGATGTCTTTGCGGCGATGCGCGAGCTTGGGCGCGAGGAGGTGGAGCTGGTGGTGATGGGCGCTCCCATCGCACCGATGCGCTTTTATCGCGGCGAGTGCGCGCACTTTATCTACGAGCCACCGCGCCCGCACGCGGAGGTGCTCGCGCTCATGGAGACGTGCGATGTGCTCCTCCTGCCGAGCATCGTGGAGGGGCGCGCGCTCGTGCAGCAGGAGGCGCTGAGTCGTGGGTTGCCGTTGCTGGTCACGGCTAATGCAGGCGGCGAAGACCTCATTGAGCCGGGCGTCACGGGTTGGCTGGTGCCGATGCGCGATCCTAGTGCATTGGCGGAGCGCATCGCTTGGTTTGTAGCGCATCGGGCGGAGTTGCCAGCGATGCGTGAAGCGGCGCGGCGCAAGGCTGCGGAGTGCACTTGGGCGAGCTATACGGGGAAAATTATCGCCGCCATTTCGCCGCCGCTTTCTAATACGCTGCACGCCGATGAATGAACCGACAACAGCACTGCGCCGATGGATATGGCTGTATTTCTGGCTGCTCATTTTCGAGGGCGCGTTGCGAAAATGGGTGCTGCCAGGTCTTTCCAATCCACTGCTGATCGTCCGCGATCCAGTGGTGATAGGCATTTATATGCTGGCTCTGCGCGACAAGGTTTTTCCACGATCCGCTTTCGTCGGGTGGACGTGTGTGCTCGGTGCGCTTTGCATGGTGGCGTCGGTAGCGGTATTGGAAAATCTCAAGATCACGCTCTACGGCTTTCGCGCCGACTTCCTCCACTTGCCGCTCATCGCAGTGCTGCCAAGCGTGCTGCGGATGGAAGATGTGCGGCGGCTCGGCTATGCCTTGCTCGCGGTGCTGCCGGGGATGGCGCTGCTCGCAGTGCTGCAATTTAAAGGAGGCCCCGACTCTCGTTGGAACGTGGGCGCGGGAAATGAGTTCGGCGCGCAGCTTTACGCAGCGGAGGGAAAGGTGCGGGCCTCGGGGACGTTTTCATTTTCTACAGGCATCGCGAGCTACCTCGCGATTTGCGCGGCGTTTTTGCTCTATGATTTGCTGGAGCGGCGCGTGTATCCACGCTGGCTCACGTTGCTCGCCGCTCCTTCGCTGGTGCTGTCGCTCGTCGTCTCGGGCAGCCGCACGGCGGTGCTTCTCGTGGTGATTGTGTGTGGGATGGTGCTCATCATGGGACTCATGCGGCCTGCGGAATTTGGCGCGGCGGTAAGGCCTGTTTTGCTCGGGCTTGCGGCGGTTATTTTGATCGCAAACTTCACGTCGCTTTTTGATGAAGGGCTCGCAGTGCATCGCCAGCGATTTGAAGGTGGTGGCGGATTCCACGATGGGATCATTGTGCGGTTCTTCCACGATTTTGTGGCTGGCTGGGATGCGCTTTTTCGCGCGCCGCCGCTGGGCATCGGGCTCGGCATCGGGACGAACGCTGGCGCGCAAATGCTGAATAGGCAGCGCGAGTTCCTCCTCGGAGAAGGCGAGTGGCAGCGCGTGATTATGGAGAGCGGCCCGATCCTGGGCGCAGGCTATCTCGTGCTGCGCGTTGGGTCTTTCTTGATGGTGCTGGACGCTGGGATTTCCGGTTATAGGCGTGGGCTGTCGCTGCCGCTGTTGCTTGCTGGCGCGGCGAGTGTGGATTTAGTCACCGGGCAATTTGGCCAGCCTACGGCGCTCGGTTTTGCGGTGTTCACGGCTGGGCTGGGAATCGCTGCGGCGCAGGCTCGGCAACGCGATGCAGTGCAGGAGGAGACAGTGCAGGAGGCGAAACTTGCGGGCCGTTCGTCGTATGCGCAGCGGCTGCATGGCGGAGAAAGCGAGGGCGTGCGGTGAAGGTGCTGCTCGTCTCCAATTACCTGCACGACCGGCAGGAGAGTATGCTTCGCTTTGCCTCCGCGTTGCATGATGGGCTGCGCGCGGCGGGCGTGGAGGTGGAGATTGCGCGGCCTGCGGCGGTCTTTGGGCGGCTGTGGAGTGGGGCTTCGGGGCTCGGGAAATGGCTCGGATATCTCGATAAATTTCTCCTTTTCCCATGGCGACTGCGGCGGCTCGCGCGGGCGGCGGATGTGGTGCATCTCTGCGATCACTCGAACGCGATGTATATCCCACACATCGCTGATCGCCCGCATCTCGTGACTTGCAATGATATGCTCGCAATTCGTTCGGCGCGCGGGGAGTTCCCGCAGAATCGCACGGGTTGGTCGGGGCGGTTGCTCCAGGGTTGGATCCTCGCGGGACTTCGGCGGGCGCGGCGGCTGACTTGTATTTCTGCGGCGACGCGGGGCGATGTGCTGCGGCTCGCGGGGCACGCGGAGTCCGCTGTGAGCGTGACTTACATGGGGCAAAATTTCGCGTATGCGCCCGTGCGTATCGCTCGCGATGGAGCGCCCTACTTGCTGCACGTCGGCGGCTCGCAATGGTATAAGAACCGGGCGGGCGTGCTGGCGATCTACGCGGCGCTGCGGGCTCGGCTGGGAGAAAGTGCGCCGCGTCTCGTGCTCATCGGAGCACCGCTCGAGGCTGCGCTGGCGGGTGTGGAGACGCGGAGCGGCGTGGGGAATGTGGCACTCGCCGCGCTCTACTCGGGGGCAGAGTTGCTGCTGTTTCCTTCGCTAGAGGAGGGCTTTGGCTGGCCGATCATCGAGGCACAGGCGTGTGGGTGCCGGGTGGTGACGACGGGGAAAGCTCCGATGACGGAGGTGGGCGGCACGGCTGCATTTTATCTCGCAGATCCGAGTGATGCGGAGGCTGGAGCGGCACTGGTGGCGCAGGTGCTGGAGCAGGATGAGGCGGCTCGCCGAGCCAGTATGGATGCGGGTCTCGCGAACGCCGCACGTTTTTCTACGACGAAAATGGTGAGCGAATACGTGGCGATCTACCGTGAGCTTCTTGGCGGAGAATGTGGCACAGGCGTCCCGCCTGTGGAGCCGGTAGGCAACGCGGGCGCGACGCCCGTTGGCCCCACAGGCGCGACGCCTGTGCCACGTTTGCTGCACATCACCCGCTCGCTGAATCCGGCGCATGGCGGGCCTACGGAGCTGCTGCGGCAAATCGCCACGGCGGATGCGGGGGCGGAGATCGTCACGCTCGATGCGGCGGATGCGCCTTGGCTGGGTGACTGGCCGGTGCGTGTGCATGCGCTCGGCGGGCACGGGGGCTATGGCTGGGGTGCGCGGCTGGTGCCTTGGCTGCGTGAGCGGGCGGGGGAGTTTGATGGCGTGTTTGTGCATGGGCTTTGGCAATGGCAGGGGGCGGGGACTTGGCGGGCGCTACGCGGGATGAAGACGCCGTATTTTGTGATGCCGCACGGGATGCTCGATCCGTGGTTTCGCACGGCGTGGCCGCTGAAGCATCTGCGCAAGGCGCTGTATTGGCGAGCGGTGGAGCAGTGGGTGGTGCGCGATGCGGCGGCGCTGATTTTTACGTGTGAGGAAGAGCGGCGAATCGGGCGCGAGACGTTTCGCCCATGGCTGGCGCGCCGGGAGGAGATTGTGTCGCTCGGCACAGTTGCTCCGCCGGGGCGCGCGGAGGAATTGCGTGAGCGGTTTTACGCGCGATTCCCCACGTTGCGGGGGGCGCGCGTGCTGTTGTTTTTTGGACGACTGCACGAAAAGAAGGGGTGCGATTTGTTGATAGAGGCGTTCCGCCGCGCCGCGCCGCCGATGCAGCTCGTGATCGCTGGGCCTTGTGAGGATGGGGGTTTGCTCGCGGGCTTGCGGGCGCGAGCAGCGGGATTGGCGGTGACTTTTACGGGCGCGCTGTATGGCGAGGAAAAGTGGGGAGCCTTGGCGGCGGCGGAGGTTTTTGTGCTGCCGTCGCATCAGGAAAACTTCGGCATCGCGGTGGCAGAGTCGTTGGCGAGCGCGACGCCGGTTTTGATTTCGGACAAGGTGAACATCTGGCGCGAGATTGCGGACGACGGGGCGGGGCTGGTGGAGCCGGATGATCTCGAAGGCACGGTGAGGCTGCTCCAGCGGTGGCTGGTGGCGGATCATGCGGCGATGCGGGCGGCGGCGCGGAGGTGCTTTGCGACGCGATTTGACATCCGCTCCACGGCGGCGAATCTCGCGACTTTAGTGCAACGAACCCGCTGAATGACCTCGTCTTTTTCCATCACACATCGCCTCGCCCGTGGGCTGTGGCAGCTCTGCTGGCTGCTGCTTTGCCGCTGGACTCCGCGTCCGCTGCACTCGTGGCGCGCGGTGGTGCTGCGGGTTTGGGGGGCGCGGCTCGGGGCTCGGTGCCATGTGTATGGGAGCGCGGTGATCTGGGCACCGTGGCAGCTCACGATGGGGGACGATGCGTGCGTGGCGGATGATGCGGAGATTTATAATGTCGCGCCGATCACGCTCGGAGCGCGGGCGGTGGTCTCGCAGGGGGCGTTTCTTTGCACGGCTTCGCACGATCATCGGCGGGAGGATTTCCCTCTTTTGAGCGCGCCGATCACGCTGGGCGTGCGGGCTTGGGTGGCGGCGCGGGCGATTGTGCTGCCGGGGGTCTCGCTCGGCGATGGTGCGGTGGCGGCGGCGGGAAGCGTGGTCACGCGCGACGTTCCGGCGGGCTGTGTGGTGGCGGGGAATCCCGCGCGGATCGTGCGCGAGGCGGAGGAGAAAAAATGAGCCGCGTGCCGGTGAGCGTGATCCTCCCGGTGCGCAACGAAGCGGCGAATCTCCCGCGCTGCCTCGCGAGTGTGGCATGGGCGAGCGAGGTGTGGGTGGTGGACTCCCAGAGCACGGATGCCACGACGGAAATCGCCACGGCAGCGGGAGCGCGCGTGGTGCAGTTTGCGTTCAGCGGCACTTGGCCAAAGAAGAAGAATTGGGCGCTGGAGACGTTGGCTTTTGCGCACGAGTGGGTGCTACTGCTGGATGCGGATGAAGTGATGCCGCCGGGTGCGGAGGCGGAGCTGCGCGCCATCGTCGAGAGGCCCGGCGGGGCTGATGGATACTGGATCAATCGCCGCTTCAACTTCCTCGGCACCTGGTTGCGGCACGCCTATTATCCGAACTGGAACTTGCGCCTTTTCCGCCATCGGTTGGGCCGCTTCGAGCAGCTCACCGGCGCGGCTACGGACAGTGGCGATGTGGAGGTGCATGAGCACGTCGTGGTGCGCGGGGAGACGGCGCGGCTGCACTCGGAGATGGACCACTACGCCTTCCCTACCGTCGCCGCTTTTATCGAAAAACATAATCGCTACTCGAACTGGGAAGCCCACGTCGCCGTCGAGGGCGGGCTCACTGGCGGCAGTGCGCCGCAGCATTTCAGCGCGCGGGCGCGGCGGTGGTTGCGGCGAGTTTCGCTACGGCTGCCGTGTCGTGCGCTGCTGCGATTTCTTTACGTCTATGTGTGGCAGCGAGGGTTCCTCGATGGCTGGGCGGGGTATTACTTCGCGCGGCTGCACGGCACGTATGAATTCCTGTGCGTGGCGAAGACTTACGAACTCCGGCTGCGCGGGATTTCAAAGCCCTAGCACTCAGCGCGACCAAGTCGGCTCGGAGATTTTGCCGAGGCCGCTGGCGAGCGTGATGCGGCTGCCGTTTTGCGCGTCGAGGAGGATGAGGGAGCTGCCGCTCGCGAAAAGAATGTGCCGAGAGTCTGCGCCCCACACGGGATCCATGCCTTCGCCGACGGTGCGTGTATTACCGCTGGCGAGGTCGAGGATGGCCACGGTGAAGGAGCCGCCGCTGCGCGTGTTGAAGACGATTTTTTTGCCATCGGGCGACCAATTTGGCTCCGTGTTGTAGCCGAAACCCGTGGCGATGCGCGAAGCGCTGCCGCCGCTCGCGGCGATGCGAAAGAGCTGGGGCGAGCCGCCTTCATCACTGCTGTAGATCAGCTCGCGGCCATCGGGCGACCATGTGGGCGAGCTCTCCACGCCCGCCGTGCGCGTGAGCCGACTCGCGCCGCCGCCGCCGCTGCCAGTGACGTATAGCTCGGGGTTGCCGTCTTTACTCAGCGTCACGGCGATGCGTCCGCCATCGGGGGAAAATGCGGCACCGCTATTCGTGCCGGGGTATTTCATAATGCGCGAGCGGGAGCCGCTGCCGAGCTGGATGCGATACACGTCGGGGTAGCCGCTCTGGTAGCCTGTGTAGATGAGCGAGGAGCCGTCGGCGCTGAGATTGGGCGAGACGGCGATGGTGTCGTCGTGGGTGAGTTGCGTGACGTTTGCCCCGTCGGCATCGCAGGTGAAAATCTCCTTTTTTCCCGTGCGCGCGGCGACGAAGGCGATCTTGCTATTGGCGATGCCGCGATTGCCCGTGAGCGTCTCCACGATGTCGTCGGCGAGGCGGTGGATGCGCTCGCGGCCCGTGCCGCTGTAGCTTTTACTGAGCATGGTCTGCCCTCCCTTGTCGGTCACCACGCCTTGCAGTTCGCCGCTGGCTTTCACGGTGTATTGCGCCTCGGCGGGTGCCGTCACGCTGAAGTAGCCGGAGAGCGCGAGATCTTTGCGCAACGTCTCCAAATCGCCGCCGCTGAGGCCGGTGAGTGCGATGCTGAGTTTGTCGGATTTCACGACTTTGATGCGTGGCTCGTCTTGCGCCAGAGCGGGCAGAGCGAGCAGGAGTGCGGCGAGGATGGGCTTCATAAAATGGACTACGGCTGGGAGAAATAATCAGCGCTCTGGTAGCGACCGTCGGCGAGTTTCGCGATTTGCATGAGCACATCATTGGCGAGCGTGCTGGCTCCAAAGCGGAACAGCTCGGGCGTGAGCCAATCATCGCCCAGCGTCTCCGAGAGCATGACGAGATACGCGAGCGCTTCCTTGGCCGTGCGGATGCCGCCAGCGGGCTTCATGCCGATGCGACGGCCTGTGGCGAAGAAGAAATCGCGGATCGCTTCGAGCATCACGAGAGTGACTGGCAATGTGGCGGCGGGGCTCACTTTGCCGGTGCTCGTTTTGATAAAATCGCCTCCCGCGTGCATGGCGAGGTCGCTGGCGATTCGCACGTTGTCGTAAGTCTGTAGCTCGCCCGTTTCGAGGATCACCTTGAGGTGCGCCGCGCCGCACGCCTGCTTGGTCGCGGCAATTTCATCCGCCACGCGCGCGTGCTCCCCGGCGAGGAAAGCCCCGCGATCTATCACCATATCTATCTCGTCCGCGCCAGCCTCCACGGCCATGCGCACATCGAGCAGCTTTACGCGCATGGGCATCGCGCCACTGGGGAAAGCGGTCGCTACAGCGGCAACTCGCACGCCCGTATTGGCGACACACTTTTTCGCAGCCCGCACGAGATTCGGATACACGCACACCGCCGCGCAGCTCGGCACGCCGTGACGTGGGTCGGCGGGCTGGATGGCTTTGGCGCAGAGGTAGGCGACTTTGCCGGGCGTGTCTTTGCCCTCCAGCGTGGTGAGGTCCATCATGGAGACGATCATCTTGAGCCCCGCGAGTTTCGCGCTGGTCTTGATGCTTCGTTTGGTGAACGCAGCCGCGCGCTCCTCGGCCATTACTTGATCTATAGAGGTGTTCATTGAAGTCGGACGAAGTCGCGCAGGAATTGCAGCCAGATGAAAAGCAACCCGCGCCACGTGTAACGGATCTCGCCGCCGGGTGCTTTGCGCAGGATGCCCGCTGTCACATTATGCGCGATCTGCGCGCGCTGCTCGGACTGGAGCTGCTCGGCGAGTTGCTCCGGCTCGGAGGCCGCGAGTTCCTGGGCGCTGATGCCCCATTTTTCCAAAAACGCGCGGTGGCTATCGAGGAGCTGGAGGAAGGTCTTATCTCCATTCTCACGATTCATCCGCCACTCGGGTGCAAGCTGGAGATTCAGCGAAAAGGGGTAGTTCCAAGTCGTCCAGATCGTCCCGTCCTTTGCGCGCGAAATGATCCGCAGATAGTAAAACGCGAAGCTCTCCTGCTCCACGAGACAGATGGCCACTTGCGTGCGTTCGTCCGGTTTATGAAAGATGCGGAAGAACTGCTGCGAGCCCTCCCAGTCGCGTCCGAGATCGTCGAGGTGATCGTATTCCTCGCCCTCGATTTCCTCCGTCATTTCCTCCAGCCCTGGGAACGCCTCGCGGTGCGGCGGCGATTTGTGGCGCAGGGTTTTCTCCTCGGGCATCGCGATTTTGCGCACGCGCGTGATGAGTTCATACCACGGCCACACGACCCAAAAAGCGACGAATGCCACGCCCACCCACCAGCTCCCCGTAAAGAGCCAACCGAGCAGGAAGGATGTGGTGAGAAAACCGAGCGCACTGAGTTTGCGCAGCACCGCGCCATCCATCGTCCGCAGCGCGAGGCTGAGGAGGAAGACGCCTGCGACTAGCATGATCGGCTGCATATTTTATGGAGTGAGCCCATGCTCTTTTACAAATACAGCGAGTTCGTCTGGCCCGAAATCGGGGAGCACCTTGCCGTCGTCGAGCACCAGCGTGGGCGTTTTGCTTTGGCCGGAAAGTGCGATCATTTTGTCGTAATCGGCCTGATTGGCGAGCACGTCCACGGCTTCGTATTGGTAACCGCGCGAGTCCAGCCACTCACGAGCGGAGATGCACCACGGGCACCAGATTTTGATGTAGAGTTTCATTCGGGTTTTCCTGCTTCTGCGGCTGCGCGCCAACGTTGGGCGAAGCCATTGATGAAAGTATTCACATTCGCGCGATAGGTCGCCAGCCCAGCGGGCACCTCCTTCTCCTCCAGCACGCGGGTCTTATTCGTCGCCACCGCAAAGCTCACTCCCGCCAGTTGCAAGATCACCTTCGTATGCGACTCCTTGTAAGCCACCACGGGGAAGCAATCGCCTTTATCCATCTGCCACACCGACCCATCGCTGAGTTCCGCAGGCATCTTTTCCAGCAGCACCACATAGATCATCACCCGCTCCCCCGCCTGCGCAGTGAGCGCGGCGGCGAACAGACACAGCATGGTAAAAAGCACCTTCATCGCCGCGCACCATGTCTACACTTTGGCAGGGCGTCAATTCACGGGCTCCTTGAATGAACTGCGAGGTAGCAGGATCTACTTTTTCTTCTTCTTCGCCGCGACGACGGGCTTTTTCTCGGGCGCTTTTTTTGCAACGACGACAGGCTTCTTTTTCGGCGCGTCTTCGGTGGTGTGCTTCGTGAAGGTGAGATACACGACCAGCTCGCGCGAGGCGCTCTGGGACTTCTCGTTTTTCGTCGTATGGCTCATCACGGGGGCGGTGTGGAGGAGCACGGTGCCACCGCTCGTCGTGTTGCCGGAAAAGTAGATTTCCCGCGTGGCAAATTCCACGGCGTTCACCCCGCCATCGCTGCGCCCACCGTGCTTGGCGCGGTCGGTGGCTTTGCCGGTGAAGGCGATTCCTTTCTCTGTGATCGTAGGGCGGATGCTCAAGGCGAGGCCGAGCGGCACCGTGCTGCCGTCCGGCGCGATGATCTCTTGGGTGATTTCGATGACCGCCGCTTGGCCGGAATTTGTCACCACCGTCGGCGCGCTCAACACCTCGACGCCCTTGAGTTTATCGAGCTTCTCGGGCGATGTGGGGATCTCGGTGCCCGTCATCACGTCGGCGATTTTTGCGTTCACCTCGATGGTCGTGGCGGCGTGCGTGAGGCAGGGCAGGAGGCAGAGAAAAAGTAAGCGTTTCATCGTGAATGAGAACGGAGCGTGGCGGCGGGCGGATTACCAGCGCGCACCGTGCGCCTTCGTTTTTACGCGGAGCAAAAACATATTGGCGCAGATGTAGAGCGAGGAGCCGTCGTCGCCCCACGTGCAGTTGCCCGTGGGCTCGCCGGTGAGGATGCGCCCGAGCAGCTTGCCAGCAGGCGAAATCACGAGCACGCCGCCGGGGCCGGTGCTCCAGAGGTTGCCCGCCGTGTCCACTTTCATGCCATCGCACGCACCCTTTAGCTCGGGCTTTTTCAGTGGCTCGGCGTCGAAGAAAGTGCGACCCTCGCCCACGCTCCCATCGTCCTTTACCTCATAGGCCATGATGCGCGTGGCGGTGGGGTCGCTCACGGCGATGTAGAGGATTTTTTCGTCCGGCGAAAAGGCGATGCCATTGGGGAAGGTGAGGTCTTTCACGACGAGCGCGACGGGCTTACCGGGGGTGACTCGATAGACGCCGTTGAAGGGCATTTCTTTGAGCGGGGAGTCGTTGAGTTTATCGAGCCCGTATGGCGGGTCGGTGAAATAGATCTCGCCATTTTTGCGGATGGCGAGGTCGTTCGGGCTGCTGAATCGCTTGCCGTCGTAGCGGTCCGCGATGGTCTCAAATTTCCCCGGTGCAATCATCCGCGCAATGCGGCGGTCGCCGTGTTGGCAGAGGATGAGGTGGCCCTCCGCATCGTGCGAGAGGCCGTTGCTGCCTTGCTCGCGGAAGCCCTCGGTGGGCGTGCTCATGCCGCTGGGCTTTAGAAAAATCTCGGCTTTCGTGGAGCCTTCCTGCCAGCGGTAGGCGATGTTTTCCGGCACATCGGAGAAGACGACGCCGCCCGCAAACCACGTCGGCCCTTCGCTCCAGTGGAAGCCCTCGGCGAGCTTCTCGATCTTGGCATCCGGCGCGACGAGCGCGTCGAAGGCGGGGTCAAACCGCTCGATGGAGCCGCTGAAAACGTGCGGCTCGGCGGCGCTGGCGATGAGTGGGATGGTGAGTAGTGCTAGGAGTTTTTTCATGGCGAGTTTGTAGCAGCTCAGGCCGCCGGAGTCACCGATGCTTTCAAAAAAGCGCGCTTTTTATCACGCCACCGCCGCCAGCTTGCGGGGGCGGTGAGTGCTTCGGTGAGCGCGGTGCTCAGTTCGTAGATCGTCGCGTCGTAGCCGAAGTCGGCATACACATCGAAGCTCTCCTGCATCGCCGTCGTGAGCGCGCGAAAGAGAGCGATGTCGTGCGCGCCGGGGAATTCCAAATCGGTCGGGTGGTCGTAGGTGAATTGGCACGCTGTGAAATCCAGTGAGTGATGGCGGCGGCACGCATGAGGGCGCGCTTCATACACGCCGCAACAGCCGTCCGCCTTGAGCAGCGGGCAGGTGATATTCTGCGTGGCGTGCTCGAAGGGCGTGAGCGCCCGCACGCGCTCTGCGTGCGGCGCGAGGCGAGCCAACAGTGCCGCCAGCTCCCCCGCCGAGAAGCGCGTGCGGATGTGGTGGGCGAGCAGGAAAACCTCGTGCGCAAAGACATCCACGCGCAGCCCGCAGCACAGCGAGCAGCCCGCGCGGCACACGATTTTCGCACCGCTCGCTTGCACGATTTGCGTTTGTAGTTCGTCGAAAAAATCGAGCGCCCCGTGCAGCGCGGCATCGTAGTGCGCGGGCGATTTCGCGCGGGAGAGGCCATCGGCGAGCGGCTGGGCCGGGTAGTCCGACATCGCTACTTCTGCACGGGCCCGCAGGATTCCCTCGCGCACAATTTTGCGCCGATGGTGATGCGGTGGCCCTCGGCGGGGAGCGCGCCGCGCACTTGGCGGTCAGCCTCTTTCACCGCAGCCACTACGATCTCTTCGATGGGGACGACGACGGTAGTGAGCGCGAACACTGCGGGAGGCGTGCCGGTGTGATCGGCGAGGGCGACGATGCTGAGTTTCTTCGGGACCGCGATGCCCTTGGCCAAAGCCTGCGCAGCGACTCCGCACGCGGCGGCTTCGCTGAGGCAAAAAATCGCAGTCGGCGCAGGCGAACGCGCGAGCAGCGTATCCAGCGCGGCCACTCCAGCGGCAAAACTGAGATCGCTCTGGAGGATATTGTGAGCATCCATCGGCAGTCCGAATTCCTGCGAAGCGTGGCTGATGGCGTGATTGAGCAGCGCAAGCCGCGCATCCCCAAAAGGCCCACCAACGATGGCGACCCGGCAATGCCCGTGCTGGATAAATTGCGCGAGCGCCAAGTGCGCAGCGGCGGCGTAATCCGGCAGCACGCCCGTGGTGCCGGGGCCGAGAGCGGGCTGCCCGACAAGGATCAGCGGGTGTTCGCGCCGTTGGATCGCTTTAAAAAGAGACGCATTGCTCGCGCCGAGGACGATGAATTTCGAGGCTGTGCCATTCGCCAGCGGCGGCGGCAAGTTTTCGGAAGACGTGCCGTAGTCGCGGCCCTCGTCGTAGAGCGCGATGGCGAGATTGCGCGTGCTCGCGAGCGCCGCGCTGGCAAAAAGCCCTACGCTCGGATGGCTGAGACCGCCCGCGATTTTCGAGGAGACGAGCAGGCAAGTATCGCCGTGCTCGGGATACATACGGACAAAAGCGCGCAGATCATTCGGGATGTAGCCCAGCTCGCGGCAGACTTTAAAAACACGTTCGCGCGTCTTTTCGCTCACACGGATGCCATAGTCGCGGTCATTCAGCAGCGACGAGATCGCCCCCTGCGACACGTCAGCAGCCTTCGCGATGGTGGACATCGTGATCGGCTTTACCAGGCTGTTGCTGGGCTTTGGCTTCCGTGGGTCAGGCACGGTTCCCTCTTGGGGTAAATTCATGGCCGAAAGAGAAGCCTCCCCGCCCCCCAAGAAACAAGGCGAAACTTATTACCAAGCCACCGCTGCATCATCCCTCCGGCAGCACTTGCTTCACCAGCCGCGCCACGCCGTCGCGGGCAAAGTCACTCGCAGGGTAGAGTTTTTGCGCCTTCAAATAATGCGCGAGGCCGGAACCAAATTGTTCCTTTTTCTCCAGCTCCTCGGCGTTGCGGATGATTTTCACAAAGTCGCTCGCCCGCGTCGTCATGTCCGCCCGCTGCTGGTTCAGCTTCCCGTCGTCCGGGAATTGCGCCCATGCCTTTTCGAGACTTTCCCATGCTCCCGCGTGATTGCCCTGCCGCGCCATCTCCTCCGCGCGCATGAGCGAGCCCTCGATCGTCTCCATGTCCTTCATCACCTTTTCCAGCGTCGGCTTGCGGTCGGGATTCACCGCCACCGCCGCGATGAAGCGCACCTTATCACCCCAGATTTGCCGATAGTTTTTCTGGCTGAGGAGCTGGTCAAACTCCAGCAGCGCCTTCTGCACGACATCGCCTTTATTAAAAAGATCGTCCATCGCGACGAGCAGCTCTTTATTATTCGGCCAAGTCTCTCCCGCCTCTGTCAGAGCCTTTTCGCCGCCCGCCTTGTCGTTATTCAGCACCGCGTCTTTTGCCTTCATGATGAGCGAGTGGACCTTCAGCCGCGCCGCATTGATCGCCTGCGATGGCTTCGAATCATCGAAGTCCTTAGCCACACTTTTCATCTCGCCCACGATCTTCTCCGCGCGGTCGTAATCGCGCACATCTATCGCCGAGATGAGCTGGTAGCTCTTCTGCGCAAAATCGAGACACTTCCGCTTTTTCTCCCGCGCCAGCAGCCGTAGCTCGGGCATGAATTCACCCGTCACAAACGCCTCCTGCAACCGCATCGTCGCCCCCTGCATCTCGCCCTTTTCCAGCAGGTAATCGAACGACCTCGCGCTCTCCCGGATGTCGCGGATCATCTCATTCGCCATGGAATCAATCACACTCACCGTCGGCGGCATCCCCGTGCTCTTGGCAAAAAGATCCGCCGCATCCTTGCCGAGATTCAGCTTCGTATCCCCATCCGTAAAGAGCGCGCGGTAAAAGCGCGTAGCCATCAGCACGTGCTGGAACCGGCGCTGCATGAGGAACTGCACCATCATCGCCTGAAACTCCACCTTCGTTTGCAGCTCACTCAGCTCCCGCTTCACACCATTTCCCTTCGTCAGTAGATCCATCTCCGCGATCCGTTTTGTCAGCGCCGCGATCCGAATATCGGAGGATGTCGCGCCGACTGCATTGCTTTGCGCGGGCGCGGCGGCTCCCGCTTTTTTGCCGCCAGTGGTGGCCGTTTTCGAGAGCCCCTTTTCCTTCGCCTCCTGCTCCATGTCCCACTCCATCTGCTTGCGCGCATACGCCAGCGAATCATTCGCCGTCGTCAGCCGCGATTGGTTGCGCTGCGCCTGCCAGACAGAATAGACGGCGTCCGCCAGCGAATTGCACAGCCGCGCATCAATATCGTAACGACCCGCGAAAGGCAGCCATTTGAAAGCGGCATCCACATTCTGCTGCGTGGCATTTCCCGGCGCGAGCAGCACTAGGATTTTATCCAAGATCAGCCGATACTCCGTGGCGTCCTTGCTCGTGTCCTCCGGCGCGTTCAGGAATTTTTCAAACCGC
>JAYVQK010000216.1:0-5174 GCA_043757005.1 Verrucomicrobiaceae bacterium
TACTTTCGCGATATGTCATGGCCACTACGCCTCGCCGAAGAACTTACTCGGGCGCCTCAATCCAAATGAACGAAGCGCCTAACCATGCGCTGCAGCGAACGACTCCGCGTGTCACGGTAGCTGCTAACTCTAGCTCGAACCCGTATCGTCCGAGCGTGGCTCTGTCCTACGCTCGTTTGCTTTCTCCTCGCTCCACCACGCAGCTACCGCGCCACGCTCCGCCGTCGCTGAGCTTGGGGTCGTTAGGCCACTGCAACGCGCTATTCCAAACCGCGAAGAAAGGTTGCCGCTGAACGCGCCCTCTGAATACTGTCCGCAACTGAATGAAAGCGTCTGTCTATATCGAGACCACAATTCCCAGCTATTACACATCGCTGCCGAGCCGCGATGTGGTCATCGCCGGGCATCAGGCTACGACGCGAGATTGGTGGGAGCGGCGCCTTCCGCGTTTTCGCCCGTTCGTTTCCCAAGTCGTGCTGGATGAGGCAGCGTCAGGCAACGCCGTCTTTGCTCGGCGACGTCTCGAAGTCTTGGCACCATTTCCCATCCTTGAGTTACGAGACGATGTCATCGAGTTGGCGAATGCCTTCATCAACGGCGGCCCTCTTCCGAAGAAAGCCGCTCGCGATGCGTTGCATATTGCGGCAGCCGCCACCCACGGTCTGGATTTCCTCGTCACTTGGAATTGCACTCACATCGCCAACGCTGAAATGAACCCAAAGATTGTGAGTATCTGCCACGACCACGGGCTTGAATGCCCCGTGATTTGCACCCCCGAAGAACTCATGGGACTCTAGCCGTATGACCACCGACCCAATTATCGCCGAAGTTCGCCATGCGCGGGATGTTCTCGCTGCCAAGTTCAACTATGACGTGGCCGCGATTGTTCGCGATGCCCAGAAGCGTCAAAGGCAGTCAAAACTGAAAGTGGTTTCACTCAAACCGCGCAAGGGAACGTGGCCTAACCATGCGCTGCAGCGAACCGGCGCGGCTGTCGCGCCCGCTGCTTCCGCCTCCACCTTACCACCGCCACGCAGCGGTCGCGCCAGCCGCGCCGGTCGCTGAGCTTTGGGTCGTCAGGCCGCTTAGGCATGGGTCAGACAGACTATGCGCTCCTCTGGTTCCGTTGGGCGGCGGAGGGCAGCGGCTTTTGCGGGGGTTGGCAAGAGAGGATGCGGGGAAACGCTCCCTCCTGCAAGCGCCCGCCGATTCCGACGAGTGCCATCCCTTCAAAGTGTCGCTGATTTATCCGGCGGCTCTCTCAGCGCGTGCCGAGCTGGAGGATATCATCGGCTCGCTTGCGGACTTCGCGGAAACGCTCGGCGTTTGCGGGTAGTTTGATGTCTTCGTCGTAGGTCGGGATCATCTCCTTCATCCGTGCGTGGCCCTCGGCGCTGGCGAGCAGTTGTGGGAAGCATTTCTTGATGACTTCGAGCACGATATTCACCGAGACGGATGCGCCGGGCGATGCGCCGAGTAGCGCGGAAATCGTGCGGGCTGCATCGGTGATGACCTCCGTGCCGTAGTGGACGATGCCGGCCTCGCCGTCGGTCTTCTTGATCGCCTGCACGCGGATGCCAGCATCTATCAGTTTCCAATCCTTCGCCTTCGCTGCCGGGTAGAAAACGTGTAGCACCTGCATCCGCGCCGCCATGCTCTGCATCCCTTGCTGCACGAGGTAACGCACGAGGTCCAAGTTGTGGATGCCGATCTTGATGAGCGTCGCGATATTGTCCGGGCGCACTGAAAACGGCAGGTCGGTCACGCTCCCTTTCTTGTGGAGAAACTTCGTCGTCCACGCCGCGAAGGGGCCAAAGAGCAGCGTCTTTTTTCCCTCTAAAATTCGCGTATCGAGATGCGGCACCGCCATCGTCGGCGCAGCGTCGAGCGCCTGCCCATAGACCTTTGCCTGATGCTTCGCGACGATCTCCGGGTTATCGCAAATGAGCCACTGCCCGCCGATGGGAAAGCCGCCGAGCCCCTTTGCCTCAGCGATGCCGGACTTTTGCAAAAGCGGCAGACTGCCCCCGCCCGCGCCGATGAAGACAAACTTCGCGCGGTTCACGCGCACCTCGCCCGTCGCGAGATTCTTGGCGCGCACTTCCCACCCCGCGCCGCTTTTTTTGAGCCCCACCACGCGATGGCCGGACGCGATCCCGCAGCCCTCCTGCCTCGCTAGCCACCCGAGCAGTTTGCGCGAGATTTCGCCGAAGTTCACATCCGTCCCCGCGTCCATCTTCGTCGCCGCGATGGGCACATTGTCACGGCCCTCCAGCAGCAGCGGAGCCCAGCTCGCGATCTTCTCGCGGTCCGTCGAGTATTCCATCTCGCGGAAGAAATGATGCGCCGCCATCCCCGCATGGCGCGCCTTTAAAAAGCTCACCTGCTCCTCGCCATGCACGAAGCTGATGTGCTGCACGGGGTTGATGAATTCTTTCGGATGCTCCGCCATCCCGCTCGCCACCGCGTAGCTCCAGAACTGCTTCGAGTGCTCGAACTGCTCAAAAATCTCGATCACCTTATTCACATTCACCGAGCCGTCCGCCTCGCGCTTCGGCGTATAGCTCAGTTCACAAATCCCCGCGTGCCCTGTCCCCGCATTGTTCCAGCCGTCCGAGCTTTCCTGCGCCAGCGCATCCGTCACTTCATAAAGCTGGATGGTGAGCTTCGGGTCGAGCCGCTTCAGCAAAGTCGCGAGATTGGCCGACATGACGCCGCTACCGATCAGGATGACGTCAGGATTTTCGATGTGTTTGTTGGAGATCATAAAGGAGTAATTTGAGATGGATACACGCGCTGCCACGCTAGAGGGAAGGCCCGACGCCGTGCAATCCTTCGCGAGATAAAAGCCGCATCTTCGGATGCGGTGCTGTTCCTTGTCGCTGCGCGCGGCCCGCGCTACAAAGCAGGGATGACCGACGACCTTTTTGCCACACCCGAGCCGCCCAAAGCGGAGGCGCGCATCTTTTCCGTGACGGAAGTGACGCGCGGCGTGAAGGGCGTGATCGAGAGCGCGTTCGGCGAGATGTGGGTGGAGGGCGAGGTGAGTAATCATCGCCTGCAAGCCAGCGGGCATCAGTATTTCACACTGAAAGACGCGGGCAGCCAGCTCTCGTGCGTCATGTTCGCACGCGGCGGTTCGCTGCGCCGCGTGGCGATGCAGGACGGGATGCTCGTGCAGGCGAAAGGCAAGCTCACCGTGTATGAAGCGCGCGGCCAATATCAGATGGTCGTGAGCCTCCTCCAGCCCGCAGGCGCAGGGCTGTTGCAGGCGAAGTTCGAGGCGCTCAAGCGCAAGCTCGCGCTGCAAGGGCTCTTCGATGAAGACCGCAAACGCGCGCTGCCGGAGTTCCCCCGCGCCGTCGGCATCATCACCTCTCCCACCGGTGCCGCGCTGCGCGATATGCTCAATATCCTCGCCCGCCGCGCGCCGTGGCTGCGTGTGATAGTGAGCCCCGTGCGCGTGCAGGGCGACGGCGCGGCGGCGGAAATGATCGCGGCTCTCGCGGAGATGAACGCCATCGCCGAGCGCGGCATCGCGCCCGTAGATGTCATCGTCCTCGCACGCGGTGGCGGCAGCATCGAGGATCTGTGGGAGTTCAATGACGAGCGCCTCGCCCACGCCATCGCCGCCAGCGCGCTACCCGTCGTCTCCGCCGTCGGCCACGAGATAGACTTCACCATCGCGGATTTCGTCGCCGACCTCCGCGCCCCCACGCCCAGCGCCGCCGCCGAGCTGATCGCGCCCGACGCCGCCGAGTTGCTACGTCTCCTAGATCAACGCGCCGCCTTTCTCCACCGCACCGTCGCCGCCGCCATGGAAGCCGCCCGCCGCCAGCTCCTCAGCCTCGCCCGCAGCGCGCTCTTTCGCGAACCCCAGCAGCGCGTGCAGCAAGCCATGCAGCAGGCCGACCTCGCACAGCAATCGCTCCAGCACGCGCTCGATTCGCGCCTCGCCGAAATGCGCCAGACCCTAGCCCGCGCCGAGTCTCGCCTGCGCCAGCACCGCCCCGACCAACAGCTCGCCCTCCACCGCCAGCGGCTCGATTTCCTCACCGCCGCCCTCACCGAGCGCGTGCGCGCAAAAAAGCAACGCCTCAGCGAAAAACTCGCCCGCGTGGAGGCCATACTGCGCCTGCTCTCCCCCGTGCAAACCCTCCAGCGCGGCTACAGCCTCACCACCACCGCCACCGGCAAACTCCTCCGCAAACAAACCGACGCACACCCCGGCGAAACCCTCATCACCCGCCTCCCCGACGGCGAAGTCCGCTCCCTCGTGCAAGAGTTCACTGCGGTAAAAAAAGGAAGAAAGCCAAAGAGCCAGAAATGAGCAGTCGCCCTATTTGTGCATGAGTCGGTAGAGCGCCCATCGCTTAAACCCCAGTGAGGAAAAGCAGCAACCAGATAAAACCCCCGCACAATGAACGTCTCGGGAAATTTATCATCTGTTTACGAAGCCAGAGCCAATCCCAATGGCCCAAAAGGTGCAAAATCATCCACGTTCCTCGTCGCGAGCCGCGCCCCGAGACGCATCGCCGTTGCCGCGATCAGACAGTCCGCCAAAGAGCGCGACCGTCGCCCCGTCGCATTGAAAAGTTCCGCGCCTTTTGCCGAGTCCGCCGGATAAAGCGGCTCCACCAGCGGGAATAACGCTTCCGCCAACTCGCGATCTCCCACATTTAACGGCCCGCACAAAAACTCCGCCAAGGTCATCGCGCACACCCCGACACCCTCACCCTCACGGAGCCACTCCCGCAGCTTCCAGTCCTCCTCCGAGCCAGCCCGCAGCGCGTGAATTAAGAAATTCGTATCGAGGTGAATCATCTGCTACCTCCGCGCATCATGCACCATCGCCACCCACGCCTCAGCCTTCTGTCCATCTAGCCCGAGGCGCGATTGCAGCGCATCCAGCGCCTGCAACCGTGGATTGCTCGGTCCCTGCAAACGACGAAGTGCCGCCTCCACACGGCGCAAATCCTCAGCGGAAAGTTCCGGCAAAACAGCCTCGATTTCAGCGACAGTGCTCATGCCTGAAAACTGCCCATACTATTACCGTTCGTCAACCTGCCACAAAGCACTAGGGCGTGTTTACACTAATTGACAACCTCTTAAAAAAGAGTAAAGAGAGGGATGGAACTCACGAAAGAACAGTTTGAACAGGTATCGGAATGCCT
>JAYVQK010000217.1:0-5170 GCA_043757005.1 Verrucomicrobiaceae bacterium
CACCTTCTTCATCTCACTCACGAGATGCTTCGGCTGGAGCATCACCCTCTCCCCCTCCACTCCTCGGGCAAAAGTGAGCACCTGCTTTACGATCCCCGCGCCCCGCACCGCACTGTCCTCGATGATTTGCAGCATCTTCCTGGCATCCTCATCCAGCGAATCTTTCAAGATGCCCGTCGCCATCATGATCGGCGAAAGAATGTTGTTCAGATCATGCGCAATCCCACTCGCCAGCGACCCTAGGCTCTCCAGCCGCTGCGTGCGTAGAAACTGCATCTCCATCTTCTTGCTCTCCGTGATGTCCGTATGGATGAGCAGCATGGATTTCGGCTGCCCACCCTCATCCCGAGCCAACGTCCACCGGCCCTCCACCAGTTTCGGCACGCCCTTCTTACTCAGATGGCTGAGTTGCCCGCGCCACTCGCCCTTCACCATCAGCCCGCTCATACAGCCCAGCACCATGTCATTTGTCATCCCGAGAATTTCATCCACCTTCCTCCCCAGCACCTCCTCCGCCGACCAGCCATAAGTCCTCTCCGCGCCCTCATTCCAAAAGAGCACCTCTCGCTCGAAATCGCACACGATGATCGCATCCGCCGCACGATTGAGCACATCCGCCAGCTCCCGATTTTCCTCCTCCGCATGAGTCTCCACACTCCGATCAATCACCGTCGCGTGCAGTGCCGCCCGGCCATTCAGCCGCACCCGTTGCAGCACCACTTCCACCACCAGCACACGCTCCTGCTCCTTCGTATCATGCCGCCAAGTCGCCCCCTTCCCATCCGCACTCGCCAGTGGATCGTGCAGACGGCGAATGTGATTTTGAAAATCCGCCACCTCCGCAGGCGAGAGCAGCTTCTCCATACTCATCGCCACAAACTCATCGTGCCCCCAGCCATAGAGATTGATCGCCGCATCGTTCACATCCAAGAACCGCAGCGTCTGCGCATCCAGATAATACATCGCCAGCGGGCTGTGGATGAACAAATCCGGTGCATCTACCGGCGCAGACATCGCTACTCCTGTCTCGGCAGCACCCTCCAGCTTTCCAGCTTTTTGTGGATCACTTGAAAAGGGAATCGGAGTCAAACTGGACAGCATGAGGATAGAATATCATCCCTGAATTAGCAGCTTGCGCGCGCAGCTCGCAGAAAACTTCAACCGCTCCCACACACAGGCTGAAATCTGTGCCGTATTCGCTTCCGATCAGTTCACGTAAGCTGCCTCATTCGAGAAAAGCAGCGCCTGCGCGTAGGTCTCCCACGGCGTGAGCGGCTTGCGCTCCACGCGATCTCCTTCGTTGTGGATGGCTCCAAATCGAGTTTCGTTATTCTTCTTTCCCCCACCCTTCGCCAGCCGCTTTTCCTTCTCCACGAGCTTCGTCATTTTCCCCTGCATCAGCGCCGCAGTCTCGTCTTGCAGCTTCGCTTCGCTTTGGATGAAGGCCACCCCCATCTGCACCTCCTGCGGCTTTGGCGCGCGCTGAAAAACAATGCGGTAGAGCGCCATGATGCGGTGCAAATCACTCGTCGCATTCGCCACCTCGGGGCGAGAAAGCGTCTTACGCGCGACATCCACAGCCATGCTGCTGTTCATTAAAAAGAGCGCCTGCTGCGGCACAACAGTCGTCGTGCGGTGGGAGTTCGGCATATCGGGATCGCTAAAGTCGAAACTCGCCATCAGCTCCGGCAAATTGCCGCGATCCACGTAGCCATAGACGGAGCGGCGAAAGCTATAGGGCTCCTCGGTGAGATTGATCGGCTTGCCACCCACCGCGCGGTCGAGCTGCCCGCTAAAGACGAGGAGCGAATCGCGCGTGGCCTCAAAATCGAGCCGACGGATATTCGAGCGCCAGAGCAGGCGATTCGCGGGATCCATCACTTCGTATTCCTTCCTCGTCTGGCTGCTTTCTTGATAGACGCGGCTCATGGCGATCAGCTTGTGAAGTTTCTTCATGCTCCAGCCATTCTCCATGAAATACGATGCGAGATAATCCAGCAGCTCTGGGTGAGTAGGCGGCTCGCTCATCACGCCCATATCGTCCACAGTCCGCACGATGCCCTCGCCGAAATGGTGCATCCACACACGATTCACGATCACCCGCGCCGTGAGTGGATTGTCTTTGCTGGCGATACACTGCGCCAGTTCCATGCGCCCGCTGCCTTCGCTGAAATGCACCGCTTGATGCGTGGGGCTGAGGATTTCCAGAAAGCCACGAGGGACGATCTCTCCCTTGGACTCGGCTTGGCCACGGATGAAGACGGGGGAATCCGCCACCCGCTTTCTGTCCTGCACGACCATCGCGCGGGCGGGTGCGCCGGGGTGCGAGATTTCGATGAGATTGATCTCGCCGAAGTTCAGCTTCGCGCGGCCCGAGACTTTATTGGGCCATGCGAGCTGCGCCGTCTCGATCCAGTCTTTCGTGGCCGTGATTGCAGGCACGATGTCAAAAGGCCCGCTGAGGAGCTGCACCATCGCCTCGTCCTCGTAGCCCGCGACGACCTGCGAATTGGCGCTCTTCATCGCCGGGATAAAGCCCTTTGCCTTTGCGTCCAGGCTGGCGAGCAAGGCCACATAAACTTGCAGCGCCTCGTCGAAATTCTTCGGCTGCTTGTCCGCGAACGCCTCTTCCACGAGATGATTCACCCCGCCCTTTGCACGCTCTGCCATTTGCTTGGCCATCTTCTCCGCCTTAGCGCCCACTTTATCGCCGAGCTTCGCCTCGATGCGCTCCTGCATTTTCTCGGGGTCCATCGCTGGCGCTGGCGCACTCGGCTTGTAGGTGCCGCCGTTGCGCGACTGCATCAGCGGACGCCACACACTCGGGTTCCGCTGCAAACCGCGCCCCACAAACTGCACGAACTGCTCATCGAGGTTGTTCTTCTTGATGATCTCATTCCGCTTTTGCAGCGCCGCCGCGTCGCGCTTTCCGCCGCTCGCCGCCAGCGCCGCCTGGATGTAGGCGGCAGGCTTGGCGCGGAAGTCTCCCATGTAAAAACCGACCGTGTCGTAGTAACGATTTTGCAGTTCCTTCGTCGCCGCCGCCATCTTCGCTGCGAAATCCTGCTGCTGCTGGAGCGTCGCTTTTTGGCCGATCTGCGGCTTCGTGTCCGGCTCCGAGGTGCTCGCGAAGACACCGTGCAGCGCATAGTAATCCTTCGTGGGGATCGGGTCGAACATATGATCATGGCAGCGCGCGCACGCCACCGTGAGCCCGAGGAAGCCCTTCGTCGTCACATCAATGCGGTCGTTGATGATGTCGTTCACACTTTTAAACCGCTCCCCTACCGTGAGGAAACCGAGCGCCGCCAGCCGCCCATCATTCGGCTCGATGCCGGGGATTTTATCCGCCGCGAGCTGCTCTTTGATGAAGTCCGTATAAGGCTTGTCGTCGTTAAACGCCTTCACCACGTAGTCGCGATACGTCCACGCATCCGGGTAGCGATACTCGGTCGTCTTATTATTCTTATCTCCGCCGATGGTGTCGGAATACCGCGCCGTATCCAGCCAGTGCCGCCCCCAGCGTTCGCCGTAAGCGGGCGATGCCAGCAAGCGATCCACCACCTTTGAGTAAGCATCCGGCGTCGCATCCCCCATGAACGCCTCCACCTCCGCGTATGTCGCAGGCAGGCCCGTGAAATCATAAGTCACCCGCCGCAACAGCGCCTCGCGGTCGGCATCTGGCGAAGGGAACATCTGCTTTTCCTCCAGCTTTTGTAAAATGAAGCAGTCCACCGGCGTCTTGCACCACTGCTGGTTTTTATTGATCGGCACCGCTGGCTTTTTCACCGGCTGGTAGGCCCAGTGCATCCGCGCCTTGTCGCTGAGGCCGCTGAGTTTCGACTTCTTCGCCTCCGTGCGCGGATCGGGCGCACCCATCTTGATCCACGCCGCGAGGTCCGCGATTTGCGACTCCGCCAGCTTCCCGCCGCTGCTAGAGGGCGGCATCTGCGTGTCCTTATCCACATACGTTACCGCCGTATAGATCAGCGACTTTTCCAAATTCCCCGGCACCACCGCCGCCCCGCTATCGCCGCCCTTTTCCCAGCCCTTGCGCAGATCGAGCGTCAGCCCGCCCTTCGCCTTCCCCTTTTCCTCGCTGTGACACTTGTAGCAATTATCCGCAAAAATGGGCCGGATCTTTTGCTCAAAAAAATCAAGCTGCTCCTTCGTAGGCTCCGCCGCCCAGCTCTGCGAGGCAGTGGTGAAAGTCAGGAGACCAAGGAAAAGACGAGTATTCATAGAGAAGCAAGTGAGCAGGTGATACGAAGCTGATAAGCGAAAGCCATACCCTTCTAACAACACTTCCATCTTCTTTTGCCCGCAGAAAAATGCTACAATGAAGAAAGAGACAAAGCACCCGGTTCAGCGCAGACACCCATTTTCGACTATCAGCTCAGGACCAAGTCAAAGTTGAAGATTTACTAAACGATCAAGTGTCCTAAAGTCTCTACATGAAAAATCTCCTGCCTATTATTCTCGTTGCTTTCAGCCTGCCACTATTTGCAGAAGAGCTTACGCCGGATACTAGACAGAATCCCCATTGGGGCGTGGCGCGTGATGTGGCTAAAGATTGTGATTTCAAAGTGGAAGCTGGGAAGCTCTCGATCACTGTCCCGGGTTCAGTAAAGCCACATGATTTGAGTATAGAATTGGAGCACAATACGGCCCCGTGTGTCCTCCAAGCGGTGAAAGGGGACTTTGTCATTCAGGTGCGTGTAGATGGGGAGTTTCAGCCCGGTGACGAGTCCACGCAAAGTGGGCGCACGGGTTACACGGGTGCTGGCCTCGTCGTCTTTGCGGATGAAAAGAACTACGTGCGAATCGAGCGCGCTACATTGCATGGGAGCGGAGGTGTGGCTCGGCCTTATACGAATTTTGAAATCCGTGTGGATGGTGACTTGGAGCGGATCGGCAATACCGCTGATCTCCCTACCGATGGCGAAAAGCCGACTTGGCTCCGCCTAGAACGCAAAGGTAATGAGTTACGCGGGGCGATGAGCCAAGACGGCGAGAACTGGACTTACGGCGAGGCGAAAATCCTCCGCGCGAAAGCGTGGGAGAGCAGCGATCTGCTAGGGCGTGTTCACACTATCGAAGAGCCTCGACAATGAGGACAAAGTGAATGAAACCGATGAGCATGACATCGAGTTTCTCGAAGCGTGAAAAG
>JAYVQK010000218.1:0-5148 GCA_043757005.1 Verrucomicrobiaceae bacterium
GATTATTAAAACCAAATAATGAACATCACACCACTCACCCGCCGCGAAGCGCTCAAGCGCGTCATCGCCGTCACAGCTACACTCGCCGCGCTGGATATATCATCGTTTGGCGCAGCGGGCGCTCGCGGCATCGGGACCGATCCAAATTTGCTCAAAAAAGAAATCCCTTGGCCGCTCGTCCTCACGGATGCGGAAAAGCGCGCCACCACTGCGCTCGCGGATGTCATCATCCCTGCCGACGAACACGGCCCAGCGGCGAGCAAAGTGGGCGTGACCGAGTTTCTCGATGAATGGGTGAGCGCGCCCTACGAGCAGCAGGAGGGCGACCGCAAGACGATCCAGAGCGGCCTTGCATGGCTCGATGGCGAATCCACTAAACGCTTCACCAAAGTCTTTGCCGAGATCACCTCCGAGCAGCAGACCTCGCTGCTCGACGACATCGTGAATGACGGCACCGACGCGAATAAGAAAGGCTTCAATTTCTTCCGCCTCTTCCGCGATCGCGCGGCGGGCGGCTACTACTCTACGCCGGAAGGCTGGGAGGCCATCGGCTATGTCGGCAATAAGCCGATGGCGGAGTTCCCCGGCCCGCCGCCGGAAGTGCTGAAGCACCTCGGGCTGGCGTAGTCGTCGGAGGACAAAATTCTTTGGCCGTCGACGCGGAATCATGCGACACCATCGGGCGTGAAACTACGCTACCTCATCGCCCTCGCGGCAACCTTCGCGCTCGCCGCGTGTGATCGGAAAAATGAAACCGCCGCCATTGAGGCCGAGAAGCAAAAGCTGGAGGCCGAGCGCGTAAAACTCGCCAGCGAGAAGGAGCGGTTCGCTGCCGAACACGCACTCACTTTAAAACAGATCGCGGTGGATGCGGAGAACAGGCGGCTGGAGCGCGAGCGCGACATCCTCGATGCGGATAAAGCCAAGCTCGCAGCGGAGCAGGCCAAGCTCGATGCCGACAAGACGGTGAAGGCGGAAGCCGAACGCCAAGCTAGGCAGGAGGCGATGGTGCGGCTCGATGAGACGCGCGCGGATTTGGCCATCGCCGCCGCAAAAAGCGTGGAGGAACGCGCTCGGCTCACTGATTTAAAGAATGCCGCCGAGGCCGAACGCAAGGCCGCAGACCGCGCCAGCTCCGAGGCGCGCGTGCGCGAAGATATGGCGAAGCGCGCGCAGGCGGCGACCGCAGGGCCGACGATTGCGCTTTTTTACAACGCGCTAGATGCGCATGGGGAGTGGGCCGATACGGATCGCTACGGCTACGTGTGGCAACCCAAGACTGCCCAGCACAACAAGAGCTGGCGGCCTTACACGGACGGGCGCTGGCAGTGGACGGACTACGGGTGGACTTGGCAGAGCAATGAATCTTTTGGCTGGGCCACGTATCACTACGGGCGCTGGGCAAAGCTCCCGCAGCTCGGCTGGGTGTGGGTGCCGGGCAGTGAGTGGGCTCCCGCGTGGGTCTCGTGGCGCGTGCGTGGCGTGCAGTATGTGGGCTGGGCTCCGCTGCCGCCCGAGGCTTACAGCGCGCACGGATATGGCGCGACGGTGGACGAGTATTTCGACATCGGCCCGTGGAGCTACGTGCTGCTAGAACTGAAAGATTTCGACGCTCCGAGCTACGTCCAAAAAATCCTACCTGCTGAGAAACACATGGAGATGCTTGCCGCCACGCGCAACGTCACGGACATGAGCTACCGCCAGATCGGTGGACGTGCAGTGCTCGTCTGCGGCGGGCCAGATAGCTTCCTGCTCTCCTCCGCGCTACGCGAATTGCGCAACACCCCGGACGACCAGCCCATCCCGCGTGTGAGCCTCATGCTGATGAACCAGCCAGCGACGACCTCCTCGCCGGATGTGATGAATGCTGGCGCGCTCATGCTTTTCGCCCCGCTGCTCGAACACCGACTACCTACAGCAAAGCCCGCTGCGCCCGGCAAAAAACTGCTCGTAAAAGAAGTCGAACGCGGCTGGAGCGACAGCAAGCCGTGGGAAGAAAATCAATGGCGCGACAACCTCAAACGCGAAGCGCGCACGCACGAAGTGGCGCAAAAAGCCGTCGCCGCCCGCGCAGTTACGCCCAAGCCTGTCGCACCGCCCACGCCGCCAAAAGCCGCCGCAGATACTACGCCTGCGACTGTGGAGAAAAAACGCCCCTCTCCACAAGCCACGCCGACGCCCAAGCCCGGAGCCCTCGCCCCCGCAAAGATCCAGCCTTCGAGCGGGATCCGGCAGTAGCGCTTAGAGCTGCACGACTTGCACGGAGGTGATGTCTTTTTCCGTGAGGATTTCTTTGAGCACGGCGTCGCTCGGCACGCTGTCGAGGTTTAGGACGGTGAGGGCGTTGCCGCCCGCTTCGTTGCGGCCCAGGCTCATGTTGCCGATGTTCACGCCGTGTTTGCCCATGAGCATCCCGATCCAGCCGACGATGCCGGGGCGATCTTTATTTTCGTAAATGAGGAGCACTCCGCCGGGCTGGGCCTCGACGTGGCGTCCGTTGATTTTTACGATGCGCGGGTTCGAGCCGAAGAAGGTGCCTGCGACGCTGACCCAGCCGCCTTCACCGGTGGCGGTGAGCTCGATGAGTTCGGCAAAATCGCCGCTATTGCTCTCGCGGCTCTCGGTGATTTTCACGCCGAGCTGCGCGGCAAATGCGGGCGCGTTCACTTCGTTGATCTCGCCGCCGCTGGCAGTGTGGAGGAAGCCTTTGAGGATGGCGCGCGTGATCGGCGTAGTGTCTTGGTCGTTCAGTTTGCCGCTGAAATTGATGTTCAGACTGTCGCAGCGTTTCGCCGCGATCTGGCTGAGGAAGCGCCCCAGCTTTGCTCCGAGGCTGATGTGCCCGCCAATGATGGCGAGGGTCTTCGCGTCCACGTTGGGCATATTCACGGCGTTGCGCACTTCGCCGCTGAGGAGCATGGCGCGGATTTGTTGGGCGACTTCGATGCCCACATTTTCCTGCGCCTCCACGGTGCTCGCGCCGAGGTGCGGCGTGAGGACGAGATTTGGGATGCTGCGCAAATAGGAATCCGCAGCGGGTGGTTCCACTTCATACACGTCGAGCGCTGCCGCCGCGACGTGCTTGCTTTTCAGAGCTTCGGCGAGCGCCTTTTCGTCCACAAGTCCGCCGCGTGCGCAGTTGATGATGCGGACGCCCTTCTTCGTCTTCGCGAGGCGCTCGGCGTTGAGCATATTGCGCGTCTCGTCCGTGAGCGGCATGTGCATGGTGATGTAGTCGGCGAGCGGCACGATCTCATCCAGCCGCTCGATCAGCTCCACCTGCAAGCTGCGGGCGCGGCTCGCGGAGAGATAAGGATCGTAGGCATACACGCGCATCCCAAATGCGATGGCGCGGCGCGCGATCTCGGTGCCGATGCGACCCATGCCGAGGATGGCGAGTGCCTTGCCATACAGCTCCACGCCCTCAAAAGATTTGCGATCCCATTTGCCAGCCTTCATCGAGGCGTCGGCCTGCGGGATGTTGCGGGAGATGCTCATCATCAAACTGAACGCGTGCTCCGCAGTGGAGATCGTATTTCCGGCGGGCGTATTCATCACCACGATGCCGCGCCTCGTCGCCGCTTCCACGTCCACATTATCCACGCCGACTCCGGCGCGGCCCACGACCTTGAGCTTCTTCGCGGCTTCGATCACGCGAGCGTTCACCTTCGTCTGCGAACGAACGACGAGGCCGTCAAATTCGCCGATGATCGCGAGCAGCGCGTCTTCTTTCAGCCCAGTGTTCACGGTGACTTCCACGAGCCCCCCTTGTTGTAGCTCGGCTACACCACTCTCGGACACAGGATCGGCGACTAGGACTTTTGGTTTGCTCATATTGGTAGATTTAGAAAAAGGGCGCGCAGTCTGTGCAGCCAGCGGCGTGTGGCAAATGGAAAATCCACACCCACGAATATGCCCCCACTTTACGCTTGGCCAAACACCGCTGGCGCCCGCACTTTCCACACCCATGAAACTGCGCCTGCTCACTGCACTCCTCGTCACCACGCTCCTCGTCGGCTGCCCCGAGGACTCGAAAAAATCCGCCAAAGCCAAGGGCGGCAAATTCAGCACCGAAAAGCCGCCCGTGCCCACCAAAGACCAGAGCGCCGACGTCACCTTCCAGAGCTTCATCGGGCGACTCCGCATCGCTGTAGAAAAACACGACCTCCCCGTGCTTGCACAAGCGATGGCCCAGGATTTCGGCTACCGCTGGGATGCTGGGCCAGAGGGCGAAGACGTCTTCGCCTACTGGGATAAACACAATCTCTGGGGCGAACTTGCCGCCCTCATGCACGACAAGTGGATGCCCTACGACGGCTTCATGGTCGTCCCCCCCCAGCTCGCCGCCGACCCGCAATACTCCGGCTACCGCGCCGGCGTCCGCATGGTGAACGGGAGCTGGCACTTCATGTATTTCGTGCCCCCGCCGCCCGTGGAGCAATGAGTTTAAGATTTAGGAACTCAGACCTCGAAGGTTCGGAGTGCCCCTCCACGCTTGCGTGCATTTTCAATCAACCATCAACCCCTGCCGCCCTGCCGAAAGGTGCTCGGGGGTTGGCCACATTCGCGTTTGAAAACGACGGTCATATACTCGACGTGTTTGAAGCCGGTGCGGTCGGCGATTTCTCCGAGCGAGAGCTTCGTGCCGATGAGTAGGTCTTTGACGCGCTGGATTTGCACGCGCGTGATTTCTTCGCGCGGAGTGCGCCCGAGCAGGGCTTTGAGTCGGACTTCGAGATTGCGCCGCGCCATGGGGCAATGCTGGAGGACGTCGCTGATGCCGATGCCTTCGCAAGCGTGCTCGCGGATGTAGCGGAGCGCGTGGGAGAGCGGCGGATCGTCCACGGCGAGGATGTCTGTGCTGAGGCGTGTGATGACGCCCAGCGGTGGGATACGGTGGATGTCGGGAGCGACTTTGCCGCCTTTCATCATCACCAAGAGCATCGCCGCCGCCTCCCAACCACTACGCTGGGTATTGAGCGCGATGCTGGAGAGCGGCGGCGGGGAGAGAGAGCAGAGCAGCTCGTCATTATCCACGCCGAGCACGGCGACTTATTCCGGCACGGCGAGGCCCACGCGGCGGCAGGCGTTTAGCACGCGCTGGCCGTGGGCGTCGTAGCTGCAAAAAACGGCGACTGGCTTTGGCAA